>JBIIBV010000031.1:0-18694 GCA_044239195.1 Sphingobacteriaceae bacterium | reverse complement strand
GTTTGTTTTTGTGTTAATGTAAATTCATATTCAATACCCGGAGATGCTTGTCCCTTTAAGAAATATTGCAAATATTCATTTACATAGGCATCTGATTGTGTTTTATCTTTTTCTTTAAAAGAAGATTCTATTTGTAAAAGATAAGATTGTTTGGCTCTATCTAATTCTGTTTGGGTAAAACCAAATTTCTTAATGCGCTCCGACTCGGTTAAGGCCGCTTTGAAACCTTTTTCAAGTTCACCTGGTTTAGCTACCATAAATAAGGTAAAGGCATCAAGGCCGGCCAAGAATCCACCTATGTTACCACCAGCTTGTAAAAAGGGAGGATTGGCCTGTTTGGTCAATTCCACAAAACGGGCCTGCATCATTCGGTTAAACAAGGCTTGTACAATACTTCCACGGTAATCTACATCGGTGCGAATAACTTGTTCCGGGTGTTTAATAATCATCTGAACTACACTAACCGGAAACTCTTTATCGGTAACTGCAATAAATTGATTGGTACCGCTTAAAGGAATGTTGTATTGGGTACGCGGTTTTGCTTTAGCTGGTTTTTTTAAATCGGCAAACTGTGTTTTAATTTGTTGTTCTACAGCCGCTACATTTATATCACCAACCACAATAAGCGCTTGCAAATCGGGGCGATACCAATCGGTATAAAATGATTTGATGGTTTCGGGTTTAAAATTCTTCAGTACCTCTTCGGTACCAATGGGTAAACGATTTGCATATCTAGAACCGTTGAAAATTACTGGCAAATATTGTTGTTGCATACGCTGTGCAGCACCCTTACCTAAACGTTTTTCTTCTAAAACAACGCCTCGTTCTTTGTTAATTTCATCCACGTCTAGTGTAGCATCTTGTGCCCAATCACGCATAATTTGCATGCCATTTTTAAACACTTCCGGGTCGTCGGTTGGTATAGGTAATTGATATACCGTTTCATCAAAACTGGTGTATGCATTTAAATCGGCACCAAAACGAACACCTGCTTTTTGTAAATAACCAACTAAATCGTTTTTGGGATAATTCTTGGTTCCATTAAAACTCATGTGCTCCATAAAGTGAGCCAGGCCTTGTTGGTCATCGTTCTCTAAAATAGAACCTACTTTATTAGCTAAATAGAGGGTTGCTCTATTTTTAGGCTCTACATTTTTACGGATGTAATAGGTAAAACCATTAGCTAAACGGCCGGTTTTTACATTGGGGTCTAGTGGTAAAATTTGGCTAGAGGCGCTGGCCTTTTTTGCTGAGGGCTTGTTTTGAGCCTGCGTGCTAAAAGTTAACGCAACTAGTGCGGCTAAAACATAAATTTTAAGTGTGCTTTTCATATACGTGTGTTTGATTTTTAAAGGTCTGAAACAAAAGGTATAAATCCTAAATTTAGAGCAAATTAGTGCTGAAAAGTTACAGCACTAAATAGCAAAAATGCTTTTTAGTATCTTCGTTTAGTATGAATAAAAACCTAACAAAGCTTTTCAGTATTTGCCAAAAGCCAGAGCGCAGAATTTTGGGCTTAATGTCGGGTACGTCGCTC
This sequence comes from Sphingobacteriaceae bacterium, assembly GCA_044239195.1. GTDB lineage: Bacteria > Bacteroidota > Bacteroidia > Sphingobacteriales > Sphingobacteriaceae > JAIPAN01. The sequence goes on along the minus strand of JBIIBV010000031.1, from coordinate 17,157 downwards.
GATGGATTGGATATTGCCCTGTGCACCATAAAGGGCTTTGGCAAAGAAACCCAGGTAATATTGGAGCGATTTAAAACTAGTGCATACAGCACCGTATTTAAGGAGCTTATACTTGAGGTTTTTGCGAAAAAGCAGGTCGATTTAGAAAGACTTTCCCTTTTAAATGGGGCGATTGCCCAAAAGCATGCCGAGCTAGTTTTAAATGCCTTAGCGGAGTGGAACATCCAGCCTTCGGAAGTGGATGTATTGGCCAGCCATGGGCAAACGGTATACCACACTCCAGCACATTTTCATCAAAACCCAAACTTTGGCAACGGCACCCTACAACTGGGCGATGGGGACCAGTTGGCGGTAAAAACAGGCATACTCACACTAAGCGATTTTAGACAAAAACACATTGCTTTTGGTGGAGAGGGTGCACCATTGGTTCCTTATGGCGATTATTTACTGTATAGCAGTTCAACAGAGCATCGTATTTTATTGAACTTGGGTGGAATTGCCAATTTTACGTATTTGGCTAGGAATGGGCAATCAGAAGATGTAGTAGCCAGTGACCTTGGTCCGGCAAACACACTTTTAGACCAGGTGGTAAAAAAAGAATTCGGGCAAGATTACGATACAGATGGGCAATTGGCTCAATCGGGTACCGTAAATAAAGCCCTATTGGATGCGCTCATGCAAAGCACTTTTATTAAAGCGCCCTTACCAAAATCTACCGGTCCTGAATTATTTAATTTAGAAAGCCTGAACGAGCTTTTAAGTAAACATGAAATAAACATCAATGCTATTGATTTGCTGGCTACCCTTACCCAATTTACAGCCATTGCCATTGCCCAACAACTACAACCCTTTATTATCGAAAATACAAGTATATACTGCAGTGGTGGTGGAGTTCGAAATGCCTATTTGATGCGTTTTCTACAGCAAGTCATTCCTGATACACCCATTAAAACGGTGGAAGATCTGGGGATAAAATCGGAAGCAAAAGAAGCCGTTTTATTTGCAGTATTGGCCAACGAAACGCTAGTGGGTAATCCCTTTGTATTGGGAAACATGCCCGCCTTAAGCATGGGTAAATTGAGTTTTCCGAGCTAAAAAACCATTAAAAACACCTACATATTGCTATCAAAGTATTATTTTTGCGGGGTATGAACGAACTACATCTTAGCACATCCGATTGGCAGCGTTTAAAACTCAAATTAAAACGCAAATACATTTACCTAAGTGAAGAAGATTTATTTTTTCAAGAAGGAAAAGAAGAGGCCTTAATTTCGCACTTAATGGAGCGTTTGCACCGCAACCGGGAATATGTATTGTTCACTCTAAAAAAGGGATTGGCCACTATTGATACCAACCGGCTATAACCTAATCGTCTGAGGCCTCTGCCGAAGCACCACCTATATAATCACCTGCTCTCGAATAAGCATTTCTACGAATTACGGGTACGTGCAGTAATTGATACAACTCATCTAATCCGAGTAAACTGCCATTGGTAAGGTTGCTCAAAAAAATAAGGGTTACATCATTTTTTAAATCGCGAACAAAAATGTGGCGAAAGCCATGCCACCAACCTGTATGATATACCACCTCTTGGTTGGGTGCGTCAAACAAACGCCAACCATAGCCGTAGCTAAAATGTCCGTATTGTAGTGGATTACGGGGTGTATAAGCTGAATCTAGGCTTTCTTTTCGCAATACTTTACCAGCTCTCATAGCCCTATCAAATAAATACAAATCGTGTAGGGTGCTGTAAATACCCTTGTCGCCTACCGGACCGTCTAAGAAATTTTGGACCACCGAGCGTCGCCAAACCCGATCGTGCCCCACCACATCAACTGGAATTTTCTTAAAAACCGTAGTAGAAAATACATGTGTATTTTTCATGCCCAGGGGCTTAAAAATAGCATTCTCCATAAAATGGGTGTAGCTTTTGCCGGTCACTTTTTCAATAATAGCAGCCAACACCATGTAGTTGGAATTGTTATAATGAAATACCTTATCGGGTTGGGCATAAGGAGCAGGTTTGTGCTGGGCAATAAGTTTCATCACGTCCATATTGCTCATGGGTTTCATCTTTTCCTTCCAAATATCGTCGGTAAAATACACGTAATTCATCAGGCCCGAACGATGGCTCAACAACAACCGGATGGTAATTTCTTCATAAGGAAAGTCTGGAAAAAACTCTTTTACATTTTGGTCTAAGTTGAGTTTTCCCTGCTCCTCCAAGAGCAAAATTGCAGTTGCGGTAAAGGGTTTGGTAACCGAGGCTAATTCAAATACAGAATTTATTTTTAAGCTATCGCGATGCAAATAATCGGCCCAACCAATAACCCGTTCGTAAATAATTTTTCCTTTTCGGGCAACCAGCACATTGCCGTTAAACTGTCGGGTTCGGTGTAATTTCTCTACAAAAGCGTCAATTTCTTTACTCAGCTTTTCCGGATGAACAAGCAAGGCCAAACTATCGGTGCGGTCATCTTCTTTCGATCTTTTATTAGAAGCAGAACCACAAGCAGCAAAAAAAATAATGCACAGTACTGCACAAAAAGAAAAATAAGAAGAAAAACGCATATACGGGTGTGTGGTAATAAGGGCGAAAATTATAAATAATTGAGGGTAAAAAACGAAAAGAATTTTGCACATTTTAGAATGCCGCGAATCGTACGTTTGGAATAAAAAAAGTTAAATTTGTGAGCTTTAAAAAATGAATCCATGACATACAGAATAGAACACGACACTATGGGTGAGGTACAAGTACCTGCCGATAGGTATTGGGGAGCACAAACCGAGCGCTCACGCAATAACTTTAAAATTGGTCCCGAGGCTTCTATGCCAAAAGAAATTATTGAAGCCTTTGCCTTTTTGAAAAAAGCGGCGGCCTATACCAATTCTGATTGCGGTATTCTATCTACAGAAAAAAGAGATTTAATAGCCCAAGTATGTGATGAAATTTTAGCCGGTAAACTTGCCGACCAATTCCCCTTGGTAATTTGGCAAACCGGATCGGGCACACAATCAAACATGAATGTAAACGAAGTGGTGTCTAACAGAGCACACGTACTTCAAGGAAATAAATTGGGAGAGGGCACACCCTTCATCCATCCAAACGACGATGTAAATAAATCGCAGTCATCTAACGATACCTACCCAACTGCCATGCACATTGCGGCATACAAAGCGGTACTAGAGGTAACCATTCCCGGGGTAGAAAAACTTCGTGATACGCTACAAGCAAAATCAACCGCCTTTAAAGATGTGGTTAAAATTGGCCGCACCCACCTTATGGATGCTACGCCGCTTACCCTCGGGCAAGAATTTTCTGGATACGTTTCGCAATTAAACCACGGTTTAAAAGCCTTGAGAAATACACTAGACCACCTAGCCGAATTGGCTTTGGGTGGAACCGCAGTTGGTACCGGTATTAACACCCCAAAAGGTTACGATGTAAAAGTGGCAGCATATATTGCCCAATTCACCAATATTCCATTCCGTACTGCCGATAATAAGTTTGAGGCTCTTGCAGCCCACGATGCTATTGTAGAAACCCACGGTGCTTTAAAACAATTGGCGGTATCGCTCATGAAAATTGGAAACGATATCCGCATGTTGGCCTCCGGACCGCGTTCGGGTATTGGCGAAATCTACATTCCTGAAAACGAACCGGGTTCTTCTATTATGCCGGGTAAGGTAAACCCCACCCAAAACGAAGCACTAACCATGGTGGCCGCCCAAGTAATGGGTAACGATGTAACCATTAGCATTGCTGGCTCTAACGGACATTACGAATTAAACGTATTTAAACCAGTAATGGCTGCCAATTTCTTGCAATCGGCTCGTTTGTTAGGCGATGCCTGCGTTTCTTTTAACGATCATTGTGCAATTGGTATCGAACCAAATTATGAGGGTATTAAAAAACACGTGGATAATTCGTTGATGCTGGTTACCGCCCTAAACCCCCATATTGGCTACGAAAACGCTGCCAAAATTGCTAAAAAAGCACATAAAGAACATACATCGCTACGTGAAGCGGCCTTAGAATTGGGCTTACTTACCAACGAACAATTCGACGCTTGGGTGCGACCAGAAGACATGATTGGCGGTCTAAAATAATATGCGAAAGGGATATATACTTTTCTTATTAGCAAGTGTTTTTTGGGTAGCTTGTCGCTTTAACCCCAATTATCAGGGTAAGGGCTCTAGCCGCATTCAGGGCCAGTGGGAAGAGGTTTCCCAAAGCTATAAAAATGAATTATTGCAATACACCCAACATCAATTTCGCTTTACATGCGATTCGTTTTATGTGAAATTAAATACCACGGCCAAAAACAACGTGTATGCCGATAGTTGCTTTAACAATGGGCAATGGGAAGAATATGCTCGGGGCATCTACGAATCGCGGAACGATACACTATACCTTAGCGGAACCTTTACCAAAGCAAATGGTAAACAAAAAATATCGGGTTGCTACCGCATTGGTCAATACCTAAACACGCTTATAATTGAAAAAGCCAAGGGCGATACATTGACGCTTAAAAGTCTAAATCAACAAAACCCCATCGCCTTAAAACTAACTCAATCTTGGGAATGTACACCCAAGCCTCTAAACTAAAACAGATGAAAACTTCTCTATTAAACAAACTATTAATGTTCGGATTATTGCTTTACCTTCCATCGCAAAGCATGGCTTGGGGCATGTTGGGCCACCGAGTAGTGGCACAAATAGCCGACAATAATTTAAATCCCAAAGCACGGTTAGCCCTTAAAGCTATTTTGGGTAACGAAAGCTTGGCCATGGGTAGTAACTGGGCCGATTTTGTAAAATCGGATAAAAGCTACGATTACCTATACAATTGGCATTTTGTAAATTTTACTGCCGGCCTAAGCTCCGCCGATATAAAGGGAATGTTAAAAGCCGATACTACGGTAAATGCCTACACAAAAATGAATTTTTTAATAAGTGAGTTGAAGAAAAAAGACCTTCCCAAAGCACAAAAAATAATTTATATACGGCTATTGGTACACATTGTAGGCGATGTTCACCAACCCATGCACACCGGCCATGCCGAAGATAAAGGGGGTAACGATATAAAGCTGACTTGGTTCGGAAAATCGAGCAATTTGCATAGTGTGTGGGATACCGAATTGGTAGAATCGCAACAACTGAGTTATACCGAATATACCCAGGCCATTAATTTTTGCAGTGCAAAACAAAAAGCCGAGTGGCAACATGCACCCATCAATGCCTGGATTACCGAAACTTACGGCATGGCGCAAACCATTTACGGTGGCATAACCCTTGGCGATAAATTGAGCTACCGCTACATTTACGATAACCTCAACACGGTAAACAATCAGTTATTAAAAGGCGGTATTCGCTTGGGAGGATTGTTAAACCAAATTTTCGGCAGCTAAATTCATGAAAGTACTGCTGGTTTGTTTGGGTAATATTTGTCGTTCGCCTCTGGCGCATGGCATTCTAGAACACCTGGCAAACACAGAAGGCTTGGGCTGGGAAATTGATTCGGCAGGAACTGGTAATTGGCATATTGGCCACTCACCAGACAGTCGGTCGGTAGCCGTAGCTCGGAAAATGGGTGTCGATATTTCCGAGCAACGTGCCCGTCAATTTGAACAAGCAGACTTCGTTCGTTTCGATCATATTTTGGTGATGGACGACCAAAACCTAAAAAATGTAGTGGCTTTAGCCCAATCAGAAGAAGAAAAACAAAAGGTGCGCCTACTACTCGGCACCGACTTTGTTCCCGATCCGTATTTTGACGATGCACTCTTTGAACCCGTATATCAACTCATAGAACAGGGCTGCAAACAATTCATTGCAGAGGCAAAAAGCAATAAAAGCTGATTTTTACTACCTTTATATCCATGGCCACTACCAAACCCACACTTCCTAAAGGCACCCGCGATTTTTCGCCCGAAGAAATGGTTAAACGAAATTTTATTTTCGATACCATAAAAGGCGTGTTTCGCAAGTTTGGATACCAAGAAATTCAAACGCCCAGCATGGAAAACCTGGAAACCTTAACCGGTAAATATGGCGATGAGGGTGATAAGTTAATTTTTAAAATTCTCAATTCCGGAGATTTCTTATCAAAGGTAAGTCCCGAAGAATTACAGGTAGGAGATGCCAAAAAACTTACCAGCAAAGTATCTGAAAAAGCATTGCGTTACGATTTAACCGTGCCCTTTGCCCGCTATGTGGTGGCTCATCAAAACGATATTTCTTTACCCTTTAAGCGCTTTCAAATACAACCCGTTTGGCGGGCCGATAGGCCACAAAAGGGGCGTTATAGAGAATTTTACCAATGCGATGCCGACGTGGTGGGCTCCGAAAGTTTACTAAACGAAGCAGAATTTGTGCTTATTTACCAAGAAGCACTAAGCCAATTGGGCTTAAAAGATTTCAGCATCCTCATTAATAACCGCAAAATATTATCGGGTATTGCCGAAATTATTGGGAAACCCGAACTCATTATTGATATGACGGTGGCCATTGATAAATTGGATAAAATTGGCTTTGATGGTGTATGCAAAGAATTATTGGAGCGTGGCTTTACACAAAGTGATATAAAAAAATTGCAACCCATTATCGAGTTAAAGGGTAGCAACTCAGAAAAAATTAAAGCACTTAAAAAAGTGTTGGCTTCTTCGGAAATTGGGCAAAAAGGGATTGAAGAGTTAGAAAACATTTTTACCTACATCCAACAACTGCAAACGCCTAATGCTGCGCTACCAAATGTAGCCTTAGATATCACCTTGGCTCGTGGTTTAAACTATTATACCGGTGCTATTTTTGAAGTAAAAAGCAACGAGGTTGCTATGGGTAGCATTGGTGGTGGTGGCCGCTACGACGATTTAACCAGCATGTTTGGCTTAAAAAACCTAAGTGGTGTGGGCATTTCTTTTGGTGCCGACCGCATTTACGATGTATTAGAAGAGTTAAACGCCTTCCCTAAAAACACCACCGAAAGTACCAAAGTGCTCATTAGTAATTTCGACGAGGCTGCCGAGAAATTTGCGCTTCCTATTTTAAGCCAATTGCGTGCTTCAGGCATTGCTACAGAACTGTACCCACAAGCCGCCAAGCTTAAAAAACAGTTGGGCTATGCCGATGCCAAACGTATTCCCTATGTAATTCTAATAGGTAGCGAAGAAATGGCATCTGGTCTTTTAAGCCTAAAAAATATGGAAAGCGGGGAGCAAAGTACCCTTTCTATACAAGCCCTATTAGCCCAATTGGCCTAATTTTAGGTTATCGAATACCAATTGGCTTAATTTTTGCGTTTTATCGGTATTGAAATAATTCATCATGAATAAGAAAGCACTTTTACTTAGCCTACTAATGGGTATTGGCATTTTACAAATGTTTGCCCAAGAAAATGTGGTATCAACCACCAAAGGAGAAATAACATTCTTTTCTAGTGCACCGCTCGAAGATATTGATGCTAAAAACAAGCACGTAATTTCTATGCTAAATACGCAAAGCTTGGAAATTTTGGTCCGGGTTCCCATCAATCAGTTTGAGTTTCAAAACAAACTCATGCAGGAACATTTTAATGAAAAATACTTAGAAAGCGACCGCTACCCCTATGCCACCTTTAAGGGTAAAATAAGTGCAGGCACAGATTTTTCTAAAGATGGTGTGTACGATGTTTCGGCGGTGGGTGTATTAAATCTACACGGAGTTGATCAAAAGCGGACTTTAACGGGTAAAATAACCGTAAGCAAAGGGGGAATAAAACTTGATACCCGCTTTAACATTAGCTTGGCCGATCATAAAATTGATATCCCTAAATTGGTGTTTAATAAAATTGCCGAGCGAATTGCCGTAAACGCTACCCTAAATTACCTCCCTTTCAAAAATTAATTCCTTTTATTGATTCCTTTTTTACATTTTTGGGAACCAATTAGAAAGAATGAAAACATTCGCCATAGGCAACCAAGCGCTTTCTCTTTCAATTATTAAAGAGATTATTGAAAGCAAATGCACACTAACTATTAGTCCCGAAGCAGAAGAAAAAATTGAAGCTTGTCGTGCATTTTTAGATCAAAAAATGGCTAATAGTTCCGAGCCAATTTATGGTATCAATACGGGCTTCGGCTTTCTTCAAAACGTAAAAGTATCCGATGATCAATTGATAGATTTGCAACACAATCTATTGCTATCACATGCTTGCGGCACCGGCGAATTTGTGCCCCAAGAGGTGGTGAAATTAATGCTTCTGCTAAAAATTCAATCGCTGGCTTATGGGCATTCGGGAATAGCGCTACAAACCGTAGAGCTTTTGGTTGCTTTTTACAATAAGAATATAGTCCCGGTTATTTATACGCAAGGTTCATTGGGTGCTTCGGGAGATTTAGCCCCTTTGGCACACTTGGCGCTGCCGCTTATTGGCGAAGGGGAGGTTTGGGAAGGCGAAAAACAAGTGCCTGCAAAAACGGCTCTAACTAAACACGGACTTAAACCACTTCAATTACAATCTAAAGAAGGTTTGGCACTCATCAATGGCACCCAATTTATGTTGGCCTATGGGGTATATATCTTATTAAAAACCCAAAAGCTAGCTGCTTGGGCCGATATTGCGGGTAGTATTTCCGCAGATGGTTTTAATTGCCGTATTGATCCATTTAAACCCGATAGTCACCTCATTCGCCCACATCGAGGGCAGGTAGAAACAGCCGATCGACTTTTTAATTTATTAAAAAATAGCGAACTGGTAAACGAGCCGGGGAAACAAGTTCAAGATCCCTATTCGTTTCGCTGTATGCCCCAGGTACATGGTGCCAGCAAAGATACCTTGCGCTATGTGACTTCGGTACTGGAAACGGAGCTAAACTCAGTAACCGACAATCCGAACATCTTCCCCGAAAGCGACGAAATTATTTCGGCAGGTAACTTTCATGGGCAACCCTTGGCACTGGCACTCGACTTTTTATGCATCGCTTTAGCAGAATGGGGTTCTATTTCTGAAAGACGTATTTTTCAATTGATATCGGGTCAGCGTGGTTTACCTCCATTTTTAATTCAAGAGGCTGGGGTAAACTCGGGTTATATGATTCCACAATACACCGCAGCCGGCATAGCCAGTGAAAATAAACAACTGTGTACGCCTAGTTCGGTAGATTCTATTGTATCGAGCAATGGACAAGAGGACCATGTAAGTATGGGCGCCAACGGGGCTACCAAATGTTTACGGGTATGTACCAATGTAGAGCGCATTTTAGCCATCGAACTCATGAATGCTTGCCAAGCGCTTTCTTTTAGACGACCGAAAAAAAGTTCCCCTGAATTAGAAAAAATTGTAACGGCCTACCGAGCGGTGGTGCCTGTTTTAGAAAAAGATCGCTTTTTAGCTCCGGATATAGAAAAATCGGTACAGTTTTTAAGAACGTACCCGATTGCATAGCATTAGCCTATTTTCTCTAATTTGATGTGTCGCTTTTGCGGATCTTCTTGGTTGCTAATGCTAATTTTAAGGTAGCTACTTGGCAAAAAATCATCTATTTTTTCAGGCCATTCAATAAAACAATAACTGTCGGAACTTAAGTATTCTTCTATACCAAAATCGAGGGCCTCGGTAGGTGTTTTTAATCGGTAACAATCAAAATGATACACCAAGCCTCCAGGGTATTCGTATTCATTTACCAAAGAAAACGTAGGGCTACTCACCGCTGAATTTACACCCAAAGAATGACAAATAGCCTTAATTAGCGTGGTTTTACCAGCACCCATATCGCCAAAAAACAAAAATATTTTATAGTCTTGGGCATAAAGAAGTACCTCTTGTGCAGCTTCATCGAGTTTTTCTATAGAGGAAACGAGTGTAATCATGCCACAAAAATATTATTTAGGTAAATACGTAGCAAAGGGCACAATCATTTCTTCTAGCGAAATACCTCCGTGCTGGAAGGTATCGTTGTAGTGGTTTACAAAATGATTGTAGTTGTTGGGGTACACAAAAAAATCATCGGGCTTAGCAAAAATAAAACTAGAGCTTAAATGTTGTAGGGGTAGTTTGGCTTCACCCGGGTTTTTTACTAAAAATACTTCTTTAGGGTTAAAATTGAGGTTTTTGCCTTGTTTATAGCGCAAGTTGGTATTGGTATTTCTATCGCCAATTACTTTTACGGGGTGTTTTACCCGAATAGTTCCGTGATCGGTGGTGAGGATGATTCGCACTTTTTTCTTGGCCAGTTTTTTTAGCGTATCCAATAAGGGCGAATGCATAAACCAAGAAAGCGTAAGGGAACGGTAAGCCGATTCGTCGCTAGCTAATTCTTTAATCATTGCCATATCGGTACGGGCATGCGAAAGCATATCTACAAAGTTGTACACCAATACATTCAGGTCGTTTGATAATAAATTGCTGATATTATCGGTTAATTCGCGACCTTTTTCGGCGGTTAAAATTTTGTGGTAACTAAAGCGGCACTCTTTGCGGTACACTTGGGATATTTGTTCTTTTAAAAAATCGGCTTCGTGTAAATTTTTGCCGCCTTCATCTTCATCATTTTGCCAATATTGAGGAAATTTCTTTTCCATTTCTGAGGGCATTAAACCCGAAAAAATAGCATTGCGGGCATATTGGGTAGCGGTGGGTAAAATACTATAATAATGCTCCTCTTCGTCTAGGCGAAAATATTCGGTAATTACCGAGTTGAGCACCCGCCATTGGTCGTAGCGTAAATTATCTATTAAAATAAAAAATGTGGGCTGTGCTGTATAAAGTGTGGGGAATACTTTTTTTCTGAAAAGTTGGTCGGATGTTAATGGCCCATCGTTGGGGTTATTAACCCAGTGCACATACTGCTTCTCTATAAATTTAAAAAACTGTGCATTGGCTTCTTCTTTTTGGGTGGTTAAGATTTCGTGCATGCCGGCATCTTCCAAATTATCTAAAGAAAGTTCCCAAAAAACAAGTTTTTTATATACATCTGCCCATTCATCGTGATTCAGCTTTTCGTTCAAAATCATGCCCAGGTTTCTAAAATCCTGTTGGTAGGCCATGGAAGTTTTCTCACTCACCAAACGTTTATTATCAATTAGCTTTTTTATAGTGAGCAGGATTTGTTTGGGATTAACGGGTTTTATCAAGTAATCATCAATTTTAAACCCAATGGCATCCTCCATTAAATATTCTTCTTCGCTCTTGGTAATTAATACGGCAGGGGTTTCTGGACTGATGTTCTTTATCTCGGTAAGTGTTTCGAGGCCGGTTAAGCCCGGCATGTTTTCATCTAAAAAAACAAGGTCGAAATGTTCTTTTTTAAATACTTCGAGCGCATCGCGGCCATTGGTAACAGTTTTAACCTTGTAACCTTTGTCGTTTAAAAACAAGATATGAGGGCGCAATAAATCAATTTCGTCGTCTGCCCAAAGTATATAAGTTTCTTGCATACCGTATTGCTTCTAGTTAAACGCTAAGATACGCCAACATTGGCTGTTTTTTGTCTCATTTAATTTAGCAATTTTTGTAATGTATATTGCATCGCTTTGAATAAGAAAAAAATCATCAACGACCCAGTTTACGGATTTATCAGCATACCCACAGCGCTGATTTTCGATTTACTGCAACATCCTTATATGCAGCGCTTGCGCTACATTAAACAATTGGGGATGACGCACCTGGTATATCCGGGGGCATTACACACCCGTTTTCATCATGCATTAGGAGCCATGCACCTCATGGGTATGGCTGTAGAAACCTTACGATCAAAGGGTGCAGATATTACGCCCGAAGAAGAAGAGGCGGTGCAAATTGCCATTTTACTACACGATATTGGCCATGGGCCTTTTTCGCATGCGCTAGAACATGTGTTAATTGAAGGGGTATCGCATGAACACCTCTCCTCTTTATTAATGGATAGTTTAAATATCCAATTTGGTGGCAAGTTGGATTTGGCCATTGCCATTTTTACCAAAAAATATCACAAAGTATTCCTTTCACAATTGATTTCTGGGCAACTGGATATAGATCGGATGGATTACCTCAATCGCGATAGTTTTTTTACCGGTGTTTCGGAAGGGGTAATAAGTTCAGACCGCATTATTAAAATGCTCACCGTACATAACGGCCAATTAGTGGTAGAAGAAAAAGGAATTTATTCCATCGAAAAATTTCTTATTGCCCGCAGGTTGATGTATTGGCAAGTATATTTACACAAAACGGTTATTGCGGGTGAACAGTTGCTGATTAAAATTTTAGAACGAGCAAGAGAACTTGCCTTAGATGGAAAAATATTATTTGCTACACCCAGTTTAGCACATTTTCTAAACAATATTATCAAACAAGAAGACTTTTTAGATAACCCCATACACCTAGAGCGTTTTGCGCTGCTAGACGATCACGATATATTTACCTCCATAAAAGTATGGGCAGAAGATAGCGACCTTATTTTATCAACGCTCTGCAAACACCTCATTTCTAGAAATTTATACCAAGTAGAAATAAGCAACCAAGCGCCCGAATTGCATGTAATTACCCAAATGGTAGAAAAAGCTAAAACCGTTTATCATGTTTCTGAAGACGATGCGACCTATTTTGTATTTACTGATTCTATTAAAAACAGCGCCTATCGCCCAGGAGATGGTAGTATTCAAATTTTAATGAAAGATGGCTCTGTGGTAGATATTGCCCAAGCATCTGATAATTCTAACCTAGAAGCATTGGCAAAAACAGTTAAGAAATACATTTTTTGTTATCTTAAAGAATTGGTGAATTAGCCATTAATTTAATTTTTGTTAGGCTAAACACTAAATAAGGTTAACTTTGTGAGTTAAATACCAAGTTCAACAAAAACCTAACGCATGCAATTTACTGCTCAACAAATAGGGCAATTATTAAATGGAACCATAGAGGGAGATCCCCTTGTGGCAGTAAGTAAGTTGGCAAAAATTGAAGAAGCCCAAGCTGGCGACTTATCTTTTTTAGCCAATCCGAAATACGAACCCTATTTATACAGCTCTAAAGCTTCAATTATAATTGTAAATGAGAACTTGGTGTGTACACAAGCTGTTAATGCCACCCTTATTCGGGTAGCCGATGCCTATAGCGCATTTTCGGTGTTATTAGAAATGTACAATACCGCCAAAATGGATAAACACGGGATAGAAGAGCCTAGTTTTATTCACCCGAGCGCAAAAATTGGCAAAAACGTATACATTGGAGCATTTGCCTACATTGGCGCTAACGCAATTATTGGTGATAATAGTAAAATATACCCGCAAGTTTACGTTGGAGACAGTGTTTCTGTAGGTTCAGATTGTGTTTTATTTCCAGGTGTAAAATTATATTTCGAAACCAGTATAGGAAACCGAGTAATTATTCATTCGGGAACTGTGGTGGGTAGTGATGGTTTTGGATTTGCACCCCTTGCCGATGGTAGCTACAGTAAGGTGAGCCAAATTGGCAACGTAATTATTGAAGATGATGTTGAAATAGGTGCCAATACCGCAATAGATAGAGCCACAATGGGTTCTACTATCATTCACAAAGGGGTAAAGCTAGATAACCTAGTTCAGGTAGCACACAATGTAGAAATAGGTGCCAATACGGTTATTGCATCTCAAACTGGTATTTCGGGAAGTGCTAAGGTTGGTGACCAAAATGTGATTGGCGGACAAGTTGGAATTGTGGGGCATATAAATATTGCTAGCGGTAGTCAAATACAAGCAAAATCGGGTATTACTCGGTCGCTAACAGAAGAGGGTAAAAAATGGGCTGGCGTTCCGGCCACACCATTTATCAATAATCAACGTTCTCAAGTTGTTTATCAGCGCTTGCCAGAATTAGAACGTAGGCTAGCCGAACTAGAAAACGAGTTAAAAAATTTAAAAAAATAAAGAGTAGGCTCATGGAGTTACCCTTTTTTATACAAAAGAACTATGAATATCAAACAGCGAACCATTAAATCTTCTTTTTCGCTTTCGGGCGTGGGTTTACATACTGGAGAAGCGGTAAACATCACCTTTAAAGCCGCTCCAGATAACCATGGATATAAATTTTCAAGAGTAGATTTACCCGGAAATCCGGTTATAGATGCCGATGTAGACAATGTAACCGACACCTCCAGAGGAACCACTATTACTCAAAATGGAGCCAGCGTAAGTACCATTGAACACGTATTGGCTGCATTGGTGGGTTGTGAGGTAGATAACGTGTTAATGGAATTAGATGGGCCCGAAATTCCAATTATGGATGGGAGTTCCATTGAATTTATAGACGCATTAGAACAAGCGGGTTTCGTTGATCAAGAATCCGAAAGAGAATATTACACCATTCCTGCAAATATTCACTATACCGAGCCCGATCGTAAGGTGGAAATGGTAGCCATGCCTCTAGACGATTACCGGTTTACCTGCATGATTGATTACAATTCACCCATTTTAGGAAGTCAGCATGCGGCCATTACTACACTTGGTGAATTCAAAAAAGAAATTGCCTCTTGCCGTACTTTTTGCTTTTTACACGAATTAGAAATGTTGTTAGAAAACAACCTGATTAAAGGCGGTGATTTAAACAATGCCATTGTTGTAGTAGACAAAGAAGTAAGCAAAGAAGAATTGAAACACTTGGCCAAAATCTTTAATAAAGATGATATTGATGTGGCCCGTGAAGGGATTTTAAATAATATAAAATTACGCCACCAAAACGAACCTGCACGCCATAAATTATTAGATATGATTGGCGATTTAGCCTTAGTGGGTGTTCCACTAAAAGGCCATATTATGGCGGCCCGACCAGGCCATGCAGCCAACGTAGCCTTTGCAAAAAAGATTAAAGCACAGTGGAAAAAAGATACCAGCAAAAAACACGTACCAAAATATAATTTAACCGCTACACCGGTATACGATACGGTTCAAATTATGAACATTTTGCCACACCGTCCTCCATTTTTATTGGTAGATAAAATACTCGAATTAACCAAAAACCATGTGGTTGGGGTTAAAAACGTAAGTATGGGAGAGCCATTTTTTGAAGGACATTTCCCGGGCTCACCCGTAATGCCTGGTGTATTACAAATTGAAGCCATGGCCCAAACCGGAGGCATTTTGGTACTGCACACCGTTCCCGATCCAGAAAACTACCTCACCTATTTTTTAAAAATAGAAAATGCACGTTTTAAAGAAAAGGTGTTACCTGGAGATACAGTAGTGTTTCGGTGCGATTTAATTACACCCATTAGAAGAGGAATTGCACAAATGAAGGGCGTAGGCACCGTGGGTGATAAAATTGTTGTAGAAGCAGAATTAATGGCACAAATAGTTAGAAAAACACACTAAATCTATGATTCAACCATTAGCATATATTCATCCGCAAGCAAAAATTGCAGAAAATGTGGTTATTGAGCCTTTTGTTACCATACATAAAGATGTGGTAATTGGTGAAGGAACCTGGATTGGTTCAAACGCCACCATCATGAATGGTGCACGCATTGGAAAAAACTGTCGTATTTTTCCAGGAGCAGTAATTTCTGCCGTTCCACAAGATTTAAAATTTGGCGGGGAAGACACCTTGGTGGTTATTGGCGATAATACCACCATTAGAGAATGTGTAACCATTAACCGTGGAACATCAGACAGAAAAGAAACACGTGTAGGAAACAATGTATTGTTAATGGCTTACACCCACATTGCACACGATTGTGTGGTAGGCAATAATTGCATTTTAGCAAATGGTGTTCAATTAGCGGGCCACATTACGGTTGATGATTTTGCAATAATTGGTGGAATGAGTGCGGTACACCAATTTGTAAGTATTGGAGCCCATGTAATGATTTCGGGAGGCTCTTTGGTACGTAAAGATGTGCCACCTTATACCAAAGCGGGTAGAGAGCCACTTTCTTATGTGGGTATCAACTCGGTAGGCTTGCGTCGCCGTGGGTTTAGTTCCGAAAAAATAAACGAAATACAAGATATCTATAGGGTTTTGTTCTTAAAAAATAGCAATACAACCAAAGCGCTCGACTTGGTAGAAGCTGGTTTTAAACCCACCGAAGAGCGTGATGAAATTGTAAACTTCATTCGCAACTCCAACCGCGGGGTAATGAAAGGTTTTGGCAACGGCTAACTAACATGAGGGTTGTTCTTGAAAATATCGGAAGAAGATTTAACCAAGAATGGATCTTTAAATCGCTGTCTTACACACTCGAACCCGAACAATCTTATGCCGTTTTGGGCAGCAATGGCAGTGGAAAATCAACCTTAATACAACTTATTGCCGGTAACCTAAGTTCATCTGAAGGAAAAATAAACTACGAATTAGGGGATAAAAAAGTAGAGGCGGAACATATTTACCAATACCTCAGTTTAGCCGCACCTTATTTAGAACTCATTGAAGAGTTTACCCTCGAAGAACAACTAAACTTCCACTTTCAGTTTAAAAAACTACTCCCGGGGATCACTAAAGAAACTTTATTAGAAACCCTAAACCTAAAAGGGGCACAACACAAGGCTATTAAATATTTTTCGTCGGGCATGAAACAACGGGTAAAACTAGCCTTAGGGGTTTTTTCCGATACACCCCTCTTATTGCTCGATGAACCCACAGCCAACCTCGATGAACAAGGAATTACTTGGTACCGTTCGTTAATAAGCCAATATGGTGTAAATAGAACTTTGGTGGTTTGCTCTAACCAGCAACACGAATACGACTATTGTACACATCAAATACAACTTGCCGATTACAAAAAGTTTTAGCTCTGCACCAATAGTATTTGGCTATTGTTAAATAGTAAAAAACACCCTAAGTTTGCAACACAAAAATAGATGCATTAAGGCATCATTAATTCGGTTTTTATGGCAAAAGCATCAGAAGTTAAAAGTGGTAACATTCTTCGGTTTAACGGAGAGTTGGTTACAGTAGAAGAATTTCTTCACCGCACACCGGGAAACCTTCGGGCTTTCTACCAGGCTCGAATGCGTAACGTAAAAACCGGAAAATTGGTAGAATACCGCTTCCGTACCGATGAAGAGGTGGAAATTTGCAGGGTAGAAACCAACGATTACCAATACCTATACGAAGACGGTGATTATTTTGTGGTAATGGACAACACTTCTTTTGAGCAATTTAACATCCCTAAATTTTTGTTTGGCGATGCCGCTCGATTTATGAAAGAGGGAATGAACGTAATTGTAGC
>JBIIBV010000030.1:0-18941 GCA_044239195.1 Sphingobacteriaceae bacterium | reverse complement strand
GTTTGAATAACCAGCTCCAGTGCAGGTACATAGCTTTCGGCTAATCCGCATTTAACTGAATAGGGAATGGCCGTATTGTTTATGTCTTGGGAAGTCAATCCGAAATGAATAAACTCTTTAAAAGCACTTAAATTCAGGTCATCGAATTTCTTTTTTATGAAATATTCAACTGCTTTTACATCGTGGTTGGTGGTTTTTTCAATTTCCTTCACGTGCAAAGCGTCCACTTCACTAAAATTTTCATAAATCTTGCGTAGGGCATCAAATTTGCTTGTAGGGAAAGCTTTTAACTGAGCTAAGGGTAAGCTTACTAAGCCAATAAAATATTCAATTTCTACAAAAACTCGGTATTTAATCAATGCCGATTCTGAGAAGTAGGCGCTTAATTCGCTGGTTACTTTGTGGTAACGACCATCAATGGGTGATAGGGCAGATAAAGGGGTTAAACTCATGAAAATCAGCTTTATGCAAATTTACGCCTTTTTATCGGTTTCTAAATCGCTTATTTCTAAATAATTTCTAGTCCATTTTTTAATTTTAAAGTACATTTTATACATTTTAATTAATTATAATTTAATAATTTAATAACATTATTATGACAGAATAAAAAGTTGGAAACTTTGGAATTGAAAAAAGTTTCCATAGTTTTGCAGCCGATAATTAACTACTTATTGGATAGCCGCTCACACATTCTTGCACAAGTTGATGTACTTTTTAGCCAATATGGCATTAAAAGTATCACCATGGATGATATTGCCAAGCACTTGGGCATGTCAAAAAAAACTATTTATCAGCATTTTAAAGATAAAAACGAGCTTGTTTTAGAGCTCATGCGTACTAAAATTGATGCCCAAATCGGTATCATTCAAGAAGCTAGAGATAAGGCAAGCAATGCCATCCACGAAATGTTTTTTGGTATAGCCAATTTAGAGGCTATGCTATCTAAAACAAACCCAAGCATGTTTTACGATCTGCAAAAATTTTATCCGCAGGCTTGGGCGTATTTTAAAGATTTTAGGGAGCGTATTTTACTAGAAAAAGTAAGAGATAATCTTGTTTGGGGAGTCCAAGAGGGTTATTATAGAGCAGAAGTAGATGTAGATATATTAAGTATCATGCGGGTAGAACAAATTGAGGTTTCATTCAATCAATTTGTTTTTCCGGTGCAGCGATTTGGTGTATTGCAAGTTGCTAAAGAGCTCACACTACATTTTATTTACGGTATTTGCACTCCAAAAGGCTACGAGTTAACCAAGCAGTATGAACAAGCACATTAATAAACTATATATGAATAACAAATTCTACACCTTTTTAGGTATAGCGATGTTTGGCTTTAGTAGCCTTTCGGCACAAAGCACGGCCAATTATACTTTTACCTTAACCCAGGCTATAGATTATGCCTTTAAAAATCAAGCGGCGGTACTGAATGCACAACTAGATGAGCAAATTGCTAAAAATACGGTAAAACAAACTACTGGCATTGGTTTGCCGCAAGTATCGGGTAGTTTTAGCTTTCAGGATTTTTTAAAGTTGCCTACAAGCTTATTACCTGGCGATTTTTTCGAACAGCCAGGGACGCAAGTGCCTGTTCAGTTTGGCGTTAAATACCAATCTGCCTTGGGTTTAGAGGCTTCTCAATTACTTTTTGATGGTTCATACCTTGTTGGCTTGCAGGCCGCTAAAACCTACAAAGAATTATCTATTAGAAATAGCAAACGTACTAAAATTGAAACCGCTGTTGCCGTAAGCAAAGCCTATTATTCGGTATTGGTTAGCAATGAACAATTGGGTTTGTTAGATGCCAATTTGCTTCGTTTGCATAAATCCCTACACGATATTGAGGCCTATTACAAGAATGGCTTAGTTGAAAAAGTAGATGTAGACCGCCTACGTGTATTGACCAATAATTTAGAAACTGAACGTGAAAATGTACTACGTTTATTGGCCCTTAATACCAATTTGCTGAAGTTTCAGATGGGAATGCCCATCGAAGCAAATTTGACTTTAAGTGATACTATTAAAGAACTCAGTTTAACAGCCGAAGTGCTTGTTTCCGACAGTTTAGCCTATAAAAATAGGGTAGAGTTTTCGTTGGGCCAAACACAAAAAAAGCTTAATGAGTTAAATTTAAAGCGCTACAAAAGTGAATTTTTGCCATCAATTGTGGCCTTTGGGAGCACTTCTAATAGTTATCAAAATAATTCATTTTCACAGCTTTATTCAAATTACTACCCAACAAGTTTGGTGGGCTTAAAGTTAAGTTTACCTATCATAAGCGGCGGACAGCGTATTTATAAAATTAAAAATGCCCGTTTAGAGGTGCAAAAATCGACCAATGATTTAGCCAATTTGCAAAATGGCATCAATTTAGAAATCAATCAAGCTAAAACCAGTTTTTTAAATGGCTTACAATCTCTCGAAAATCAGAAACGCAACATGGAATTATCCAAAGAGGTTTTGCGTATTTCTAAAGTAAAGTACGAACAGGGCGTAGGCTCTAGTTTAGAGGTTACTGCCGCTGAAACTTCATTAAAAGAATCACAAAACAATTATATCAATGCTTTGTATGAATCACTCATTAATAAAGTGAATTTAGATAGAGCCTTAGGACGAATTACTTACTAAATAATTATATCAAAATCATATGAAATCAATTTTATACATCAGTATTGCTTTGTTTTTAGCCGCTTGTGGATCCAATAGCGGAGATAAACAAGTTGAATTAGAGAAGCTGAAAAAGGAAAGAGCTACGTTAAACCAAAAAATTGCCGAGCTAGAAGCCGCAGTGGGTGCCAAAGCTGCCGTAGCTAATACCAAGCAGGTAAACGTATTTACGGTGGAAGAAGAAACTTTTCGCAATTTTTTAGTGGTACAAGGTAAGGTAGATGCCGAGCAAAATGTACAAGTAAGTGCCGAAGCGCAAGGTTTGGTTACGGCTATTTATGTAAAACCAGGTCAATCTGTTAAAAAAGGACAAATTTTGGCTCAATTGGATGATCAAGTATTGCGCCAAAACATGGATGAGTTGCAAACTCAATTAGAATTGGCAACTACCTTATTTCAACGACAAAAAAATCTTTGGGATCAGAAAATTGGTACCGAAGTACAATATTTAAGTGCTAAAACTCAACGTGATGGTATGGTACGCAAAATGCGCACTTTACAATCGCAAGCAGCCTTGTATCGCATTAAATCTCCAATAAATGGGGTAGTAGATCAAATGGATTTCAAAGTAGGCCAAGCGGTAATGCCGGGCATGCCTGGAGTACGTGTGGTAAATACATCTAACTTGAAAGCTAAGGCCATGGTGGCCGAGTCGTATGCAAGTCATATCAATCAAGGCGATGAAGTGAACTTAATATTTCCAGACATCCCCGATACCTTAAGTACTCGTTTAAGTTTTGCCGCTAAAACCATTGATCAGGCGTCAAGAAGTTTCTCTGTAGAAGTAAATCTTCCATCAAAACCGAGCTACAGAGCCAACATGGTTGCCGTGCTTAAAATTGTTGATTATAAAAAAGAAAAAGCCTTAACGGTGCCTATCAATGCCATCCAGAAATCTGAAAATGGCGATTATGTATTTGTTGCCGATGGCGGAAAGGCTAAAAAAGCAGTACTAAAACTGGGCAAAATTTCGGAGGGTAAAGCCGAAGTGCTTTCGGGTTTAAAAGTGGGCGACAAGGTTATTTTAACCGGCTTGTCTGATTTAAATGAAGGCGATTTAGTAAAATTATAAGGGTTTATACAGCAAAAATGAAAGATTCGAATAAAGAATTTAAGCCCTCAAGCTGGGCTATAGATAATAAAACAGCCATTTATGTATTCACCTTCATTTTGGTGTTGCTAGGCTATTCGTCGTACCAAAATTTACCAAAAGAAAATTTTCCGGAAGTAATTATCCCTAAAATTTTCGTGCAAACCATTTATCCAGGAACATCGCCAGAGAATATGGAGAATTTGGTAACCAAACAGCTAGAGAAGCAATTAAAATCTACTTCTGGGCTTAAAAAAATTACCTCTAAATCGTATCAAGATGTTTCGGTAATTACTGCAGAATTCAATACCAACGTTGATATAAAGGATGCTAAACAACGGGTAAAAGATGCGGTAGATAAAGCCCGTCAGGATTTACCCAACGATTTGCCCAAAGAACCCAATGTAATGGACATTAATTTGGCCGATTTGCCCATTATGTACGTGAATATTTCTGGCGATTACGATCTGAAAAAACTAAAGCAATATGCCGATGTATTGAAAGATAGAATAGAAGCATTAAAAGAAATTTCGGGGGTAGATATTGTAGGAGCTTTAGATCCGGAAGTTCAAATAAATGCCGATTTAAATAAAATGGCTGCTGCCCAAATTTCATTCAGAGATATCGAATCGGCAGTGGGTTATGAAAACCTAACTATCTCTGGTGGTACCGTAAAAATGGATGGCGTACGTAGAACGCTAAACGTTAAAAAAGAATTTAAAAGCGCTGATGAAATAGCCAATTTGGTGGTAAAAACGCCAACAGGTGCATCGGTATATTTAAAAGATATTGCCGAGATAAAAGACGCCTTTAAAGAACAAGAAAGTTATGCCCGTTTATATGGCAAAAATGTAATTACCCTCAATGTTAAAAAACGTAGTGGCGAAAATTTAATTGAGGCCTCTGATAAAATTAGTGGAATTATTGCGGAATTGAAGCAAGGTTCTTTGCCTAAAAGCTTAAATGTAACCACCACCGGCGATCAATCTGATCAAACACGAGTAACCTTACATGATTTAATAAACACCATTATTATTGGTTTTATTTTGGTAACGCTTATTCTCATGTTTTTTATGGGTGTAACCAATGCCCTTTTTGTGGCTATGTCGGTACCACTCTCTATGTTTGTAGCCTTCTTGGCCATGCCTGCTTTAGGTGGTTTCTTTGGTTTTAGTTTCACGATGAACATGATTGTGTTGTTCTCTTTCCTATTAGGCCTAGGAATTGTGGTAGATGATGCTATTGTGGTAATAGAAAACACCCACCGTATTTTTAATAATGGGAAAGTGCCTATTGTTAAAGCAGCAAAAATGGCAGCCGGTGAAGTATTTTTGCCTGTTTTATCGGGTACTTTAACCACGCTAGCCCCTTTTGTTCCTTTACTATTTTGGCCTGGAGTAATTGGGAAATTCATGTTCTTTTTGCCGGTAACACTCATTATCACTTTATTAGCATCCCTGGTGGTAGCTTACATTATCAATCCGGTTTTTGCAGTCGATTTTATGCAAGCACATCACCCGAACGAAGAAAAACCAAGTTTTACGCCCAAAGTAAAGAAAACACTGTATGTGTTTGCAGGTTTGGCGCTTATCTCTTATTTCATCAGTTTCGGTTTCGGGAATTTTATGGTTTTTCTGGCTGGTTTATATCTAATCAATCATTTTTACCTTACCCAAGCCATTCAAAGGTTTCAGGAACATACTTGGCCTAAGTTTCAATTACGCTATGTAGCTTTACTAAAATGGGCCTTAGAAAAACCCAAAACTATATTATGGGGAACCGTAGGTCTGTTTGTATTCTCATTTGTTCTCATGGGTATTGTTCCGCCAAAGGTGGTATTTTTCCCAACCAGCGATCCTAATTTTATTTATGTGTATGTAAACATGCCCATAGGTACCGATCAGGCTTATACCAACGAGGTGGTAAAGGAAGTGGAAAATAGAGTAACCAAAGTGGTGGGTAAATCCAATCCAATCGTTTCGTCTATTATATCCAATGTAACGGTGGGCGTAACCGATCCGCAAGACGAAGATCAAGGCAATTACCCCAACAGAGGGAAAGTAACCGTAGCATTTGTAGAATTTGGGAAACGGGATGGCGAAAGTACGTCGCTCTATCTATCTAAAATACGCGAAGCTGTAAAAGGTATTCCGAGTGCTGAAATTACCATAGCGCAAGAGCAAAACGGACCTCCAACGGCAAAACCGATTTCCATAGAACTTACCGGCGATGATTTAGATTCATTGGTGGCTGGTTCCGAGCGTTTGAAAAAATATCTCGATGCCAAGCAAATTCCTGGTGTTGAAGAATTGAAATCGGATTTTCAGAATAATAAGCCCGAAATTATTTTTGATATAGACCGCGAACGTGCAAACCGTGAAGGCATTTCGAGTGGGCAAATTGGTATGGATTTGCGCACAGCCATTTATGGCAAAGAAGTTTCTAAGTTTAGAGATTTAAACGAAGATTATCCGATTAACCTGAGGGCCCAAGAAAGCCAACGAAATAACTTAGAAGCCCTACGAAATATGAAGGTAACCTACCGCGATATGGGAATGGGTGGTATGATTCGTCAGGTGCCTGTATCGGCTTTTGCTGGCGTAGAGTATGTAAATACCTATGGAGGCATTAAGCGCAAGCAACAAAAACGCATCATTATTTTATCATCTAATGTGCTTGGTGGTTACAATCCAAACGAGGTAGTAGCGGCCATACAAGAAGAATTAGATCAATTTCCTAAGCTAGATGCCGTGAGCGTTAAAATGGCTGGCGAACAAGAAGAACAAATGGAAACCGCTGCCTTTTTAGGAAGTGCTTTACTGATTTCACTAGGACTTATACTCATTATTTTGGTTACCCAATTCAATTCCGTATCCAAGCCTATCATCATTCTATCCGAAATCTTATTCAGTATTATTGGAGTAATATTAGGTATCACCATTTTCAGAATGGATATGTC
Source organism: Sphingobacteriaceae bacterium (assembly GCA_044239195.1). Taxonomy (GTDB): domain Bacteria; phylum Bacteroidota; class Bacteroidia; order Sphingobacteriales; family Sphingobacteriaceae; genus JAIPAN01. The sequence continues at coordinate 12,228 of JBIIBV010000030.1, read as the reverse complement.
TATCGTGATGTCGGGTATAGGTATTGTAGCCTTGGCTGGTATTGTAGTGCGTAACGGTATTTTGTTGGTAGAATTTACCGATTTACTTGTAGAGCAGGGGATGCCAGTTAAAGAAGCTGTTATAGAGGCTGGCCGTACACGTATGACTCCCGTATTGCTAACTGCTACAGCAACTATGCTCGGCCTCGTGCCTTTGGCTGTAGGGCTTAATATAGATTTTGCCGAATTGTTTAACAGCTTCAATCCGCACATTTTCTTTGGTGGCGACAACGTAGCTTTTTGGGGACCTTTATCTTGGACCATGATATTTGGTTTAAGCTTTGCTACCTTTTTAACCTTGGTGCTGGTACCCTGCATGTATTTGCTAGCAGATAGCAATAGCAAAAAAGTAAAAGGTTTCTTTAAAAAATAAATACCTGATAATAACGTAAAAAGCGTGTACTCTTCGGAATGCACGCTTTTTTTTATTCCCTAAATTTTGGGCAAAAAAAAACCGTTAGAAGATCTAACGGTTTCTCTTTCAGTAGTTGTTTCTAATTACTTAGTAGCAGCAGTAGTATCAGCAGCAACAGCAGCAGTATCAACAGCAGTAGTATCAACAGCAGTAGTATCTACAGCAGCAGTGTCAGCAGCAACTTCTTCAGTTTTGTTAGAAGAACAAGCAGCAACAGATAAAGAAATAGCTAAAGCTAAGAAACCGAATTTGAATAAATTTTTCATGTTTTTTTGTTTAAAGTTAATTATTAATAATTTGTTGTTAATACTGCAAAATTAAAAAGGTAACCCGTAAAAACTAAAAAAAAAGTAAAAAAATATTTTCCTATCATTGGGTTACTATTCAAACAAAAGCGTATTAATTTGAGAAATAAGATAAATAGTTCAATTTCAGCGGATAATGACTTGATTCAAGGCATCCGCGATGGGGCTACAAACAGTCTTGATGCGCTTTATACTGCTTATTTCCCGATGATACTACAACTGGTACTTACTAATAACGGGAACGAAGACGATGCAAAAGATATTTTTCAAGAAGCAGTTATTGTTTTATATACCAAAATAACAACCGGCAATTTTGAGCTTAATAGCAAACTTAAAACCTATATATATGCAGTTTGCCGGCATTTATGGCTTAAAAAATTAAACCAAAACAGCAGATTTTCTGCACAAACGTACGAACTAGAGTCGGTGGCCGATGTGGAAACTGATATAGAACAGCACGAAGAGCGAAATGAGCAGTTTAAACAAATGCAACATGCATTGGGGCAATTGGGCGAACCCTGTAAAACTATTATCGAAGAGTTTTATTTAAATAGCCGTTCCATGCAAGAAATTTGTGAGCAATTTGGCTACACCAATGCAGATAATGCCAAAACGCAAAAATATAAATGTTTACAGCGACTTAAAAAGTTGTTTTTTAAAGACGGGGGACTAGAATTATGAAAGACGCACAGCTAATCAATCAAACCGAAGCATACCTACGTGGAGAGTTTTCTCCGGCAGAACGTGCCGCATTTGAATTACTTTGCAAAGAAAATCCAGATATTCAGCAACAGGTAAACGCTCACAAAGAGTTTATGGCTATGCTGGCTGCCTATGGCGAACGCCAACGCTTGCAACATGCTATGGACCTAATTCACGAGCAAATTGATGTGGTGTCTTTAAAAAACGACCTCATTCCCACCTCAGCAAACGTTATACAAATGTGGAAACGCTACCGAGCCAATTTAGCAATTGCTGCAACTGTTGCTATTACAGCGGTATTTGGTACACTTTTGTTCTCTGGATATTTTGCTGATCATTCTTCCTATTACAGTGCCTTGCGTAGAGAAATAAATAGCATCAAGCGTTCTCAAAGTGTGTTGGCTAAAAATATCAATTCTAAAAAAGGGCCAGCTAATCCAGGCGAATTTGGAGGTACCAGTTTTGCACTTTCAGCAAACGGATATTTGGCTACCAATTACCACGTTATTAAAGGAGCCGATTCGGTATACATTCAAAATTCAGCAGGAGATACCTATAAAGTAAAAACGGTGTTCGTGCAACCCGAATACGATATTGCTATTCTTCAAATTGTAGACCCCGCTTTTGAATCATTTGGTAAATTGCCTTATTCCTTTAAAAAATCTGACTCCGATTTAGGCGAAGATGTATTTACACTAGGTTTCCCACGTGATGAACAAGTATATGGCAAAGGCTATTTAAGTTCTAAAACTGGTTTCGATGGTGATACAGTTTCTTACCAAATATCTATTCCGGTAAATCCAGGAAACTCGGGTGGCCCCTTATTAGATAGCAAAGGGAACGTAATTGGTATCATCAGTGGAAAACAAACCCGTACCGATGGCGCTGCTTTTGCCATTAAAACCAATTATTTAGTGAAAAGCTTAGAAGCAATTCCTGAAGCAGATTTAGATAGGAATCTATCTTTAAATATCAAAAACAGTATTTCTAGCCTAAACCGAAAAGAACAACTCAAAAAAATTCAAGACTACGTATTTATGGTTAGGGTATATTAACCATACGCTTAAAACAAAAAAGCCATCCCGAATTCGGGAGGGCTTTTTTTATGGTGCTAAGCGTACAATTTTCCAGCTAGCTTTATCGGCTTTTTTGTACACCACCCGGTCGTGCAGGCGGCTTTTTCTGCCTTGCCAAAACTCAATTACCTGTGGTTTTACCAAATAACCACCCCAAAAGGAGGGTTTGCTAATGGTTTTGTCAGCATAAGTAGTTTTTAATTCCGCCCAATTTTTTTCCAATTCCTCACGGCTAATAACTTGGCTTTGCGGCGATGCTAAGGCACCTAATTGGCTGTCTACAGGGCGGCTTTGGAAATACTTCTCCGATTCTTCCTTGCTCACCTTTTCTAAAGTTCCCTCAATACGCACTTGTCGAGACAATTCGGGCCAAAAAAATACCAAGGCTACTACCGGGTTTTTAGCCAACTCTTTCCCTTTACGGCTTAAGTAATTGGTGTAAAAAATAAATCCATCTTTATTAAAACCCTTCAATAAAACCACCCGTGCCGATGGTTTTCCATCGTGTGTGGCCGTAGCTAAAGTCATGGCGTTTGGTTCGTGTACATTAGCTTTTACAGCCTCATCAAACCACAAGTCAAATTGTTCTATGGGGTTTTTTTTCACATCCTTTTCCGAGAAAGGTTCTGAAAGGTATTCGTTGCGTAAGCTTTCTAAGCTCTCTTTGCTTGTTTTCATACATTATTGCACTAAATCTTTGGCGCTTTCTTCAATTTTCTTTTTCAACTCCTCTTTATACGCAATAAGTTTTGTGCTTAGGGCGGTATCGGCGGTAGCCAATATTTGTGCAGCTAGTAAACCGGCATTTTTTGCGGCATTTAAAGCAACCGTAGCCACCGGAATGCCGTTGGGCATTTGCAGGATAGATAAAATAGAATCCCATCCATCTAATGAATTGCTCGATTTAACGGGTACACCAATTACCGGCAAGTGGGTAATGGATGCAACCATACCCGGTAAATGCGCAGCACCACCGGCGCCGGCTATAATTACTTTTAAACCTCTATCGGCAGCCGTTTCGGCATACTCAAACATGCGTTTGGGCGTGCGGTGGGCAGAAACTACCGTAATTTCAAAATCTACACCTAATTCTTTCAAAATAGCTGCAGCGTCTTGCATAACCGGAAGATCCGATTTGCTACCCATTATAATGCCAACTTTTGCCATGTTTATGCTTTTACTTTGATTAATGCTTGTACTTTTTTAGCCTTCTCAGTAGCCAATGCTCTATTTTCGGCTAAGATAGTTACATGCCCCATTTTACGGAAAGGTTTGGTAAACTTTTTACCATACAAATGAATGTAAACCCCGCTCATCGCTAAGGCTTTTTCTAATCCTTCGTATTTAGCAATGCCTTCAAATCCGGCTTCGCCGAGTAAATTAATCATCACTGCATGCTGCATGCACTGCGTATCTCCCAAAGGCAAATTGAAAATAGCCCGTATATGTTGCTCAAATTGAGAAGTATAATTGCCCTCAATACTTTGGTGTGCACTATTATGTGGGCGTGGCGCCAATTCGTTTACCAAAAGCTGATCATCTTTGGTTACAAAGAATTCTACAGCTAAAACACCTACCAATTGCAAGCTTTTTGCAATGTGAATGGCTATGGATGCTGCTTCTTCTTGAATAGTGGGGCTTAAATTAGATGGAGAAAACACATATTCCACCAAATTGGCTTCGGGATTAAAATCCATATCCACCATAGGAAATGTTTTAATCTCACCAGCTGCATTTCTAGCCACCATTACGGCAATTTCTTGCTTAAAATCGATGCATTGCTCCACCAAGCTAGGTGCTTCAAAAGCCTCGGCTATAGCTGCTGCATGGCGTATTTTTAAAACGCCACGGCCATCGTAACCATCTTTGCGTAATTTCTGAATGTATGGATAGGGGAAAGCCACACCACTTAATTCCTCTTTTTTGTTGATAAGAACAAAAGGAGCAGTGGGGATATCGTTTTCTTTGAAAAATTGTTTTTGCGTTCCCTTGTCTTGAATAAGGCGTATTACCCGTGCAGGAGGATAAACGTTTACACCTTCTTGCTCCAATTTTTCTAAGGCATCGGTATTTACCTTTTCAATCTCAATGGTTAAGGTCTTGGCTGATTTACCAAATTGGTATACCGTATCAAAATCACTTAAAGAACCACAAACAAACTCATTGCTCAGTTCTTTGCAGGGCGCATGGGCATCGGGGTCTAAAACCCTACATGAAATGTTAAAGTTAATGGCCTCTTGAAGGAGCATGCGGCCTAATTGACCGCCGCCCAAAATGCTTAAAGTAAGATCGCCTTGCATGTGTAGGGCAAATTTACACAAAAGTGCCGGCATACACAATTCAACAATTTTTAGCGGATGTTGAAAACTAAAAGAAGCCTAAGCTAAACTTAGCTGTAAATTTGAATTGCTTTTGGTTCCCGGCTTGTTCGGGATTAAAAGGGAATCTGGTGTAAATCCAGAACTGTCCCGCAGCTGTAAGCTCTATAACCAATGCCTTTTCTTAGTCACTGGCCCACAATTTGGGTTGGGAAGACCGGGCAACGGGGAGTAAGTCAGAAGACCTGCCATTGCAATTTATAATTCATAGCTTTCGGGGACTGAAGCTTGAATGATGTACTAACCGTATTTCATTTAAACCTCTTCTTTGCTGTTTGCTGTGGGAAAATCTTCCACAAAAATGGACAAAAAAATCATTTGCGTACTAGCAGGCCTAGGGCTTGTGTGCGCACAGCTGCCTGCATGGGCACAAGAAACACAAAAAAACTACCAGCTAAACGAGGTGGTAGTTACGGCAAGTAAATCGCCACGTAAACAATCGGAAATTGGCAAAGTGGTGCGGGTAATTTCGGCAGAGCAATTGGAGCAAAATCAGGGGCGAAGCCTTTCAGAGCTACTCAACCAAGTAGCGGGTTTAACCATAGGAGGGAACGGAAACAATCCCGGCGATATAAAAGCGGTGTATTTGCGGGGAGCATCGGCAGGCAATACCTTAATTCTACTAGATGGCGTGCCGGTAAACGATGCGTCGAATATTTCTGGCGAATACGATATTTCGGCACTTGCTATTGATCAAATTGAACGCATCGAGATTTTAAAAGGTGGAAATTCTACGCTTTATGGTTCCGATGCGGTGGCAGGGGTAATCAATATCATTCTTAAAAAAGGGAAAGGACCTTTAAACGCTACTACATTGGCAACAGTAGGGTCTTATAAAAGCTACAAGCAAGCTGTGGGTATTAGCGGTACATTGGCTAAAACTACCCTGGCTGTGAATGCGTCTAATACCTCATCTGCTGGCTTTTCTAGCGCTACGGCTATACCTACCACTAATTTAGAAAAAGATGGTTTTAGCCAGCAGAGCCTACAAGCAAATGTGCAACAAGCGCTGAGTGCTCGTTTTAAGTTGTTTGCTAACGTGCAAGCAAATAAAAACAAAGCCGATTTAGACGACGGTGCTTTTGCCGATTTTACCAATTATACCTATACTAAACAAAGTTATGTGTTGGGTTTAGGCGCTCAATATATAGCAGGAAACGCCGTAATTGGCTTAACAGGGAGTAAAAACAAAGTAGATAGCAAGTTTTCGTATGTGGGCGATTTAACCCGGAATGAGGGAGCTATTAGCCAAGCGGAAGCCACCTTGAGTACACCTTTGGCACCTTTTGCAGATTTAATTTCTGGCCTTAGTTATAAAGAATCGGTTACTGATCAGCTTTCTCCTTGGGGTAGTTTAAGTGCCAAAAACCACATTTCTAGTGCCTATTCTTCTTTCTTTTTTAAGTTAGGAGAGCATATTCGAACCGAATTCGGCGGACGTTTAAATCGGCATTCGGAGTATGGGAATAATGCAACCTATACAATCAATCCCTCTTATGTTTTTGCCAATAGGTACAAGTTTTTCATCAATTTTTCTTCGGCCTATAAAGTACCTTCCTTGTATCAATTGTTTTCCGAATACGGAAATTTGGCCTTAAAACCCGAACGCACACAAACGTTTGAGGCTGGTGCCGATATGGAACTTATTGCCGATAAATTAACACTCAACACGGCTTATTTTAAGCGAAATATAGCCGATGTAATAGGTTTTGACATGAACTACCGCTACATCAACCAAGCCAAGCAGTACGATGAAGGCTTAGAATTGGAATGGAAATACAAATGGAGCAGCAAAATAAACCTGGATGGCTTTTATGCTTTTGTTACCGGAAAACTTGTGCAAGCCGATGGCCAAACGGAGGCAAACTTATTTCGCAGGCCTAAACACAGCCTAGGTTTAAACCTACAGGCGGCGATATCTCCTAAATTGACCGCGGCTTTGTATTACAAATGGATGGGTAGCCGCCAAGATAGCTATTACGATGCCACTTTGGGCCAAGGCATGACCGTTGATTTAAAAGCCTATAACCTGCTCGATGCCTATATACAATATGCGCCTAAGCAGTCAATTAAACTTTTTATAGATGCAAAAAATATAGTAGATACTGATTATGTAGATTTTACGGGTTATACCACCAAAGGTTTTAACCTGAATGTGGGCCTATTGTGTAGCATACGCTAATTGTCTTATTATAAAAAAGCCCTCCCGAATTTCGGGAGGGCTTTTTTTATGGACATTGTTTGGAACTATTTAGCTAAAACAGGATATTTTTTGCTTAATACACTAAAGCTGCCAAATAAAATGGCACCGTAAATTAAGTTTCCGGCAAGCATGTTGTTAAAGAAAGGTAATCCTGCTGCGTAAGAAGCCAATATGCCGGCTGCATTGTGCGGATAGAGTGTGCTTGGGTAGAAAAAGGCGAAATTGGTCAATAAGAAAAAAACCACAGCACCCAAAACGCTGCCAGCAAATATTCTACCCACCGATTGGCGTTTGTTAATGATTAGACCGCAGGCAACCATGGCCACAAAACCAGCATACACCACGGCACTAAATCCGTTGCCAATAAAAACATCCGAAATAGCCATGGCTGCTAAAGGCATTACAAAGGCCAAGCGTTTATCGTTAAATTGTGCACCGGCAAAAATTGCTAGGGCGCCTACAGCTGTAAAGTTCCACACATGCGGAACGAGTAGGGGTAGGGCACGGGTTGCTGCCGCTACTACAATGAGTAAACTGAGTACTAAAAATCGAGGGGTTTTTATCGTCTGAATCATAGGTCAAAAATACATTTTTTTTTAAAGGAGTGAAATTTTAATTGTATATTGTTGTAGGCCAAACTTCTCATTTATTTGGCATTTTTTGGCTTCCGAATTATATTTTTTACATCTGTTTAATTAGTTGTATTTCAATTAGTTAAACTATTTTAGTTGAACTAATACACTAGTTATCATGTTATATTGCTTCTTTAAATGGGCTAATTTTCAGAATATAATTTTGTTTAGCTATTTAAGTATTTGTATTTCAGTTAGTTAGTTAATTTTTATCCTGCTATTCATGTCGGCTGTATGCTTCCTTAAGATCGCTTCTCATTTGTTCGAATCGAGCCACTGCTGTTTGCATAAAAGCGGCATCTAAAATTTCGAAAACACTGTTTACTCCATCGGTCACATCTAGTTCGCTTAGCTTGTAGGTTTGCTCCAAACCTCCCTGCTCCAATTTAATGAGGTACTTCTGATTCATACCGAAAATGGTAATCTTACAATCAGGATGTGGCAATTCTGCTAATACTCTCATGTATATGGTTTAGTTGAACTTTCTTTGTATGTAAACCATTCAAAAATAAAACTTCAAAAGTAAGGCCGTGCAACTATTCTTTCCACAATGGCATAAATTAGTCCACATTTATGCACATGCATGCGGGTAATTGCGCCAGCTTGTTAAATTTGTAGCATCATGGCAGAAGATTTACACCTTATAAACGCAAGTAAAGAAGAGCAATACCTGTCTTTATTACCTCAAATTGAAGGGCTTATTGCCGGAGAAGTAGATCTTACGGCTAATTTGGCCAATGTATGCGCTGCTTTAAAAGCACAGTTTAACTTCTTTTGGGTTGGTTTTTATTTAGTTAAAGGCGATGAATTGGTATTGGGACCTTTTCAGGGCCCGGTTGCCTGCACCCGCATTGCCAAGGGCAGAGGGGTTTGTGGCCAAGCATGGCAGCAGAAACACGTGTTATTGGTGCCTGATGTAGATGCGTTTCCGGGTCACATTGCCTGTAGTTCATTGTCTAAATCGGAGGTAGTTATTCCCTTGTTTGGCGCTGACGATGAAGTAAAAGCAGTGCTCGATGTGGATAGCGATCGCTTAAACGATTTTGATGAAATTGATGTAACATATCTCTCAAAATTATGTTCATTACTCTCTGTAAATTAACTAATTAAACTATATTATATAAACTAAAAATAACATGAAAAAAATTGCATCAATTGGCTTATTTCTTACACTTTTTGCTCTGGGTGTTCAAGCGCAAGAGCCGGTTAGCCCTCTTAAATTAAGTACCCAACTAGATTCGGCTAGTTATGCTATGGGTGCTAGCATTTCCTTCGATTTAAAATCTAGAGGACTTAGCACATTGAATTATGCTGCATTGATGCAAGCTATGCAAGATGTTTTTGCCGGAAAAAATCCACAAATAAGCATGCAAGATGGCCAACAAGCTATTATGGCTTATTTTACATCGCTAAAAAAGAAACAAGAAGAGCCTTTAATAGCTGCAGCAGCAAATTTTTTAGCGGAGAATAAAAAGAAAAAAGGTGTAATTGCGCTTCCTTCGGGTTTGCAGTATGAAGTGCTTACGGCCGCAAAAGGGGCCAAACCTAAAGCAACAGATAGCGTAACCGTACATTATAAGGGCACGCTTGCCAACGGAAAACAGTTCGAAAGCTCGTATGAGCGCAATCAGCCAGCTACATTAAGTTTAACGCAAGTTATTCAGGGTTGGGTAGAAGGCCTTCAATTGATGTCGGTTGGCGCTAAGTATCGGTTTTATATTCCGTACCAACTAGGGTGGGGTGCTAATGGCGCCGGACAAGATATTCCACCATACAGTGTGGTTATTTTTGAGATTGAATTGCTAAAAATTGCTCAATAATTCATGATTTTCGATCAAACACTTGCTTGTGCGCAAGCTTTAGACAGTCAGGATTCCTTGGCTGCTTTCCGTTCCCGCTTTCTTATTCCGCAGCACGATGGACAAGATATCCGCTATTTTTGTGGAAATTCCTTGGGTTTGCAGCCTAAATCGGCCCAAACGCTTCTTCAAGAACAGTTGAAAAACTGGCAAGATTTAGCTGTGGAGGGATGGTTTGAAGGTGAAAGCCCCTGGATGACCTACCATCAAGAATTGCAAGAGCTATTGGCCCCTATTGTGGGGGCAAACCCTGCTGAAGTGGTGCCGATGAATAACCTCACGGTGAATTTGCACCTAATGATGGTGAGTTTTTATCTACCTAAAGGAAAAAAAATAAAGATTTTAATGGAGGGTGGTGCTTTTCCTTCAGATCAATATGCGGTAGAAAGCCAGTTGCGCTTTCACGGTATCGATCCAAATGAAGCGATTTTAGAGGTTTTCCCGAGGGAGGCCGAAGAAACCCTTAGAACGGAGGATATTGTTGCTCAGATTGAAGCAAATGCCGATGAATTAGCCTTAATTCTATTTGGAGGTATCAATTATTATACCGGACAGCTATTTGATATGGCAGCTATTACCAAAGCTGGACAAGCCGTTGGGGCCAAGGTTGGTTTCGATTTAGCCCATGCAGCAGGAAATGTACCTCTAAAACTCCACGATTGGGGCGTAGATTTTGCCTGTTGGTGTTCCTATAAATACATGAATAGTAGCCCCGGTGGCATTAGTGGGGTATTTATTCACGAAAAACACTTTAATAATCCCGAATTGAATCGCTTTGCCGGATGGTGGGGCTATAAGCAAGAAACTCGATTTAAAATGGCCAAGGGTTTTGTGCCCGAAAAAGGGGCAGAGGGCTGGCAATTAAGTTGTAGCCCAGTGATGTTGATGGCTATCCATAAATCAGCTTTATTGCTGATGAAAGAAGCAGGTGGTATGGCAGCTTTGCGGGCAAAAAGTGAAAAATTGACAGCTTATCTTGCTTTTTGGATTGCCGAGATTAATGCTAAACTAGGATACGAGCAATTTAAAATAATTACTCCAACAAATCCGCAAGAACGTGGCGCTCAGCTTTCAATTATAGCTAAAAGTGATGGTAAAGCTATTTTTGATGCCTTGGTGAAAAAACGAATTATTGGCGATTGGAGAGAACCAAACGTAATTCGTATCAGTCCGGTGCCTTTGTACAATACTTTTGAGGATGTGTATCATTTTGGTACAGAATTGACGTTGATTTGTGAAACAATGCTTCTTAAATCCTAAAAACATGATCAACAAAATTCGTACGCTAGCCATTTTAAACTTGCTTGGTTTCGTAATATCGGCACTAGTGGCAAATTTAGCCCAATTTAAGGCTTTAGGCCTCCCTGATACAATGACTAGCGTTTCCGCTAGATACGAGACCTATTTTACCCCAGCAGGTATAACATTTGCAATTTGGGGGCTTATTTATATTTCATTATTGGCATTTTGCATCTATCACCTGGTGCACGCCTTTAGTAAGCATGTAGATGAGCGGGTAAATCAGGATATAAATAAGATAGGCTATTTATTTATTGTGAATACGCTGGCAACCACCGCTTGGGTATATGCTTTTTTAGGTAACCAGTTGCTATTATCGGTGTTTTGTATGCTCATTCAGTTATACAGCCTGCTTCAAATACAGCTTAAATTGAACATTTTTGATAGTCATCGTTCATTCTGGACTAAAGCTTTTAGCCAATTCCCCTTAAGTATTTATTTTGCCTGGATATGTATTGCCACCATTGCAAATATTAGTGTGTATTTGGTTTCTATTGCTTGGGATGGATGGGGCTTAGCCCCAAATCTATGGGCTATTTTATTAATTGGCATAGCTACATTCATCAGCGTATTTATGGTTTTTGTACGAAAAAACATCTTTTTTAGCTCGGTAGTGCTTTGGGCATTGTATGGCATACTCATAAAACGCCAGCAAGATTTAACATCAGCATCACAAACCGTAGTTACTGCCGCATTGGCTGCATTGGTTTTGGTATTGTTAACCATTGGTATTCAATTGCTTAAGAATCTTTCTCCAAAAATAAATCGGTAATTTTTCAGGTGTTTTATATCGCATACGATCCCATTTATGCACATCCATTACCCGATGGGCATCGCTTTCCGATGCTGAAATACGAATTAATTCCGCAGCAATTGCTTCATGAGGGTGCCATGGAGGCTCATCATTTTGTTTCACCATCGCTTTTGGCAGATGAATGGGTGCTTACCACCCACCATGATGATTACTTTTTTCGTTTAAAAAATGGGCAATTAACCTATCAAGAGGAGCGAAGAATAGGCTTCCCGTATTCGCAGGCTTTGGTAGAACGAGAATTGCGTATTGCCCAAGGAACTATTGATGGTTCCTTGTTTGCTTTGGAGCATGGCATTGCTTTTAATGTAGCTGGTGGTACCCATCATGCTGGGAGCAATTGGGGAGAAGGTTTTTGTATGTTAAACGATCAAGCAATTGCAGCTAATTATTTGTTAGCTAATAAATTAGCTAATCGTATTTTAATAATCGATTTAGATGTACATCAGGGCAATGGAACCGCCGAAATCTTCCAAAATGAGGATCGTGTATTTACTTTTTCGATGCAT
>JBIIBV010000029.1:0-19026 GCA_044239195.1 Sphingobacteriaceae bacterium | reverse complement strand
AAGCCCGTTTGCGTACAGAAACAGCGGCCTTGGCGGCCTGTTTTGAGATTAACTTATTGAATCGTTAACTTCGTATAAAACCCAGGCTATGTACCAACTAAAAGTAAACGAAAAATTCAATTTTGAAGTAAACGAAACGCAAGGTGCATGGACTGTGAATGGCAAGCCAATGGAGCTAGACACCTTGGTAATTAAAGACAATTTGTTGCATGTATTGCATCAACACACGTCTTACCGAGTAGAAATTGTCTCATTCTCTAAAGAAGAAAAAACAGCTTCTATTAAAGTAAATGGCCATACCTACAGCATAGCCATTAAAGACCGTTTCGATGATTTACTGCATCAATTGGGTTTAGATAACCAGCAATCTGCTAAAGTGGCCGAATTAAAAGCGCCCATGCCAGGTTTGGTACTATCCGTTTTGGTAAAAGAAGGCGATGAGATTCAAAAAGGCGATAATTTACTCGTGCTAGAAGCTATGAAGATGGAGAACATCATTAAATCTCCAGCGGATGTGACCATTAAATCTATTAAAATTAAGCCCAGCGATAAGGTTGAAAAAAATCAGGTGCTTATTCAATTCTCCTAAATAAAAAAAGGACCTCAATTTCTTAAGATCCATTTTTTAAAAGCCACTTGTTTTTTATTTTTTATTGGTTCTGAACTGAGGCTTGCCGCTTTTGCTGCTTACCTCGGGTGAACCCACTAAACTCATGGCGCAACGGAAACCAACTTCGGCACTAGCCTCGTCTTCTTGCATGTATCTACGAGTAGCCGGGTTTAACCAGTAGGCTCTATCGTTCCAAGACCCACCTTTGTACACTCTCGATTTTTCGTTTACTAAGCTACTTACGCCGTATAATAGTTTGGAATTATCGTCTACACCCATTTGGTCAACAGAGCGTTTGTCTGCATTAAAGGCTGAGTCGGGTTTAACACCAGCTTGTAGTTCTTGCCAAGTTTGTTTTTTGGCTGTTATAGATGGGGTAGTTTCTACTTTACCGTATTTATCTTTTTTGTAAGTACCTTTTTTCTTGTCTGCTAAGGCCTTATCAACATACTGATTCCCACGGTAGGGGTTAAATTCTTCAAATTCTTCAAAAGAAAGTTTGCGGTATACATCTGCTGTCCACTCGTTTACGTTACCTGCCATGTTGTATAGGCCAAAATCGTTTGGTTGAAAAGATCGTACAGGAGCGGTAATGTCGGCCTTATCGTTTAACCAACCACCGGTACCCATATTGTCACCAGCACCACGTTTAAAGTTGGCCATAATTAAACCTTGAGTTTTCTTTTTGGCAGAACGTACGCCCATGCCATTCCATGGATAAATTTTTCCATCCTCAATGTTTTCGTAGGAGGTGTTGCCTGCCAATGCCAAAGCAGCATATTCCCATTCTGCTTCTGTAGGTAAACGGTAGGGCTCTTTTAAAATACCATCTTCTAAACGTACCGGACGGGTAACGCCACCTTTAGCTGGGGCAGTACCTGTTGCTGGAGCAGCAGCGGTAGCATTCGGATTTAAATCTTTTTTCATTTTCTTGCCATCAATACCTTGGCCGCGGTATTGGCCATTTAGATAGATGTCGGTATTAAATGGTTTTGTAGAATCAGGTACGGTAGTAGTTACAGCGCCAGCAGCTCCTTTTGCAGGAGCGCCTTTGTACGCAGCCAAATAACCACCCTTACGTAAAAGATCTTCATTTACTCTATCGGTACGCCATGCGCAATACTCACGTGCTTGTTCCCACGTAATGCCAACTACCGGATAATCTTGGTAAGCCGGGTGGCGCAAGTAATTGTTTACCCATGGTTCGTTGTACGATAATGGTCTGCGCCAAACCAAGGTATCAGGCAGTGCATTGTAATAATACTCTGCATCATCTTTAAAATTGCGTTTAATCCAGTATAAATATTCTAACCAATCTACATTAGAAACCTCGGTTTCATCCATATAAAATGAAGCTACCGTTACACGGCGTTTGGTATTGTCGTTTTCGTAAACTAAATCTTGGTCTAAGCTACCACCCATTACAAAGGTTCCACCTTCAACGGCAATTAAACCTGGCCCTGGCCCTCTTTTTACCTTGCCGGCAACCTGAAAACCGCCATTGTATTTATTGTTGTAGGCCATCCCTGTTTTAGATGATACCCCACTTTTTGTGCTTTTATTACACGATACAAGCGTAATACTTAAAAGTAATACGCCTAAAATAGAACCGAGTTTTAGTGCTTTTCTTTTCATTTTTGGTGGCTTGCTAAGCATTGATACTGCTAAAATAGGTTATTTACGCTAAAACACCAAAAGGGCTGGCGCTTTATTCAGTCCCATTTTGTCAAGTATTTTTTTTCACAATCAAAACTCATTTGTTTCTATATTCGTATATTGTATATATTCGAACCAAATTGAAACTAATTTTTCATAAAATGCGTTGCTGTTTATATTTCTTTTTAGGTATGGGTTTAAGTTTACAGGTAAGTGCCCAAGGCATTGGCTCCGGCACCTTAGCCGATGGTAAAAAGCCCAACAGCATACAAACAGCCATGTCTTTTTTAATGATTACACCCGATGCGAAAGCAGGTGCAATGGGCGATGCAGGTGTATCCACTACTCCCGATTTGTATTCCATGCATTGGAATCCGGCTAAATTGTCGTTTTTAGAAGGCTCTTCTGGTGGTTCACTTTCGTATGCTCCTTGGCTAAAAAATTTGGTTCCCGATATTAATTTTACTTATTTAACCTATTATAAAAAACTGGCCGATCAAGGTGTTTTAGCCGGCTCTGTCCGCTATTTTTCTTTGGGCGATATTCAGCTAACTGATATCAATCAAATTGATTTAGGTACGTATAGCCCCAACGAATTTGCAATTGATGCGGCCTATTCTAGAAAATTTGGCGAAACCTTTTCACTGGGTACGTCTATTAGATATGTTCGTTCAAGTCTAAGTAATGGGCAATTTTCTGCTAGCGAAGTATTACGCCCAGCTTCGGCCTTTGCCGCCGATATTTCTGCATACGGCACCAACCCTACCACCCTATTGGGTAAAGAAGCTCAACTAAGTTGGGGTATTAATATTTCTAATATTGGTACCAAAGTAAGTTATGCCCAAGGGGGCTCCAAGTATTTTTTACCTACCAATTTGCGTGTTGGTATAGCTAGTAGTTTGGCAATGAATGATTTTGATAAACTAACATTTACTATAGATCTGAATAAATTATTGGTGCCCACTTCACCAGAATTAGATGTTAATGGACAAATTATTGCCGGTAAAGATCCCAACCGTTCTATGGTTTCGGGCATATTCGGATCTTTTTCTGATGCTCCGGGAGGTTTTTCCGAAGAACTGAGAGAAATTAGTTATGCTATGGGTGCCGAGTATGTTTTTAGCGACCAGTTTGCGTTGCGTACGGGGTATTTTTATGAGCATCCCACCAAAGGCGATCGTCAATTTATAACCTTGGGCGGTGGCTTTAAAACGCAGAAAGTAGGCATCGATTTAGCGTATATTTTAGCTAAGCAGGAAAAAAGTCCAATGGCCAATACACTCCGATTTTCACTCAGTTATAAATTTTCGGAGAAATATAAATACAATTCGAATTGAAAATAAAAGTAGGTTTTGGGTTTGATGTCCACCAATTAGTTGAAAATCATCCTTTTGTTTTGGGTGGTGTAAATTTAGAACACCATGTAGGTGCCTTTGGCCATTCGGATGCTGATGTATTGGTTCACGCCATTTGCGATTCCTTACTTGGAGCAGCTAATTTAGGCGATATTGGCCATCATTTTTCTAATACCGATGCCCGTTGGAAAGGTATCAGCAGTTTAATTTTGCTACAAGAATGTGTAAAGTTATTGGCCAAAAAAGGGTGGACCATTGGCAATATCGATGCCATGATTTGTTTAGAAGCCCCCAAAATTAACCCACATGTGCCGGCCATGAAAATGCATATTGCTAAGGCTGCCGGTATTTCTGAAGAAGATATTTCTATAAAAGCCACTACCAATGAAACTATGGGTTTTGTGGGTAGAGAAGAGGGTGTTGTGGCCTATGCCGTTTGCCTTATCGAAAAAGCTTAATCCTTTTTAGGTTCCACACTAGAAAAATTACCAGCACATTTGCACGAAGTGCCACAACTATTTTTAGCCGTAAAATTGCGATACAGCAATCGCCCAAGGTAGGCTACTGCTAAACCAAATACGGCAACTACGGCTAGTTCTTGTACGTTCATGTTGTTCAAAGTTAATGCATTTGTTTGTTATGAACTGTCACGGCAGTCTAAAATACCTATTTGCAGGGTTTTACGATTTTAAAACCCTACCTTTGCAAAAATTTTCTTTTAAAACACTTCAATGCAAAAAATTAGAAACATTGCCATTATTGCCCACGTTGACCACGGTAAAACCACTTTGGTTGATAAAATTTTACATTCTTGTTCCATTTTTCGTGACAACGAGCAAACTGGCGACCTCATATTAGACAACAACGATTTAGAGCGTGAACGTGGTATAACCATTGTTTCTAAAAACGTTTCGGTACAATATAAAGACGTAAAAATTAATATCATTGATACACCTGGTCACGCCGACTTTGGCGGTGAAGTAGAGCGTGTATTAAAAATGGCCGATGGCGTATTGTTGTTATGCGATGCTTTTGAAGGCGCTATGCCTCAAACTCGTTTTGTAACCCAAAAAGCATTGGCTTTGGGCTTAAAACCCATTGTAGTTGTAAATAAAGTAGATAAAGAAAACTGCCGCCCAGAAGAGGTGTACGAACAAATTTTCGAATTGTTCTTCAACTTAGAGGCTACAGAAGAGCAGTTAGATTTCCCGGTAATTTACGGTTCTTCTAAACAAGGCTGGATGAGTACCGATTGGAAAATTCCAACCACCGATATTTTCGCTCTGTTAGATGCAGTAGTAGAAAACATACCACCGGCACCTATTAATGAAGGAACCTTACAAATGCAAATCACTTCGTTAGATTATTCATCTTTCGTGGGTCGTATTGCCATTGGTCGTGTGCACCGTGGTTCTATTAAAGAAAACCAGCCCATTACCTTAATTAAGCGTGATGGTAAAGTGGTAAAATCGAGAGTAAAAGAATTATACACGTTCGAAGGCTTAGGTAAGGTTAAAACTACCGAAGTGCGCTCGGGCGATATTTGTGCCGTAGTTGGAATTGATGGTTTTGATATTGGCGATACCATTGCCGATTTTGAAGCTCCAGAACAATTACCTGTTATTAGTATTGATGAGCCAACCATGAACATGTTGTTTACCATTAACAACTCTCCATTTTTTGGTAAAGAAGGTAAATTGGTAACCTCACAACGTATAAAAGACCGTTTGTTAAAAGAGATGGAAAAAAACTTGGCCTTAAAGGTTGTAGACACGCCATCTCCAGATTCTTGGTTGGTATACGGACGTGGTATTCTCCATTTGTCGGTATTAATTGAAACCATGCGTCGCGAAGGCTACGAAATACAAGTAGGTCAGCCACAGGTAATCATCAAAGAAATTGATGGCAAAAAATGTGAGCCGATTGAAACGCTAATTGTAGACGTTCCGGGTGAAGTTTCGGGTAAAGTAATTGAATTGGTTACACAGCGTAAAGGGGAGTTGTTGGTTATGGAGCCTAAAGGCGATTTGCAACACCTGGAATTCGAAATCCCTGCTCGTGGTATTATTGGTTTACGTAACAACGTACTAACCGCTACTGCCGGCGAAGCCATTATGGCACACCGTTTCAAAGCCTACGAGCCTTGGAAAGGAACCATCCCTGGTCGCTTAAATGGCGTTTTGGTTTCTATGGAAAAAGGAATGACTACTGCTTATTCTATTGATAAATTACAAGATCGCGGCCGTTTCTTCGTAGATCCGGGAGTGGATGTATACGAAGGTCAAATTATGGGCGAACACATTCGCGATAACGATTTAGTGGTGAACGTGGTAAAAGGAAAAGCCTTAACCAACATGCGTGCTTCTGGTACCGATGATAATACTCGTATTGCCCCAGCTATTAAATTCTCTTTAGAAGAGGCAATGGAATACATACAAGCCGATGAGTATATTGAAGTAACACCTGTGAGTATGCGTTTACGCAAAATTTATTTAACAGAAAACGAGCGTAAAATTAACGCTAAGAAATTTGCCAATTAATTTCTCGGTTTCTTTTAAAACAGCGCTCTTCGAATTGCCGGAGAGCGCTGTTTTTTTATACATTTGTTTTGAATGAAAATACCAGCACTACCAGGTTTTGAGCAGGCAGCATTTCAGAAGTATGTAAAAAATACCGGCTGGTTGCTAGCAGGCAAACTTTTAAGTTTGGTAGTGGGCTTTATCATAGCCCGTTATTTAGGCCCCTATGCGTTTGGCGATTTAAGCTTTGCCGATGCCTTTGCCGCTCTTTTTGCTGCAGTGGGCACACTGGGTTTAGATAGTTTTATTATTCGCGAAATCATACATCACCCCGATAAACGTGACGAAATTTTAGGCACCTCTTTGGTGATGCGCCTGGCCGCCAATGCGGTACTTATTCCGCTAGCTATTCTTACCTATTTGGCTTTTCGCCAATTATCTACCAACGAAACGGAGGTATCTCTGGCTCTCTTAATTGCTTTGTGTAGCTCGGCGGCTTTATTTAAGTCTTTCAATATTATCGATTCGTATTTTCAGTCGCAGGTAGCCTCTAAATACGTGGTGCAAGTGCAAAATGTATGTCTAGTGCTCTCTACCAGTGTTAAAATTGCTTTAATTTATAACCATGCACCGGTATTTTATTTTGCCGGAGCTCTGGTATTTGATAGCGCTATTTTAGCTCTTGGCCTTCTGTTTATTTATAAGCGGAAACACTTACATCTACATACTTGGTCCTTCAATTGGACACGAGCAAAGTCACTTATTCAACAATCGTGGCCATTAATTTTAACCGCCGTAATGATTTCTATTTACATGAAAATAGATCAAGTGATGTTGAAATCGGCTGGTAGTAAAATTGTAGGTATTTATAGTGCAGCAGCCCGCATTAGCGAATCGTGGTATTTTATTCCCGTTGCCATTGTAACCTCGGTATTCCCGGCTATTATTCATGCCCGCAAAACAGATATAGATCGCTACCACAAACGCCTGCAAAATTTGTACGATTTACTGGTTGCAATCAGTTTGCCGGTAGCCATTTTGGTAAGCATTTTTGCCAATCAAATCATTCATATTTTATACGGAAATCCGTATCAAGGTGCCGGATTATTACTTTCTATTCATATTTGGTCGGGTATTTTTGTATTTCTGGGTAGTGCCAGTAGCCAATTTTTATTAGCCGAAGGCTTTACCCTCATTTCCTTTTCGCGAACTGCTTTCGGAGCCTTGGTAAATGTAGTACTCAATCTATGGCTAATTCCAATATACGGCGCTTTAGGAGCTTCTATTGCTACCCTTATTGCCTATGCCAGTTCCACGTTTTTTATTTTAGCCATTCCGCATACACGTGCACAGGGTCTCAGTATGTTAAAATCCCTGTTCTTGATATCCATTATTCAAAAAATAAGTAAAAAGTGAAGGTAAAATATTCGAAATTAAGTTTACTTAAATGGTCCAAACTCAAAGCCCTGTTGTCTTTTGGCACCAAAGGCTATTTGGCCGATATCGGTTGGATTCGTTCTTTTGATACAGGTGCTCCAGTAGATGCCGAAGGCGTATCTTTGCCTTGGGTTACCTATTCCTTTATCGATTTTATTAAAGATAGAATTACCAAAAAACACCTTGTGTTTGAATTTGGTTCTGGCAATTCTACCCTATTTTATGCCGAACGGGCCAAAGAAGTGGTTTCCGTGGAGCATCATCATGCCTGGTATGAGAAAATTAAGTCGGCATCGCCCAAAAATGCAGAGCTAATTTTTTGCGAATTAGTGCCCAACGGCGCTTACAGTAAAATGCCTATTACTACCCAACAAAAATACGATGTTATTATTGTAGATGGCCGCGATCGGGTAAATTGTTGCAAACAAGCCGTAGCTGCCTTAAGTAAAAACGGGGTGGTGGTGCTCGACGATTCGGAACGTGATTTTTATGCCCCAGGTATTGCCTTTCTTAAAAAACAAGGCTTTAAAGAGCTAGCCTTTAGTGGCATTTCGCCTGGCTTATTTTATTATAAAACCACGTCGGTATTTTACAAAACCGATAATTGTTTAGGTATTTAATATGACAAATTCGTTCATCAGTACAGGAGTAAAAGCTGCTTACGATGCGTATTATCAGGCGCACGATGAACAATGGCGTTTATTGGGTGCCCGCTACAAAGCCCAACATATTGTTGATGTAAGTAAGGGTCATGCCTTCAAAAAAGTATTGGAAGTAGGTGCCGGCGATGGCAGTATTTTATACTACCTGGATCAATGGAAATTTGCCCCGGAACTGCATGCGCTAGAAATTTCTAAGAGTGGAGTAGCCCATATTCAAGCTAAAAATATTTCTTCTTTACAGTCTGTACAAGAATTTGATGGCTATCATATTCCCTTTCCGGATGATAGTTTTGATATGGTGATTTTAGCCCACGTTTTGGAACATGTAGAGCACGAACGTTTGTTGCTACGGGAGTTAAAACGGGTGTCCAAATTCCAAGTGATTGAAGTGCCTAGAGATTACCGTTTTGGTGTAGATACCCGTATGAAACATTTTTTAGACTACGGCCATATTAATATGTATACGCCAACTTCTTTACGTTTTTTACTCCAATCGGAGGGCTTTCACATCGTGGCAGATGAATGCTCCTTGATTCACCCAGAGGTAAGCAAGTTCAATACCTTTATCAATCAGAAAAAATCACCTAGCTTGATTGCTAAGCTTAAAATTGAGGTAGAATATCGATTAAAAAAACTTTTAGGTATGTTGGGCGGTAAGAAACAAAAAGAAAAATGGGCCAATGCCTACACGGTTTTGTGTAGTAAACAACACGATTTAGAAATATTCTAGGATGCAAAAGCTAGCCCCCATTGCTTTATTTGTGTACAACCGGCCGGAGCACACCCGCCGTACCCTTCAGTTTTTACAGCAAAACGAGTTGGCAGCCGATTCCCATTTATTTATTTTTTCCGATGGCTCTAAAAACGCCAAACAAGCTCAAAAAGTAGCCGAAGTACGGGCATTAATAAAACAAGTGGACGGCTTTAAGTCGGTTGAGATTATTGAGCGGAGTACCAATTTAGGCTTGGCCAATTCGGTAATTAGTGGTGTTAGCCAGCTGATGGATAAATATGGCAAGGCGATTGTTTTTGAAGACGACTTAATTACATCTCCCTATACCTTGCGCTATTTTAACGATGCCTTGGATAGATATGAAAAAGAAGAACAAGTGATGCACATTGGGGCCTACATGTATCCTTTGCCTATTGCCGAATCGGAGCAATTGCCCGAAACCTTCTTTTTTAGAGCGGCCACCAGTTGGGGTTGGGCAACTTGGGCTCGGGCTTGGCAGCAGTTCAATCCCGATGTAGAAGCGCTCATGCAGCAATTTACCGCTGAACAAAAACATCAGTTTTCAATTGAAGGCAACATGAATTTTTGGAAACAAATGCAAGAGCTAAAGGTTGGTAAAAATAATTCGTGGGCTATTCGCTGGTATGCCTCCATCTTTTTAAAGGGAGGGCTTACCCTTAATCCGGCACATTCATTGGTGAGTAATATTGGCCACGATGGTAGCGGCGTGCATTCGGGTATCAACGAAATTTACAATGTGTCCATCAACCCACAGCCTGTTAAACACTTTCCGGATCTTATTGCAGAAAATGCGGGTGCGTATGCTCTCATTAAATCCTTTTTGAAAAATAGAAAAGGTAATTTATGGCAACGGGTAATGCGTTATGTGAACCAGCGTTTGCGGGCTTAACGTTTTTCTGCTACCACTAATATGTAGGGCGATAGAGCTTTGCTTTCGAATGGGAAAAGCTTGCTCCAAACTTTACCTACTACCCAAATCCCTTTTACGAACAGTTTAGCCAATGCAGACTGGCTGTCTTTTTTCTCCAACCACACACTAAACTTTCCGTAATAGCTGGCTTGTTCTACCGAAAGGCCTAACTCTTCTAATAAAGTCCGCAACAGTGCTGGGTCCATACAGGCCAACTCGTGTTTATCGTAGTTTTCTTTATCAAACGTTTTTTGCACCCAGCCATTCATTCCTCTAAAATTAGGTAGGGTAACAACCAAACTACCGCCGGTCTTCATAAATTGCACGTGGCGGTCCAAAATATCTCGGGTATCTTTAAAATGCTCAATCAATCCGCACGATAACACTAAATCATAAGAGTTAGTGGGGTTATAAGCGAATAAATCGGTTTCTATAATTTCTATGTCCGAAGGCGCTAATGCGTTGGCTTGGCAAAGCTGTTTGATAAGGCCCGGATGAATAAAATAATCGAGTAAAGTTGCCTTGCTAATGCCGAGGTGTTTTTTCAAGAAAACAGTATAATAGCCCGGAAATCCGCCCAACTCAATGGCAGTTTCACTATTCTTGGTTGCTACAATGTTTTCAAAAACTTCGTGGAAAAGATAGTTTTTAGGAATTGTGCAAGCAAGATCCGTTTTCGATTCCCAGTAGCTGGTCCAAAAAGCCCGGTCTGTTAATTCATTAGCCATGTTGCTAAAATAAACATAATTGCCAGCTTTGAACAGCCTTAACATGTGATAAATGTGTATTTTTGGTTGATTTGAAAGTTGTACACCTAAATAGCTACGAAAATAACGGAGGTGCAGGTCGTGCTGCTAGCCGCCTTGTGCGGGCTTTGCAAGCAGAGGGCCTAGATGCTAGCCTTTGGGTAAATTACTCCTTTGAATCAGCACCTAGTCCCCACAACTTTTCTAAGGGTTTAGTACCAAGATTGTTCACAGCTATTCAAATTATTTTAGAACGAATCCTTACTAAAACGAGGATAAAGTCTGTTAAAACTCCTTTTTCTATTCCTTTTTTTGGTAAAGATATCAGCACACATCTGGCACTACAGGCAGCCGATATTATACACCTGCATTGGGTAAATCATGCATTTTTGCGCCCGAAAGATCTAGCTAAACTGCAAAAACTAAATAAACCCATTGTATGGACTTTTCACGATAGCAATGCCTTTACCGGTGGTTGCCATGTGCGTTATGCCTGTACCCATTTTAAGCAGGCTTGCGGAAACTGCCCGATTGTAAAACAGCCTAGCACATACGATCTTTCTCACCACATATGGAAGTCTAAAAAGCAGGCCTATGCCGGTTTAGAGCTGCAGGTAATTGCACCTAGCCAATGGATGGCACAATCGGCTAAAAAAAGTTCCTTGTTCGCCCAATCGCCTATTCATATCGTGCCCAACACACTCAATACGGAGGTTTTTGCTCCTTCAGATAAAGTGTTTGCTCGAGAGAAACTTGGGCTTTCGGCAACTGCCTTTTTAATTTTGAGTGGCTTTATGCCCTCGGCAAATGATAAACACAAAGGCGCCGATTTATTGGTAGATGCGCTTGGTATTTTTGGGCAAAATAATGAAGCCGAATTGGTGATTTTTGGCAATCGTACGGCTGGTGATTTGCCCGATTTTAAGTTTAAAACTACTTTTTTAGGAACCATTACTCAGGAAGAAAAACTAGCACTCTGCTACGCCGCTGCCGATGTATTTGTAACGCCATCTATTGAAGATAATTTGCCGAATACTGTTTTAGAGAGTTTGGCTTGCGGTACCCCGGTAGTGGCGTTTACCACCGGTGGAATCCCCGATATGGTTAAACATCAACAAAACGGCTATTTGGCAAAAGGTGCTTCCCCGGAAGGGTTAGCCAACGGCTTGGCTTGGGTTAAAAACCATGCAGATAAAGCGGCCCTATCTGAAGCAGCTAGGCAAACGGTACTAACTACGTTCTCCGAAACGGTGGTGGCGCAACAACACATTCAATTGTATCAATCTATTCTTCACAGCCGTGCATAAACCTACACTCTCCATCATCACCGTTGTGTATAATAATGTTCGCGATATTGAACGTACCATGCTTTCTGTGCTCAATCAAAGCTATGCCCACATAGAATACATTGTGGTAGATGGTGCCTCTAACGATGGGACTTTGGAAATTATTCAGCGTTATCAGGATAGATTATCAAAAGTACTATCAGAAAAAGATGCCGGCATTTACGATGCCATGAATAAGGGCTTGGCTTTGGCTAGCGGCGATTATGTATTGTTTATGAATTCGGGCGATGAATTGTATGGCCCAGATACCGTTGAAACCGTATTTGCTACGGCTCCTAATGCCGATATTTATTATGGCGAAACCGAAATGTTTAACGAGGCTTGGCAAAGTATAGGCAAACGCCGACACAGTGTGCCCGAAAAATTTACCTGGAAAAGTTTTCGTTTTGGAATGACTATTAGTCATCAAGCTATTTACATCCGCAGAAGCTTAACCGAACCTTATGATAGGAAGTACCAGTTAAGTGCCGATATCGATTGGATTTTAACTGCCGCTAAAAAAGCAAAAACCTCGGTAAAAGTATCGGGTTATGTGGCTAAGTATTTAGTGGGCGGCCTATCTAAAAAGCGCCATCGACAAAGTTTAAATGAGCGTTTTGCAATATTTGCGAAGCATTATGGTTTACTACCCAACTTGTTTAACCACCTAGTAATTGCAGCAAAACTTTCATTTTATTATCTCCGCTACGGCCGAACTAACGATTAATACAAAAAAGCCCCCGAATTTTCGGGGGCTTTTTTGTATGCAGTCTAGTTAGGCTTAAGCCTCTTCTGCTTTGCGATTTTTATAGATAACAAAGCCTAACAAAGCCACTAATAAAACCGAGGCTAGGAGCGATATTTTTTCGCCCAAAAGATAAGAAGTAGGCTCGAACTTAAATTCGAGGGTATGGTTACCACCAGGCAATGCGGCGGCACGTAAAATGTAGTTGGCTCTGAAATACGGTATTCCCTCTCCATCTACATAGGCTTTCCAGCCTTTATCGTACCAAATTTCAGAAAATACAGCAATCATATCTTTGCCAATGGAGTAGGTATAGGTTAAATGATCTGGACGGTAGTTGCTAAGTTTAATGGTCCCGTTCGGATCGAATCCTACTTTCTTGGTATCTATTAAAGACTTGAACTCGTTTCCTACAAAAGCTTCTTTTCTTGGATCGAAGCTGCTGATGGCATTCATTTCCTCATCTGCACTTTTTACAAAGGTTACATTGGGTACAAACCAGGCATTACCGCAAGCACTTTCGCGGCGTTCCATTTTCTGCGATTTGTTTTGCTTGTCGTTGCCAATAATGTATTTAGCGTTCAACATATCCAACACATCTTCATTAATAGCGTTGTTAAACTGTTTGTCTAAAACTTCTTGGAAACGTTTCAACTTGGCCGCATGGTAACCACCCACTGTTTTGTGGAAAAAGCTAGTACTGGCATTGCTAAATGTCTGAATACTCAAATCAAACACCCGGTAATTCAGACTAGTATCTCTTAAAATAAATTGATCTACCTCACGAGCTTGGAATTGTTGGGTAAGGGCTGTCTGTTCAACAAAATTATCGTTGTTTAAATAGCGTTTATCTACCCCCCACATATCTACCAAAATTACAACAGCCAATAAAGCGGTAGCTGTTCCTGCACTCAGTTTTTGCTTAATTAGGGCCCATACCAATGCGGCTCCAATGGCTACAAAAATGAGCGATCTAAATACATCGCTACGAGCTAGGCTAATGCGGTCGCTTACCAAGCCCTGTGCAATGCTTTCGGCAAAGTTGCGGTCACCACCAGTAATTTGCGACAATTGGTCTATTAATTGACTATGGCCTGAGGTTTGGAAACTAAAAAATAAGCTCGGAGCAGCTGCCAATATCGCTAATAAACCTAGCGTGCCATAGGCTGCGTATTGTACTTTCTTTAGTAATTTTTTCTTGTCTTCTTTACTATCAATAAGTTCTTGCACGGCCAGCACTGCTAATACAGGAACTAAGAATCCGGCAATTACCAGAATGGATTCTACAGCTCTAAACTTATTGTAAAGTGGAAAGTACTGGAAGAAAATATCGGACACTAAGGGCCAATTTTTACCAAAGGCTAAGAATATACTCAATAGGGTAGCTGTAAAAATCCACCATTTGGTACGACCTTTTACCACAACTAAGCCCAATATAAATAAGAAGCAAACAATGGCTCCAAAATAAAATGGACCCGAGGTAAACGGTTTCTCTCCCCAATATGAAGGCAATTGTTTGGAAAATGCTACCGCTTGTTCTGCCGGCACACCTTTATCGGTTAAGCTTTTTACTACCGCACCATCTTCGGGAAGTGGGGTATTGCTGGCACCTCCATAAAAATTAGGCACTAAAAAGGTAATATTTTCGCCCACACCTTGGCTCCATTGGTATGCATATTCTTTGTCTAACCCGTTGGCTGGTTCTAGGTGGTTGGTAGTTAAGTTCGATTTTCCACGGATAGATTCGTTACCATATTCGTAGGTGGTCCAAAGCATACCCGCATTTACGGCAACAGCCAATACTAGAGCCGCCACTAAATAGGCTGCAGGCTTAAGCAATTCTTTTACAGTTTTGGTTCTAATGGCGTTTACCAATTCAAATCCTATGAAAACCAAAATGGCTATAAATAAGTAATAGGTCATTTGAATATGGTTTGACCTAATTTCTAAAGCCAAGGCAATAGCCGTAATAGCGACACCTAGCAGGTATTTTCTACGCAGTGTAAGCAGTATACCCGCTAAAATGGGTGCAAAGAAAGCCAAAGCTAATGCTTTGTTGCTGTGGCCGGCTTCAATAATAATAAAGTTATACGATGAAAACGCAAAGGCAATGGCTCCCGCCGCCGCCAACCAAGGTTTTACCCTTAATACCGAAAAAAGGAGGTAAGCGCCTAATAAATACAATAAAACGGTATCTATTGGGTTAGGGAAAACGGTTTTTAAAAACGAAATTACGTAGGTAGTAATGTTATACGGATATTGTACCCAAATTTGGTACGAAGGCATTCCGCCAAACATCGAATTTGTCCATAGCGGTGCTTTACCATCAAGGGCTTTAAAATCCATGATTTCTTTTTGCATGCCTTTTGCCTGCAAAACATCTTGTTGATACAATCCTTTGCCTTGTATGGCTGGGCTAAAATAAACCAAGCATAACAATAGGAAAATGCCAATAATTAGTAAATGATTGGCGTTGCGTTTAAACCAGTTGCTCATATTTTCTATTTAAGATTTCAAAAATAGAAAAAAGCAGCGTAGTAGCATCAATCTAGATGCTACATTATGAGAATAAGAGCTTAGTTTATTTCTTCGAAATCTACAAATTCGCCTGCCGAATCTTTTTTAGGCTTTTTGCCTTTGGGCGGCACGTAATCTACATGAATACTGCCTTCGGGTTGTTTAGGGCGGCCTCCTTGTGCTCGATCGGCTCGTTTTTGCAGCTTAGCAAGCATACGTTTCAATACTAAAGGCAGAGCAATTCGGACAACAATGCGGAGGAGCCACAGAATGAGAAAGAGGTAAAATAAAAACCGTAATACTTCCATTTGTTTTAAATCAGTTTACAAATTTAGACGATTTCTGCTGAAAAATGTTTCAGCTAGTGCGTTTTAATCCTCAATAATTTCAATTACTCGGCCAACCTGACCATCTTCTAAACGCACTTTAATGCCTCTAGAGTGAAAAGACGAACTGGTGAGGAGGTCTTTTACTACTCCTCGGGTGCGGGCGCCTGTACGTTGGTCTTTTTTTAAGATGATGTCTACCTCCAATCCAGGATACACATCGTTGCGGTTTTGTCCGTTCATATAATTGATGCTACAAATTTAACGTTATCGTATAAAACAAACGCTATGAAAAATTTATTATGCTTACTAATGGCCCTAACGATAGGGCTAGTTATGGCCGCTTGCAACAAGCAAGGGGACTTAGCCAATCAGCAAGAATTTCTGCTAAAAGCTCCAAGTGGAGTTACGATAGCAGCAAATTCTGATGATTTAATGAAAGTTGCGCTAGAAACAGTTTCTGAAACCTCCGGATTGGAAATTACCAAAGTAGATTATTTACCCGTTAAAACTGGCTTTGCTGCCATTGTTTGGTATAAAACGAAAACAGGGGCTGCTGGTAATTTTGCCTATGTTCGGTACCCAAAAATTGAGTACAACGCAAAAAAACTAGTGGTTAAACGAGGAGGTGTTACGAGTCAATTAGTTAAAGGAGATATTACCGTAAGTTGCAATGGAAGTTTTGGTTGTGTGGTGAGTGGTGAAATTAAGCCCGATGGCACTATTACGTTTAGATGTGGTTGTTCTGATTGTACCGTTACCATCAAAAACACCTAAATTTTAGTGAAATGAGGTTCTCTTTTACCAAAAGGGAACTCGTTTCTTTAACTTTTATCCTTTAAAATATTCTCCAAGGCAAACATTTCGTCGCGGAGTTTGGCTGCTTGCAAGAAATCCATGTCCTTGGCGGCAGCATTCATTTCTTTTTTGGTTTTGTCTATGGCTTTTTGCAAATCGGCCTTGCTCATGTATTGCACAATAGGATCGGCGGCAAGACTGGCCAGCATGTCGCTTTCTACATAAGCTTTGGCTACTCCACCGGCAAAATCCATTACCGAGGTTTGCTCCATAATAGATTCTCGAGATTTACCCACGGTGGTTGGGGTAATGCCGTGCTCTAGGTTATAGGCAATTTGTTTATCGCGGCGACGGTTGGTTTCATCTATAGTAATGCGCATGCTTTTGGTTACGCTATCGGCATACATAATTACTCGGCCTCTATCGTTACGTGCCGCTCGGCCAATAGTTTGTATTAGTGAGCGTTCGGAACGTAAAAAACCTTCTTTATCTGCATCTAAAATAGCTACTAAGGATACTTCGGGTAAATCCAGTCCTTCTCGTAATAAGTTAATACCAATCAGCACATCAAATTCGCCGAGGCGTAGGCCACGCAAAATTTCTACTCGTTCTAAAGTTTTTATTTCGGAGTGTATGTAACGCACTTTGATACCGAGTTTTTGCATGTATTTGCTCAACTCTTCGGCCATGCGTTTGGTAAGGGTGGTTACTAAAACTCGGTCGCCTTGTTTAATGGTTTTATCTACCTCGTCTAATAAATCATCTACCTGGTTTATGAGTGGGCGTACATCAATTAATGGGTCTAGTAAACCTGTTGGCCGAATCACTTGCTCTACAAATACACCCTCGGTCTTTTCTAATTCGTAATCGCCGGGAGTGGCACTTACATAAATGGTTTGCGGAGCTAAGGTCTCAAATTCGTTAAAATTTAAAGGGCGGTTGTCCATGGCGGCCGGCAAACGGAAACCATATTCTACCAGGGATAATTTTCGGGAGCGGTCGCCGCCGTACATGGCCCGCAATTGGGGTAAGGTGACATGGCTTTCGTCAATTACCATCAGATAATCATCTTGAAAATAATCTAATAAGCAGAAGGGGCGTACGCCGGGCTTCCTTCCATCAAAAAAGCGGGAATAATTTTCAATGCCACTACAATAACCGAGTTCCCGCATCATTTCTAAATCGTAGTTTACCCGTTCTTCTAAACGTTTGGCTTCTAAGTGACGGCCTTCGTCTAACAATTGCGCTTTGCGCATTTGTAGTTCTTCTTGAATTTCCCAAATTACTTGCGTGAAGCGCTCTTTGGGGGTTACAAATAAATTGGCTGGGAAAAGAGCCAAATGCGTTGTTTTTTCTAATGTTTTGCCCGAAGTAGGGTCAATGCTGCTTAGCTCTTCTATTTCATCGCCAAAAAACGATACCCGATAGGCCACATCTAAATATGCTGGATAAATATCTACCGTATCGCCCTTTACTCGAAAGGTTCCCCGCTGAAAATCGCCGGTGGTACGAGAGTATAAAATTTCTACCAAGCGGTGTAAAAATGCATTCCGACTAATAACCGTGCCCACCGCAAAACGAAAAATAGAGGCTGCAAAATCGTCTGGATTCCCCATACCGTAAATGCAAGAAACAGAAGAAACTACAATGACATCTCTACGCCCCGACATGAGTGCGGAAGTGGTAGCCAAGCGTAATTTTTCAATTTCTTGGTTAATCTGTAAATCTTTCTCGATATAGGTATTGCTCGTAGCGATGTAGGCCTCGGGTTGGTAATAATCGTAGTAGGATACAAAGTAGTTTACCGAGTTTTCCGGAAAAAACTGCTTAAACTCTCCATACAATTGAGCCGCTAAGGTTTTGTTGTGGCTAAGTATGAGCGTAGGTTTTTGCGTTTGTTGGATGACGTTGGCAATAGAAAAGGTTTTGCCCGATCCGGTTACACCCAGCAGGGTTTGGTAATGTTCCTGCGCCTGCACTCCTGTTACCAATTGGCGTATAGCCTCGGGCTGATCGCCGGTAGGTTGGTAGGCAGAAGTGAGCTTAAATTCCATCGGCATAAATATACGAAGCCTTGCAGCACATTTGCTGCTTGTAGAATAAATTTGCCTTCGCTTTTCGTTTACAGGCTTTATTTCTGCAGTTTTGTACATGGCCAAACGTTACGAACACCTCTTTTTTGATCTCGATCATACCCTTTGGGATTTTGACCGCAATGCCGAAGAAACCCTCCAGGAACTCTATCAAACCTATTGCTTAAAAAAATTGGGTTTGCCTTCTGCGGAACTGTTTATTGAGACCTATACCCAAAACAACCACCAACTTTGGGCCGATTATCATGTAGGTCGTATCAGTAAAGAAGAGTTACGTCGCACTCGTTTTAGTAAAACTTTTTTGGATCTGGGTTTAGCCCCAGAATTGATCCCTCATCAGTTTGAAGATGATTATGTTCGTATTTGCCCAACTAAAACCAATTTATTCCCAGAGGCGCATGAAACCTTGAGTTACTTGCAAGATAAATATGTGATGCATATCATCTCCAACGGATTTAAAGAATCTACCGAGATGAAAATTGAATTAACAGATTTAGCCAAATATTTCGTTAACATTATTATTTCGGAAGAAGTGGGCGTTAATAAACCCGATTCGGCTATTTTTAAGCATGC
>JBIIBV010000079.1:0-5374 GCA_044239195.1 Sphingobacteriaceae bacterium | reverse complement strand
GCGTAAAATTGAGCTCCACCGTTTGATAATTGGATAATAACTGGCGATTTTACCGCTTTGGCAGTTTCCATAACTGCATTGATAGAATTGGTTCCAATTACGTTTACAGCCGGCAAGGCAAATTGATGTTTTTTGGCAACTTCAAACAATTCTTGAACGGCATCGCCTACTAACACTCCGGTAAAATTTTTTAAGCTCATATGGTTTTTTATTAAAGAAAATTAATTAGCCCGAAAATACGCATTTTGGCTATAAAACGAATAAAATTGGTGATTAATATTCCATTATTTGGAAATTTAAAGCGGTATGATTTCTTATTTTTTTGTTTCTTTGTAGCTCAATATATAGCAATATGGCTTGGTTTAAGAGAGATAAAAAGGGAATTCATACCTCTACAGAAGATAAATTAGAAGCTCCGGATGGCATTTGGGAAAAGTGTCCATCTTGCAAAAAAGCCCTTCACTATCAAGAACAAGTAGATAATTTACACGTTTGCCAGTATTGCAATCACCATTTACGCATTGGCTCTAGAGAATATTTTGAACTGTTATTTGACAACAATGATTTTAAAGAATTGTTTGGCAATTTAACTTCTGGTGATCCTCTAAACTTTACCGATAGCAAAAAATATACCGAGCGTATTGCCGAAACCACCAAGAAAACAGGCTTAAAAGATGCCATTAGAGCTGCTCATGGAAAAATTGAGGGACAAGATTTAGTAGTAGCTTGTATGGATTTTGCTTTTATTGGCGGTTCTATGGGATCGGTAGTGGGCGAAAAAATTGCCCGTTCAATAGACTATTGCATCAAAAATAAAATTCCGTTTTTATTGATTTCTAAATCGGGTGGAGCCCGTATGATGGAAGCAGCCTTTTCCTTAATGCAAATGGCTAAAACATCGGCTAAATTGGCTCTGTTAAGCAGAGCGAAGATTCCATACATCTCATTATTAACCGACCCAACCACGGGTGGGGTAACCGCTTCTTATGCTATGCTTGGCGATATTAATATTGCAGAACCGGGCGCCTTAATTGGCTTTGCCGGCCCAAGAGTTATTAAAGAAACCATTAAAAGAGATTTACCTAAAGGATTCCAGACATCGGAATTTGTACTGGAGCACGGTTTTCTAGATTTTATTGTAAATCGTGGCGAAATGAAGGCGAAAATTGCCTCATTCATTCGCATGATGGCGAATTAATACCCTTATTTCTTTTTAAGGTAACAGGTTTTAATTACAATAACCGAACCTTCTACTTTGCCTTCAATAGCATCTTCATCGTCGGTTAAACGGATATTTTTTACCACGGTACCCCGTTTAATCCCACTCGAAAATCCTTTTACTTTAAGGGTTTGTGTCACTACTACCGAATCGCCGGCTTGTAGGATATTTCCGTTGCTATCTTTTGGTTCCATGGTGTGTATTTTGTGTACCCAGAGGGATTCGAACCCCCATCTGCAGAACCGGAATCTGCAATTCTATCCATTGAACTATGGGTACAGGTTAATAATTTAAATAAAGGTACAATTAAACATTAAAGCGGAAATGCATCACATCACCATCGGCCACTAGGTAACTTTTACCCTCTACGTTCAATTTCCCTGCTTCTTTGCAGGCATTTTCTGAGCCTAGTGCAATATAATCGGTGTATTTTATGACTTCGGCACGTATAAAACCTTTTTCAAAATCAGTATGAATAACGCCCGCAGCCTGTGGGGCGGTCCAGCCTTTTTGAATAGTCCATGCTCTTACCTCTTGAACGCCTGCTGTAAAATACGTGGCAAGGTTTAGCAAAGAATAAGCCGCTTTTATAAGTTTGGCTACGCCCGATTCGGCTAAACCTAAATCTTCTAAAAACAATTGACGCTCTTCGTAGCTTTCTAATTCGGCAATTTCCGATTCTATTTTGGCCGAAATAATCAATACTTCCGCATTTTCTTCTTTAACCGCTTCTTTTACACGTTCCACATAGACATTGCCCTTTGTTACAGAGCCTTCATCTACATTACAAACGTATAATACGGGCTTGGCGGTTAGTAAAAAGCAATCGGCTAAGTAGTCCATATCTTCCACACTAATAGGTGCTGTACGCACCGATTTGCCCGATTCTAGGTGGCTTTTCGCTACTAGAGCTATCTCATAGGCTTTTTTGGCATCTTTATCGTTGCCCGTTTTAGCTTGCTTTTCTACTTTTTGTATTTTCTTGAGTACCGTATCTAAATCTTTCAATTGCAGTTCGGTATCAATAATTTCTTTATCGCGAATGGGGTCCACAGAGCCATCAACGTGTACCACATTACCATCATCAAAACAACGCAAAACGTGAATAATGGCATCGGTAGCTCGAATATTTCCTAAAAACTGGTTACCCAAGCCCTCTCCTTTGCTGGCTCCTTTTACCAAACCGGCAATGTCTACTATCTCTATGGTATTGGGTAAAATACGCTGTGGTTTTACCAATTCAGCCAATTTAGTAAGGCGTTCATCGGGCACGGTTATAACCCCTACGTTGGGTTCTATAGTACAAAACGGGAAATTTGCCGCTTGTGCTTTTGCGTTAGATAAACAATTAAATAAGGTCGATTTTCCGACGTTGGGCAAGCCAACAATTCCGCATTGTAATGCCATGTGTGTTGTAAAATTTGGCGCAATTTAGCAAATAATGCCCGTTTTATAAAGCCTAGAAACAGAAAAAGGCCGTTCGTTGGGGAACAGCCTCTTTGCTTGATTTCGTTTGATTAAATTTCGAAGTTAAAATCGTCGTCGCTTACTTTAGTAGATTCAGCTGAATTTTCGTTGTATTCATAGCGTTTTTCTACCACCTCTTGATTTGCTTTCACATAATCAATGGTTTCTTTTAAACCTTCAGCGAATTTTTCAAAATCTTCTTTGTACAAAAAGATTTTGTGTTTGATGAAAACGCCATCTTCTAATCTTTTTTTGCTCTCTGTTACGGTCACGTAATAGTCGTTAGAACGTGTGGCTTTTACATCGAAAAAATAGGTGCGTTTACCCGCTCTCACTTTTTTGGAAAAAACTTCTTCCCGCTCTTTGTTGTCAAAATCTCCCATTCGTAGTATGTTGGTTATTGCTTAACGTAAATATAAAGCATAAATATAGAAATTTCCAAAAAAGAAAAACACAATTGCTTAGTGCGCTACAATTTCTTCTTCTAGCAATTGTTTTTGATAGAGTTCGTAATAATATCCTTTTTTAGAGAGTAACTGAGCATGGTTTCCCGATTCAATAATTTCGCCACCATCTAACACCAAAATTTGGTTGGCTTGTTTTATGCTAGAAATACGGTGTGCTATAATAAGTGTGGTACTATGCTTGGTATACTGATCTAAATTTCTCAAAATCTGCTCTTCGGTTCGGGTATCTACGGCGGATAAAGAATCGTCTAAAATTAATAAAGAAGGTTTTTTAACTAAGGCTCTTGCAATAGAAACACGTTGTTTTTGCCCACCCGATAAGGTAATACCACGCTCTCCCAGCAGCGTTTGGTATCCATTCTCAAAGCCGGTAATATTATCGTGCACAGCGGCTTGCTTGGCGGCTGTTTCAATTTCGGGCAAGGTTGCGCTGCAGCCAAAAGCAATATTATTGGCAATGGTATCTGAAAACAAAAATACTTCCTGAGGCACAAATCCTATTTGGCTGCGGTATTGCATTAAATTTAGGCTCTTTATGGGCTGTTGTTCTACACAAATTTCACCCGCTTGCACATCGTACATGCGCATTAATAAATTGGCTAAAGTTGATTTACCCGAGCCTGTTTTGCCAATGATGGCTAATAATTCGCCTTGCTTGAGCTCAAAATTTACATTTTTAAGTGCCTGAATACCGGTATCGGGGTAGGTAAAATTTACATTTTTAAACTGAATGTTGCCATTTAGCTGCACTTCGGTTTGCCCGCTCTGAACCTCTGGCTCGGTGTGTAAAAATTGATTGATTCGCTTCTGGGAAGCAGCTGCTCGTTGAATGAGGGAAGTTACCCAACCTAACGACATTACTGGGAAAGTAAGTTGCGTAACATACACTACAAACTCTGCAATATTACCAGCGGTGATGTGGCCATTTATCACCTCAAACCCACCCACGTAAACTGTAATAATGGTACTTAAGCCTACCAATAGCAACATAATGGGGTAAAACAAGGCTTGCACTTTTACCAAATCCATAGAATTGCGTTGGTAGTTTAAACTCGATTCGGTAAATCGGCCTGCTACTTCACTTTCTCTCACATATGCTTTAATTAAACGAATACCAGAAAAAGTTTCTTGCACAAAGGAGGATAAGTTAGAGAGTTGCGCTTGTATGCGTTCGCTACGACTATTGATAATGTTGTTTACCAAATAAATGGTTAATGCTAAAAATGGCAAAGGCAACAGGCTCAAAATGGCCAATTTTAAATTTACCGAAACCATGGCATATATAACTAAGAGGAATAACACAGCAGTATTGATGGAATACATAATTGCTGGGCCTAAATACATGCGCACACGGCTTACATCTTCGGTTACCCTATTCATTAAATCGCCCGTAGTGTTTTTTCTGAAAAAAGCTAAAGAGAGAGATTGGTAATGGCTATAAATCTCATTCTTTAAATCATACTCTATATGTCGCGACATAAGAATAATGGTTTGACGCATAAAGAATAAAAAAAGTCCTCTAATTAATGCCAAAAGCAATACTACCACCCCAAAAAAGAGTACGCTATAACCGAAAAGCTGCAGCACAATGGCTTGACGCTCGAAACCTGTAAAAAGGCGGTAAATGGCTATATTTTCACTCACCAAGTTAAAGGTGGTTCTAATAACTTGTGCGGGCAACACCGCAAAGAGGTTGGCAATTATCACAAAAATAATTCCCGGTATAAGCCTCCATTTGTACTTTAAAAAG
This sequence comes from Sphingobacteriaceae bacterium, assembly GCA_044239195.1. Classification (GTDB taxonomy): domain Bacteria; phylum Bacteroidota; class Bacteroidia; order Sphingobacteriales; family Sphingobacteriaceae; genus JAIPAN01. The sequence continues at coordinate 471 of JBIIBV010000079.1, read as the reverse complement.
AATTTATTGAGATAGGCAAGGTCTTTCATCCGGCATAAAAGTACAGTTTTTTCTACAGCTAAATTCCTCTATAAAACCGAAATCTTGTTTAAATTTTACTACTTTTGCCCAACGATATTTATCGAACACATGCCATCAAACACCAAAAATACGCTTTCTATTTTTGAACAAATAAGCCAATTTGGACACCAAAATGTTGTTTTTTGCAACGATGCCGAAACTGGACTTAAAGCAATTATTGCCATTCACGATACTACCTTAGGCCCAGCATTGGGTGGTACCCGCATGTGGAGTTATGCCAACGAACAAGATGCCTTACAAGATGTATTGCGCCTATCGAGAGGTATGACTTATAAAGCAGCCATAACTGGCTTAAATTTAGGTGGCGGTAAAGCGGTAATTATTGGTGATAGCCGAACCGACAAAAGCGAAGCCATGATGCGTAGGTATGGCAAATTTATTAAAAACTTA
>JBIIBV010000028.1:0-20258 GCA_044239195.1 Sphingobacteriaceae bacterium | reverse complement strand
TTTTTTTTGAACACGAGTGTAAAACAGAGCCCGCAAGTACTAGTAAAATAATAGTAATAAAGCGCATAGAATAAATAATTATTGGTTGTAATAAATATCCGGAAAATAATTGAGTATACTTATTTACCGATACAGAATTTAGAAAAGATATTTTCTAATAAATCATCGGTTGTAACTAAACCAGTAATTTCTCCCAAATAATGTAGGGCTTGCTTAATATCGCTAGAAATAAAATCGGAGGTAACCGAGCTATCGAGATTGAATAGAACGTTTGTAAGAGCACTCTCAGTTTTTTGCAGTGCTTCTAAGTGCCGGGTATTGCTTATTAACACCTCATCGGCAGCAATATTGTGTAGCTGTATTTTTTCTAAAATAGCTGTTTTTAATTCTTCAATACCTGTTTTTTCTTTAGCTGAAAGGCGTAAAACTGCTAAATCCCCGAATACTGCTTCCTGGCTCTCCATAAGCACATCAGCCTTATTCAAAAGGGTTAAAAATGGAATATTAGCTGCTTGCAAACTATTTAATTGCTCATCAATAGCCTCTTTAGATTGATCTGGGCTCACCAAATACAAAATTAATTTGGCTTGTTTCATTTTTTCGTGGGTGCGATCCACGCCTATGGCCTCAATGGTATCTTGCGTAACTCGAATGCCAGCAGTATCTATAAAGCGGAAAACAATACCCTTAATGGTTAATTCGTCTTCAATGGTATCTCGGGTGGTACCAGCTATTTCTGAAACAATAGCCCGTTCTTCGTTTAATAAGGTGTTTAATAAGGTTGATTTACCCACGTTTGGCTGGCCGGCAATAACCACGGGAACCCCCGTTTTTAGCACATTTCCTTGCTCAAAAGATTGAATGAGCTTGTGTAAAATGCTGTTGATTTTCAAAATTAATGCTTTTAAATCGTCTCTATTGGCAAATTCTACGTCTTCCTCGGCAAAATCGAGTTCTAGCTCAATCATGGAGGCAAAATGAATCAATTGTTCGCGAAGTTGTTGCAATTGGCTAGAAAAACCACCACGCATTTGCTGCATAGCCAATTGGTGAGAAGCTTGCGAATCGGAGGCAATTAAATCGGCTACGGCTTCTGCTTGCGACAAATCTAACTGCCCGTTTAAAAAGGCTCTCAAGGTGAATTCGCCGGCTTTGGCAGCCCTTGCTCCTTTGCTAATAAGTAGCCTAATGATTTTTTGAATAATATAAGAAGATCCGTGGGTAGAAATCTCTACCACATGCTCTTTGGTATACGAATGTGGGCCAATAAAAAGCGATACCAGCACCTCATCTATAATTTGTTCCCCGTCTCTAATGGTTCCAAAGTGAATGGTGTGGGATGCTTGTTTGCTTAAGTCTTTTCCATTAAATACTTGTTGGGTAATGCTAATGGCTTGGGGTCCCGACAAGCGAATAACGCCAATGGCTCCACTCCCACTTGGCGTGGCTAAGGCTACAATCGTATCGTCTTGCTGAAACATGGCGCAAATATACCGCTTATTATGCAGGCTTTAAAAGCCTTCTTCTAACCCCAGCTCATTTGTAAAAATTTTCGTCAAACAGCCAATTAAAATTTTTGGCAATAGCTGTACCTAGGGGTGAAAAATGTAAATAAATTTCGTTATTTAACTGTATTTTTACAACTCTAAAGACTTTATAAACACTAATATGCATGTTAACAAACGAATTTAAGGGCAAAACCATTTTGGTTGCAGTTCCTGATTTTGTTGGTTTCCCTGAAGGCTTCAAGCTCGGACTAGAGGCTTTAGGGTTTGAGACTTATATTTTAAAAAACTATGAGTATGGCAATATAGGTTTTAAAAATCGTTTGATACATGCATATAAAAAAGCTTTTCTCAGAATAAAAACTTTCAAAAAAGAAAAAAGGAAAGAACTAGATTATGCTAAGCAGCTTAAAGATTTCGAAAAAATTACAGTTGACCGTTTTGATTTTACCTTATTTATAAGACCTGATCTTTTCTCGACGGAGGTAATTAATCTGGCAAAAAAAAGATCAGACAAATTTGTAGCTTACCAATGGGATGGGTTAGATGTATATCCAAAAATTTACAGCCGAATTAATTTATTTAAAAGGTTTTTTGTTTTTGATTTCAATGATCTGATAAAAGATAAAAGATTATTGCCTCTAACCAACTTTTACTTCGATAACATTAAGCATACCGAAGTTAATACAGATGCTTATTTTGTTGGATATTATAAAGAAGATAGGATAGAAGATTTGTTGCTCCTTGCAAGAAAATTTAAAAATTTGGGACTAGATGCCTCAATTAATATTTGTATTAATTCATCAAAACAAATTGCTCAATTAAAAAAAGAACCAGTAAAAATATTACATAGGCAACTAAGCTTTAATGAAAACATTGAAAACATAGCTCGGTGTAAAATAGTTATTGATGTTGCAAATGTGGTTCATTCGGGGCTTTCTATTCGTCCTTTTGAAGCTTTGGGCTACAGAAAAAAACTAATTACCAATAATGTATTGATAAAAAATTATGACTTTTATTGCTCAGAAAACATCTTCGTAATAGAAAATTCTAGTTTGGATGGTTTAGAACAATTTATAGCCGCCCCATATAAAGATCTACCACCGGAAATAATTGAAAAATATAGTCTAAAAAACTGGATAAAATATGTGTTCGACGTTAAACCTCACCTAGCTATAAAATTTCCACAACAAGTGTTATAAATAACATCAACTTCAGATCAATTCAAAAACTAAATGAAATATAAACTTAAATATAGTCTAAGGGTTTATTTTAATTTTTTAAGGCAAAGTACACCACATTTCAACGGTAGTATAAAACATTTTATTTGGGGATTGGCAAAAAAAACAGACAATCAAAAAAATACTATACCTAAAATAATTTGGCTCTATTGGGATGAGGTTAATATAAGCTCCATCACAGTTAGGCTTTGTGTTAATTTAATCAAAAGCCTGCATAAAGATTATGATATTAAGTTAATTAGCAAATCTAGTCTTTTAAATTACTTACCTGATTTCCCTATTGAACTACTTAAAAAACCTTCCAATTTTGTTTCAGATATGGTTCGTTTGATGTTGCTAGAACAACATGGGGGAATTTATCTTGATGCTACAGTATTATTGTCTAAACCAATTGATTGGGCTTTACAACTTCAACAAGCAGACCAATCAGAAGTGGTACTATATTACACCGACGAAAACACCAGAGAAGAGCAATATCCCATGGTAGAGACCTGGTTTATCGCGGCATTACCTCAGAGCAATTTCATCAAAGCTTGGAGAGAGGAATACCAAAAATGCATATTAAGTCCAAATCCAAAAAAATACTACGAAAACAGTAGGTTTCTTTCATTGGCTAATTTTCCTTTGGATGCCACGTATTATGCCTCTTACTTGGCCGGCCAAATGGTAATGCGCAAAAGTCAGCAATATCGTCTCAGTTTACTTAGAGCAGAAGATGAACCCTTTATATACGGATTAGGTTTTAAGAAAAAATGGGACGAGGTAGCTATGGCGGATGCGTTACTGTTTAACAAAAAAACTGATCCGTTACCAAAACTTATTAAGCTCATTCGTTTTGACAGAAGATGCTTAGATTATTATATTGAGCGAAAATTTTACAAAAAAGATTCTTGGTTAGGCGAAACAATACATAAACAATTACCTAACGGTTAGCCCAAAAGTTTCTAATTTTCCATCTACTACAATAATCTGCAATTTTTGTAAGCCCGGAAGAATAACTGATATTAAAAGATTCCGGGTTACTTCCATACTAATTTTATTATTTTACGTAAAACATAAGCTATGCGGCCTGTATCTAAGCCTGGTATTTTTATATGATGCTTTTGAGCGAATGCTTTTCGATAAGCCTTGGCATGCTGATGATCTTCACGACGTTTTTTGCGGTGCGCTGCATCTTTATTGGTCATGATAGAATTTTCGCGTTGATAATAAAAATACTCCGCATCGGGAACCACCACCAACTTTTTAGCATAAAAAACTGCTGGCAAAGAAAACATCAAATCTTCAATAAATCTACCTTCTTCGAAACGCAAACCATGCTGCTTTAAAAAATCCAGTTTAAACAAATACCTCCAAACGTAACCCCATTTACCAACGTAAGTAGCTTCTAACTTTTCTTTAATGCTTGTGAACGTTTTCCTTTTTCGATATAATCTAGTTTTATAGCTTTTTTTATCATTAACCATTCCCCCACATGCGATATCAGCTTCGGTATCAACAATTGCTTCTACTAATGCTTTGTAATAATCTGTATTGATGGCATCGTCTACGTCCATAAAATGAATAAATTCTCCCGTAGCCGCATCAATCCCAGTATTTCTTGCAGCTGAAAGGCCACGATTTTGTTCATGATTAATCAGTTTCACCTGATAATCTTTTGTTATGGCAGCAGATTGGTCTGCAGAACCATCATTAACAACAATTATCTCTAGGTTTTTGTAAGATTGGGTCATCATCATATCCAAACAAGACTTGACATATTGTTCGCCGTTGTACACCGGAATGACCACAGAAATCAAAGGTTCTTTATTCATAATCAAACTGCTAAAGCTCAAAACTAGATTTTTCTGGCAAAATACTTTCAAATGCTTTTTCTACCCTTGCCATGGTCTGATCGTAATTTCTCATGTGTTCATTATCATTGATACAAACTAGCGAATAATCTTGCTCCATTATGGCTTTAATTGCCTTATCTGCTTTAAACAATAAGGGAAACATTTTGGTATTTTGATAGGTGTTATAACTATTGAAATTTGATTTGCAGATTTGCCAAGTTCTAAAAAGTTCTTGGGTATAATCTTTAGGGCTACGAAACCTGTTGTAAGACATCTTGGTGAGTTCCTGTTCCTCTTTTTCCCAAACCTCCTCAAAAGTTTGTTTTAAATAGGGCTGTGCATTGTGTGGGGTTCTTAAAGTAATAAATTTTTCGTAAAAAAATAATTGTTTAGTCAACCTGCCTCGACTGCCATAACTTTCATCATACCATTTATTATGATCCCTTTTGAAAACTTCATTCTTATTAAAATGTTTATTAATTATTCTAATGTTATTTTTAAGACATTTGCTCCATAGTGATAACCCAAAGTTCATTCTAAAAGCAGCAATATCATTTGGAAGTCCATGCTTAAAAAAACGTTCGGGCTTGATGTGGTTTGTTATAAAAAAATCATCATTAAAATACACAAAATGTTCAGCTAGTGCTGGAATTTTATGAAGATAAATTTCGATTAAACTAGAATTAAAAATAGGCAAAAATTGTTGGGGAATATAATCTTGGTGATTTACAAGCTTTAATTTAGGATGATTGGCATTTAACCATTCCGGTTTTTGACCACAGGTTACAAAATGTATATTCCTTACCCAAGGTGCAAATTTTTCAACCCCTCTAAACCAATACTTAAGTAAACCATGATCGCGAAAACGAGCTTGAGAAACCTCATTTTTTGAATTATCTATTTTACCCGAATGTTTGGCAAAATCTTGTTTCCATTTGGGGTCATTCATATCTACCCAGGAAACCACAAAATCTATATCCATATGTTTAAAAAAGATTTATATTTGGTTTTAAAATGTCTTTTTGGTTTACTAAAAAAATATCTTATCATTCCCTCTAATTGCTTCAATAAATCTTGGATCATCGTTTAAGCTTTCTACCAATTGCACATGCTCTCCGCCAAAACATCTTTAAGCTTTTTTAAAGCACTTTATACGCTAGGATTTTGGTAACCCATGCTAAGGGTGAAGCAAACATTAAATACGGGCTAAAGCTTGTTCTAAGTCGGCTAAAATATCTTCGGCATCTTCTACCCCTACACTTAAACGCAATAAGGTATCGGTTACTCCAGCTTTATCGCGTTCAACTTTTGGTATAGAGGCATGGGTCATAGTTGCCGGATGGTTTATAAGCGATTCTACACCGCCCAACGATTCGGCTAGAGAGAATACCTTAAATGAAGAGGCTAACTTAAACGTAGATTCGAGCGTAGCGCCTTTGGTACTGAAAGAAATCATGCCACCGAAATCACGCATTTGCTTTTGTGCAATTTCATGATTGGGATGATCGCTAAAACCTGGCCAATAAACCACCTCTACTTTCGGATGATTTTTTAAAAAATGAGCTACTTTACGCCCGTTTTCGCAATGCGCTTTCATGCGTAAATGAAGCGTTTTTAATCCTCTTAACACCAAAAAACTATCCATTGGTCCTGGTACGGCACCGCATGAATTTTGAATAAAGGCCAGTTTATCAAATAAATCTTGACGGTTGGTAACTAAAGCCCCCATGATTACATCGGAGTGGCCACCCAAATATTTGGTAGCCGAATGCATCACGATGTCGGCACCTAAATCAATAGGGTTTTGTAAATACGGCGATGCAAACGTATTATCAACCACTAGCAACAAGTTATTCGCCTTGGCAATAGTAGCTGCCGCTGCAATATCTACAATACGCATGGTTGGATTGGTAGGTGTTTCTATCCAAATCAACTTGGTATTATCAGTAACATAATTCGAAATATTGGCTGCATCGTTTAAATCAATAAAATGGAATTTGATGCCGTATTGAGCAAAAATTTGGGTAAACATGCGGTATGAACCACCGTATAAATCGTTACCATTAATTACTTCATCGCCTGGTTTAAGCAATTTCATTACCGTATCGGTTGCACCCATTCCACTTGAGAATGCCAAGCCAAATTGTGCATTTTCTAAGGCAGCTAAACAATCTTCCAAAGCCTTTCTGGTAGGGTTTTTACCCCTGGCATAGGCATAACCTTTGTGCTTACCCGGCGATTCTTGCCAATACGTAGAAGTTTGAAAAATGGGAGTCATGATGGCTCCAGTTGTTGGATCTGGCTCTTGACCAGCATGTATGGCTTTGGTTCCGAATTTCATATGCTTAAATTATGTTCAAAAATACACTTATCGGTCACATTTTCTAAAAAAAATAATAGATGGTTAAACCTTTATTGTTTAACTTCATCAAAGCAATAAACCCAAACACAACACACTATGAAAAAGAACCTTTACACCTATTTTACGGTAGTATGCTTAGCTACCTTAACATTTGTATCTTCTTGTAAAAAAACAGAAGAAATTTCCACAACTGATTCCGACACTGTTATTGAAAGCGCTCAAGGTGACGAGACTGTTACCGACACCTTCAATGATTTATTCTTAATTAGTTCGCAAAATGTGAGTTTATTCGACGTGCCGGTAACTAATTCAACAGGATTAGCCACAGATGCTACCACTTCCACTTCATGGTTAATACCAAATACTACCTGCAGAACCGTAACGGTAAGTCCAAGCGGTAACACATTTCCTAAAACTGTAACAATAGATTATGGTACAGGTTGCGACGATGGTGGCAAATTGAAAAAAGGCAAGATTATAGCCGTTTATAGTGGTCGTTTCAAACAAGCCGGCACCACCATTAATATTAGCTTTGATAATTTTTTCATCAATGGCGATAAAATTGAGGGTACTAAATCTATTGTAAACAATGGGCCTAATGCCGCCGGTAATTACAGCTTTACTGTTACCATAAACAATACCCGTATTCGTGCAACTGGCGGAACATCTACCTTAACCGCAGTAAAAACGATTACTTGGATAGAAAATTCGAATACTAGCCCTACCGACGATGAGTTTTCTATGAGTGGAAGTTTAAGTGCTACCTCTGCTGGAGGTAAAACCTATTCGTACACTACCTTAGAACCATTGGTTAAAAAAGTAGCTTGCCTATACATTAGTTCTGGTAAGTTATTAATCAACATAACTGGTCGCCCTCAGCTAACATTAGATTACGGAACTGGTACATGCGATAATAAAGCTACCCTAAGTGCTAATGGAAAAACCAAAGAAATTACCTTGAGAAAGTAATAATTAAGAATAGTTAGTGTTATAAGCCTTCACCTATTGGTGGGGGCTTTTTTCATTACAGGTAATGTGTACTTTGTGGGCCTTGGTTAAACAACAAATCCACTATACTCAAATTTTCTATAAAGCCATTACGGTCTTCAAATACCTGATAATAAGGATTGATACTAAAAAAAGATTCTTTTTTGGGATGAATGGCTGTTCTAAAATCCAAGGCTGCTTCTACAGCATGATACTCAGTAGTAGGTTTAAATGAAAAATTTAGCTTTAACAAACGATTTATCAATTCTATTAACTCTTGGTTATAATCTACCAAGAACTGCCATTTCTTCTCATAAAAAGGCGCAAAATCATCTTCATAAAATTCAAAAAATGCCGAACTACGGTAACTTGTTTGCAAACTCAACCAATGAATTCGCTGCCAATTAAATTCATAACTGATGCGAACATCTTTAATAGGCCGATGCATGGCGGCTCCTTTTTCTACCGGAACAATAAGGTCTAATTTAGCATTAGGCGAATGAATGGAAGCCCTGTTGCGATAGGTTTGTTTCGGAAAATGTTCGTGCATTTCGAGTAAGATATCACCTTGACTTTGTTTTAATGCCGTGAAATAATTGATGGGTGGCAGATAAAATAATGGGAAAATGGTGGCTTTATGCATGCGAAATTTTATGTTTGTATAGATTTTAGCCAAAACTAAACAATCAGATACGATTAGCAAATAGCATACAAACCCTACATGACCCTCAACCCTTTCTTTTGGATTAGTTACGGATTGTTATATCTGATTTCTTTGTTACCCTTTAGCGTGCTTTATGTTCTATCTGATGGGCTTTATTATCTATTATATGCTATTATTGGCTACCGAAAGCAGGTTGTTCGCGATAATTTACGCCGTTCTTTCCCTACTAAAACCGAGCAAGAGCGCCTGCTTATTGAAAAAACCTATTTCCGCTTTTTAGCAGACAATTTAATAGAAAGCTTAAAATCACTCAGCATGAGTAAAAAGAGCTTTCAAAAACGCTTTCATTTAAAAAATCCGGAGGTAATTACCCAGTTTACCGATAAAAAACAATCTATTTTATTGGCCATGAGCCATTATGCCAATTGGGAATGGTCTGCCCCTGGTTTAACATCTGTACTAGCTGTAAAAACCATTTTGGTGTATAAACCCTTAAGTAATAAATCGGCAGAAAAGGTTATAAATGGCATTAGAGCGAAATATGGTGCCCTTATGGTGCCCATGAAACAAGCTATTCGCACCATTGTAGAACACCAGGGTGAAACCACCATCACCTTTCTGGTGAGTGATCAAACACCTTCGGCTAGAGATAATATGCATTTTGTTGATTTTTTAAATCAACCAACAGCAGTTTTTAAAGGCTTAGAAAAAATTGCGAAGCTCACCAAAAGCCCCATTGTGTATATGCATGTAGAACGGGTAAAAAGAGGATATTACCAAGCTGAATTTTCGGTTTTAGAAGCAAAACCATTGGCAACAGCTGAAGACGAGATTACCAAAAAATACAATAAGAAATTAGAAAACATCATTATTGCTAATCCAGCTTACTGGCTATGGTCTCACAAACGTTGGAAACATCAACCCAAAACATCATGAAGGCTAGTAAACAACCCCGTGTAGCCGTTGTTATTTTAAATTGGAACGGGCAACAGCATTTGGCTAATTTCCTGCCTTCGGTGGTTGCCAGCACCTATCCCAATCTTGCTATTATTATAGGTGATAATGCCTCCACAGATACTTCTGTAGCTTGGATTCAGCAAGAATATCCTCAAATACAAGTTATTGAGAACGATAAAAATTACGGTTTTGCCGGTGGATATAACCAAATTCTAGACAAGGTAGATGCAGAGTATTTTGTACTCTTGAATTCGGATGTAGAAGTTACACCACATTGGATTGAACCAGTAATAAATTTACTAGAAACGAACCCCAATGCCGCTGCGGCCCAACCAAAAATTTTAAGTTATGCCGATAAAACAAGCTTTGAATATGCTGGAGCTGCCGGTGGGTTTATTGATTATTTAGGTTACCCCTTTTGCAGAGGACGCATATTTGATAGCATCGAAAAAGATTATGGACAATACGAGCAAGAAACAGAGATATTTTGGGCTAGCGGTGCTGCCCTATTTATTAAAAAAGAAGCGTGGCTACAAGCAGATGGCTTTGACGAAAGTTTGTTTGCCCACATGGAAGAAATTGATTTATGTTGGCGTTTAAAACGCTTGGGTAAACAAATTTGGTACTGTCCTGCGGCTAGTGTGTATCATGTTGGCGGAGGTACTTTGTCTGCAGAAAGTCCGCAAAAAACTTTTTTAAACTTTAGGAACAACCTGCTTATGCTCTATAAAAACCTACCAAAAAACAAACGCTTGTATATTATTGTGTTGCGTTTTTTCTTAGATTTTATGAGTTTAATTAGGTTTTTGGTTGATAAAAAGAGTTCAAATGCCTGGGCCATCAGTCGGGCGCATGTAGATTTTTTAAAACGAGTTTGGAAAAAGGAAGCCAATGGCCTAGAACTAGATGGCACTTTTAATGCACTAGGATTATTTCCACGAAGCATTGTTTGGCAATATTTTGTGCGCAAACAAAAAACCTACAAGCAATTATAAGAAGCTATCTAAAGCCAGCTTGTAACTAGCCAAACCAAAGCCACTAATTACCCCTTTGCAATTTTTAGCCATCAAAGAAACATGGCGGTACTCTTCACGAGCATATACGTTTGAGATATGCACCTCAATAACTGGCGATTTTATGCCGGCAATGGCATCTGCAATGGCCACCGAAGTGTGCGTATAACCACCGGCATTAAAAATTATACCATCGGCAGTAAAACCAATTTCGTGTAATTTATTTATCAATTCGCCCTCTACATTACTTTGGTAATAATGTAAGTTTACGGCGGGGAACTGTGTTTTTAAGTCTTCAAAAAACGACTCAAATCCTTGTTCGCCATAAATAGATTTCTCTCTAATGCCAAGTAAGTTTAAATTTGGTCCGTTGATGATATAGATATTCATTACTCAAACATAAAATTTAAAATCGAAAAAGGTGCAGTGGGCGTCAATAATTAAAGGATTTCAAGCGTATTTAAAGCTCGAGCGTTCGGTTTCGGCCAATACAAGTGTCGCCTATGTGCGTGATGTGGCGCTACTAGAAAGCTTTTTAGAAAGCGAATTGGGAGGCAAATCGCTCAATCAAGTCGATTTTTCTGATTTAAAAGAGTTTATAGCATGGATTCATGGCCGTGGAATGAGTGCCAGCTCTCAAGCCAGAATTTTATCGGGCATAAAAACCTTTTTTCACTTTTTGGTTCTCGAAGGGCTATTGAGCGACAATCCAACCACCCTATTAGAAAGCCCGAAACTGAGCCGAAAGCTACCCGATACGCTGAGCATACACGAAATCAACAGTTTAATAGATGCCATTGATCTTTCTAAACCAGAAGGAATGCGCAACAAAGCCATTTTAGAAATGCTTTACGGTTGTGGTTTACGGGTATCGGAAGTGATTGATTTAAAAATATCGAACTTGTTTTTAGATATAGAATTGGTAAAAATTCTAGGCAAAGGCAACAAAGAACGCTTGGTGCCCATTGGTTCCGAAGCGGCTAAATTCTTACAAATTTGGCTTCAGGAGGTTCGGGTACACCTTAAAATAAAACCTGGCCAAGAAGATTGGGTATTCCTCAACAATAGAGGCTCATCGCTTTCTAGAGTGATGGTTTTTTTAATTATTAAAGGCTTGGCTACTAAAATTGGAATTAAAAAAACTATCAGTCCGCATACATTTAGGCATTCATTTGCTACGCATTTATTAGAGGGTGGCGCCGATTTACGGGCCGTACAAGAAATGCTAGGCCACGAAAGTATTACCACTACCGAAATTTATACGCACCTAGATCGCGACTATTTAAAAAGTACCATTTTACAATATCATCCGCGTAGTTAGCCCACCCACTGTGCTTTTACTATTCGGTCTTTTCCACTTAAATCTTGACGCAGTTCTAGGTGTTTAAAACCTTTTTTTACAAGCAATTCTAGCACCTCTTTTCCAAAACGTTCGTTTATTTCGAAAAACAAAAACCCACCATGTTTTAATTTTTCTTGAGCTAAAGCCGCAATGCGATCGTAAAAAATCAGGGGATTAGTATCGGGTACAAAAAGAGCAACATGTGGCTCATTTGCAAATACATTGGCTTTCATAAGCTCTTTTTCGGCCAGAGCGATGTATGGTGGATTGCTCACCAGAGCATCAAAGTTGGTGGTTAAATCTCTAGGATGCATGTGCAATACATCCTTTTCTATAAAGGTAACGGGTGCCTTATGAAAGGTAGCATTTTGTTGAGCAAGTGCCAGGGCATCGGCCGAAATATCTATAGCAAATACCTCCGCCTCGGGGATTTCAATTTTTAAACTGATAGCAATGCAGCCACTTCCGGTTCCAATATCCAGTAGCGAAGGGTTTTTGGTAGAAACAGTCTCTACAACCCATTTTACCAACTCTTCAGTTTCGGGTCTTGGTATCAATACGGCGGGGTTAACCCGAAATGTGCGTCCGTAAAAATCAGTTTCACCTAAAATATATTGGATGGGTTTAGAGGTTTTTAGTTGACCTAGGATATCTAAAAAGTGGGTTTTATCTGCATCAGAAATAACTTCTTGCTTGTTCAAGAGATAGCTTGCTTTCGTGCACATAAAGCGATGTTGCACGCTTAAAAAACAAAGCATTGCTGCTTCTTCCCTAGCGTAAATATCGCTTAATTCGGCACTAAACTGTTTTTCGAGGTCAGAAAAAGTCATCGCTGCAAATTAAATAAAAGCTTTGGTAAAAAAGCTAGAATCAGATTCAAAAAACGAATGTTTTGCTTAATTTGCAATACATTATACAAGCCATGATTTACGTATTTATCAGCATTTTCTGTAGCGTACTTGTTTCCATTTTACTAAAAGTAGCCAAGCGCTATGAGGTAAATATGGTGCAAGCCATACCCGTAAATTACGTAGTGGCCGCTTCGGCCTGCTTGTTCATATTTAAGCCTAGCCTCAATTTTCCTGCAGAAAGTCCCCTTAGTACGTATGCCCTATTGGGTGTTTTATTGCCCACCTTATTTATCATTTTGGCCATATCTGTTACCAAATCAGGCATAGTGCGTACCGATATTGCTCAACGTTTATCTCTCCTCATACCTTTATTAGCGGCTTTTTTACTTTTTGGAGAACACATATCTAATCAGAAATTAGTAGCCATAGCTGTTGGTATTGTTGCTGTACTTTTCTCTATTCCTTGGAAACAGAATCAAGCAAGCGCCGCTTATTCTTGGGTTTACCCGCTTCTTGTATTTATAGGAATGGGTATTATTGATGTGTTTTTTAAACAATTGGCTACACTTTCCGAAATTTCCTTTACTACCTCATTATTTTGGGTGTTTGTGTTAGCCCTTTTTGTTTCTCTCATTCTATTGGCCTATAACCGCTTGATTAAAAAGGAACACTTAAATCTCAAAAATATGATCTTCGGTATCGTGTTGGGTGCTTTTAATTTCGGTAATATTTTATTCTATTTAAAAGCACATAAAGCCTTGAGTACACAACCCTCTATTGTATTTACCAGCATGAATATTGGCGTAATTGCATTAGGTTCATTGGTGGGTTTATGGCTGTTTAAAGAAAAATTAAGTCGATTAAATTATATAGGCATTGGCTTAGCCCTACTTTCCATTGTTTTACTTTCACTAGCCTAAAGGTGTTTACCGATTCGTATTTAACCGTAAAACAACCCGCTCAAGGACTCTTTAAAGATAAAGGGAGCAAGTTTATAGGCTATGTCTTCCCTCTTCAATCGGTAGAGGATGTAAAAGGAATATTGGCGGAATTGAAGGCCGAACATCCCAAAGCTCGACATGTATGCTGGGCACTACGGCTAAGCACCGATCGATCGGTATTTAGGGTAAATGACGACGGAGAACCTTCAGGAACGGCAGGAAAACCCATATTGAATACACTTTTATCAGCTAACCTTACACAAGTTTGTGTAGCCGTTGTGCGTTATTTTGGCGGCACCTTGTTGGGTGTTCCTGGCTTAATTCATGCCTATAAAGAAGCGTCGTTAGCCGCTATTAAAGAAGCAGAAATCATAGAGAAAACTATAAAAGATCGGTATCAAATCCACGTACCTTATACCCAACTTAATAAGGTGATGAAAATACTTAAAGATGAAAACATCACTATTTTAGCTCAGGATTTAGATACCGAATGCTCCTTGATAATTGAGATTAGACAACAATTTGTATTAAAAATTATTACACTATTAGAAAATATTTATAACTTGAGGTTAATTTATCAATCAACACTATGAAAATTAGTACAACAGATCTCATTTTAAATAAAGATGGAAGCGTATACCATCTAAATCTTTTGCCCGAAGATTTAGCTGACGATATTATTACAGTTGGTGATCCCGATCGGGTGGGCGAAGTAAGTAAACACTTCGATAAAGTGGAATTACGCAAGGGAAAACGTGAATTTATTACCCATACAGGCTATATTGGATCGAAACGCATAAGTGTTATCTCCACCGGCATTGGTACCGATAATATTGATATTGTACTCAATGAATTGGATGCCTTGGTGAATATAGATTTAGACCGAAGAGTTTATTTAGATAAACTTAAGAGTTTAAATATTATTCGGATTGGCACCTCTGGCGCCATGCAAACCGACATACCCATTGATAGTATTCTGGTATCAGAATATGCAGTGGGACTAGATGCATTGATGGCCTTTTACACCTATGAAGCTAGCCGGGAGGAAAAAGCTATTTTAAGAGCAATAGTAAGCCAAGCACCTGCTTTTAAGCCATTAAAACCTTATGTATGTGCCGCCAGCAAACTATTATTACGCAAAATTGGTAAAGATTTACCTCGTGGAATTACGGTTACCGCACCAGGGTTTTATGCACCCCAAGGTCGTGAATTGCGTTTCAACAAAAGCATACCGAATTTTATTAAACAATTATCAAGCATTTCAAAAGATAATTGGCGACTAACCAATTTAGAAATGGAAACCTCCGGAATTTATGGTTTAGCCAATATTTTAGGGCACCAAGCCATATCGGTTAATGCCATTTTAGCAAGCAGAGTGAAATACGAATTTTCTAAAAATCCGGGTAAAACTATTGATAAGACTATAAAATTGGTGTTAGAGCGTACTTGCCAACTCTAAGAAAGTAGAAAGTCCTAAACGTTTTTGCGCATCAAATTGGTAATCGATGGATTGGGTTAGATAAGCCCTCACATCAATGGCTAGGTTTTCTTCAGCTAAACTTTCAATGACCACATTCCGATTGTGAAGACCAAAAGCCAGAGCTTCATTAAATAAGCTTAAAAAGTGTGGAGGTAATTTTACGACACTAACCCAAGCCGCAAATACAAAAGGCAGTTGCGTTAAGCTGAACCAGCATTCAGATAAATCGTAGCTATAGGCATATTGTGCTTTTTTACCAAAGGTGCGGTCGCCAATCTCTACAAATGCATCGGCCTCTCCTTCCTTTATCCAATTCACTTCTTTTTTCCATAAATGCTTCATAAGCAATTGGGCTAATAAATTCGAGGTTCTAGATTGTGCATCGAAACGTATGCTTTGGATTTCTTCTATGGGCTTATCCGAAAAAATGAATACCGAATTGACCACCCCTACAGCTCCAATGCAATAATCGGAAACCAATTCATAATGTGGCATACGCAATAATGTGGCTACTGGAACTAAGCCAAGATCTACTTCATTGTTAAGTAATTTATCGGCACAGGTAGCGGGTATATCTAAACTTAAATTGATGTGCGCTGCCACCGGCGAATGGATAAGTCCGTACACAAAAGGTTTGGTATTGGTATAAGAAACGGCCGAAACGTTAATTTTATCGCTCATGTTAGACTAAATGCTGGGTATTGTTGTATTCCTGAATTTCAAAACCTTCGCCATCAAAATGCACCTTGTATAGAGTAGTATTGCTATGCGGGAATGTATCCATTTGCGATAAGGATAAGTTTGATAACACGCATAAGAATATGCGTAAAGCCCGGCCGTGCATACATATTAACACATTGTCTACATCCGCTAATTTTTTCAACTCTTCTAAAGCCTCTAATTGCCTAGCTTGAACTTCCAGGGGGCTTTCTCCGGCTTCAAACTTTTCGTGTACTGCACCTTCCAACCAGGCTGTTGTTAAGGCTAAAAATGCAGGTTTGGTAACTTCCGATGGTTTGCCTTCATAAATTCCCCAAGCCAATTCATCTAAACCGGGGTGCTGTTTCCAAGGAATATCCTTCTCAATAAATTTAGCTACTGTTTGGTGAGTCCGTTTTAATGTTGAAGTGTAAACCACATCGAATGGAATGTGCTGGTATTCATCAAAAAAAGCTGCAGCTTGGGCTGTCCCTTTTTCATTCAAATCGGTATTCATTCCCCTACCCTGAATAATTCCTTGGCGGTTTAGATCGGTTTCGCCGTGCCTAATAATGTAAAAAGTTTTGGCTGTAAACATCAATTCAATACCGGTAAGGGGTAATAATTGGGTTTTACCTCATCTTCAAATACTACATCCTTAAAATCTTGAATGACGTGATAATGGGTATCACGTTCTAACGGATGACGGCCAACTTGTTTTATTAAATTGACCAATTCTTGCGTGCTCATGGCCGGATTTTGTTCTTCGGCACCAGCCATGGTGTAAATTTTGGTGGTATCGTCCAAAGTTCCATCAATATCATCTACCCCAAAACTCAATGAAAGTTGTGCGGTTTGCCGACTAATCATGGCCCAATAGGCTTTAATGTGATCGAAATTATCAAGATAAATTCTAGCAATGGCATAATTTCGTAAGTCTTCGAGTACACTTACCTCAGGTAAATGCGATAATTGGTTATCCTGATTTCTAAATTTTAAGGGGATAAAGGTTTGAAAACCACCTGTACGATCTTGTAATTGGCGCAATTGCTCCATATGATCAATGCGATGTGCGTAGCTTTCTATATGGCCATACAGCATGGTGGCATTGGAACGCATGCCCAAATTGTGCCAAATTTCATGAATTTCTAACCATTGATCACCGGTACATTTATCTTTTGCAATTTGCTCTCTAATTTCGGGTGCAAATATTTCGGCACCACCACCAGGAATAGAGTTTAAGCCGGCTTCTTTCATCAATTTCATGCCTGTGGCATAATCAATTTTGGCCTTTTTGAAGATATAATGAAACTCTACCGGGGTTAGCGCTTTAATATGTAAATCTGCCCGATGCGACCGGATAGATTGAAATAAATCCACATAAAAATCAACATCATACTGCGGCAATACACCACCCACAATGTGTACTTCGGTTACGGGTTTACCATCGTAGGATTTTACGATGTTCAGCATATCTTCTTTTGTAAACTGCCACCCTTCCTCCTTTTGTTTCAACAAACGAGAATAAGAGCAAAATTTACAATCGTACACACATAAATTGGTGGGTTCTATATGAAAATTACGATTGAAATAAGTTTTATGGCCATGCTTCTGTTCTCTAATAAAATTGGCTAACACACCTAAATAAGAAAGATCTGCTTTTTCGTAGAGCAAAATCCCTTCTTCGGGACTAATGCGTTCAGCTTGTTGTACTTTTTGCGCAATAGCTTTAAGTTCTACAGGCAAAGAAGGATCGGATACTAAAAAAGAAAGCGTGGTAGACATGTTAGCTATTTTTTACAAAAATACACATTCGGTACACAATATTTAATCCTATTGTTGGGATAAAGCCACGCATTTGTTAAGTTTACGAAAGGATTATATACTATGAAAATTGAAACCATAGCCATACATGCTGGCAACACCGTAAATAGCTTAACAGGCGAAGTAATTCAGCCCATTAGTCTTTCTACCACCTTTGAACGAGATTTAGAAGGGAATTACCCCGATGGCTACATGTATACCCGTAGCGATAATCCTAATAGACGCTCTTTAGAAAAGGTTTTAGCGGCCCTAGAGCATGGCGCTGATGCCTGTGCCTTCTCTTCGGGCAATGCAGCTGGTTCGGCAGTATTTCAAGCACTAGATCCTGGTAGCCACGTCATTGCACCCGACGATATGTATCACGGCTTACGCAATGCACTCCTACAAGTATTTAAAGGTGTTTTAAGTGTAGATTTTGTAGATACCACCTCTTTGGATGCGATTGAAAAAGCCATAAAACCTACTACCCGTTTAATTTGGCTAGAAAGTCCATCCAATCCACTCCTAAAAATAAGTGATATCGCTGCCATTTGCAGTTTGGCTAAAAAGCATCAAATTAAAGTTGCTTGCGACAATACCTTTGCTACGCCTATATTTCAGTGCCCATTGGCTTTAGGTGCCGATATCGTGATGCATTCTACCACCAAATATTTGGGTGGCCATAGTGATGTATTGGGTGGCGCACTCATTTGTAAAACTGCCGATGAGTATTGGACAAAAATCAGAACCATACAAAACCTATCTGGGGCAGTTCCCGCTCCGTTTGATTGTTATATGACCGTTCGTGGCATTAAAACT
Source organism: Sphingobacteriaceae bacterium (assembly GCA_044239195.1). Taxonomy (GTDB): domain Bacteria; phylum Bacteroidota; class Bacteroidia; order Sphingobacteriales; family Sphingobacteriaceae; genus JAIPAN01. The sequence continues at coordinate 1,759 of JBIIBV010000028.1, read as the reverse complement.
TTGCCCTACCGCATGAAAGGACATTTAGAAAATGCACTAGCATTGGCTAGCTTTTTAGAACAACACCCCAAGGTAGAGCGTGTGTTTTATCCAGGCTTAAGCAGCCACCCACAACACGAATTGGCTAAAAAACAACAATGCGGATTTGGCGGTGTAATATCATTTTTGGTAAAAGATGGCGAAGTAGCTGCTAGAAAGGTATGTAATAGCGTGAAAATATTTACCCAAGCTACTAGTTTAGGTGGCGTAGAAAGTTTATTAGAACACCGTGCTTCTGTGGAAGGGCCTGATACCAAAACACCTAAAAACTTAATTCGGGTATCGGTAGGGCTAGAAAATATAGCAGATTTACAGGCTGATTTGAATCAAGCTTTAGCTCAGCATTAAGCTTCCCTATTCACATCCCAAGCCTCTAAATAATCGGCTACTCTACGTACAAAAGAACCGCCTAAACCACCGTCTACTACTCGGTGATCGTATGATAAGGACAAGAACATCATGTGTCTAATGGCAATTACATCGCCATCGGCTGTTTCTAACACGGCAGGTTTTTTCTTAATGGCACCCACGGCTAAAATGGCTACTTGTGGTTGGTTAATAATGGGTGTGCCCATTAAATTACCAAAAGAACCCAAATTGGTTAAGGTAAAAGTCCCCTCTTTTACCTCATCAGGTTGTAGTTTGTTCTGGCGTGCACGGTTGGCCAAATCGTTTACCGATTTACTCAAACCTACCATATTTAATTGATCGGCACGTTTAATTACAGGTACAATTAAATTACCTGATGGTAAGGCAGTTGCCATACCTATATTAATGTCTTTCTTTACAATAATTTGTTGGGCATTTACCGATACGTTTATCATCGGAAAATCTTTAATGGCTTTAGCAACGGCTTCAATAAAAATAGGTGTAAAGGTTAGTTTTTCGTTTTCACGTTTTTCGAACGTACTTTTTACCCGATCTCTCCAACGTACCACATTGGTTACATCGGCTTCTACAAAAGAAGTAACGTGTGGCGACGTTTGCTTACTCATAACCATGTGTTCGGCAATCAGTTTGCGCATGCGATCCATTTCAATAATTTCATCAGAACCAGAAGCTACCTGTACGGGTGGAGAGGTAGTTTTAGGGCTTTCTGCCGAACCAGATGTAGGGGCCTGCACTTTGGTGGCACCAGCGCCTTTATTGGCAATATAATCCAATAAATCTTGCTTGGTTACTTTTCCATCGGTACCTGTTCCTGATATTTGATCTAATTCAGCAGGCGTAATTCCCTCTTCGGCAGCAATGCTTTTCACCAATGGCGAATAAAACTTGTCCGTTTTGCTAAAATCAGCTTCTATAACAACAATAGGCTCTGCTACTAATTCTTTGATACCAGGTATATCGGCTATACTAGGTGTTTCTACTTCAGGTAAAACTTCAGGAGCGGGCTCGACGGGTGGAACTGAGCTGCTGGCAGTACCGCCTTCAGTTTCAATAAGTGCAATAACCTCTCCCACTTGCACCACATCGTTTTCGTTAAATAATACTTTAATCAGTTTACCGGCCACGGGCGAAGGAACTTCAGAATCTACCTTGTCGGTAGCAATTTCTAAAATAATTTCATCTGCTTGAATGCTGTCGCCCACATTTTTTACCCATTTAATCAGGGTAGCTTCGGCAACGCTTTCGCCCATTTTAGGAAGTGTTAACTGATATTCAGCCATAGGTTTTAAGAGGTTTGATGCAAAAATAAGCCTTTTTTATGAAGCAAAAT
>JBIIBV010000078.1:0-5483 GCA_044239195.1 Sphingobacteriaceae bacterium | reverse complement strand
TCGCCCTCCACCAAGTACAATTCACATGCTGCGGGATCGCTATTCGCACAATCGGCCAATTTACCTGGCAAACCCGAACCGCCCATCACACTCTTGCGTTGCACCATTTCACGGGCTTTACGAGCTGCGGCACGGGCTGTAGCGGCTAAAATTACTTTATTAACAATCATTTTTGCCTCCCGTGGGTTTTCTTCTAGGTAGTTTCCTAAAATCTCTCCCACTGCCACATCTACTGCACCCATAACTTCATTGTTACCCAATTTGGTTTTGGTTTGACCTTCGAATTGAGGCTCGGCTACTTTTACAGAAATTACAGCGGTTAATCCTTCACGGAAGTCATCCCCAGTAATTTCAATTTTCATATTTTTTAATAAACCTGATTTCTCGGCATATGCTTTCAGGGTACGAGTTAATCCTCTACGGAAACCTGCAACGTGCGTACCACCTTCAATGGTGTTGATGTTGTTCACGTAGGAATGCACATTTTCCGCATAGGTATCGTTGTATTGCATGGCTAATTCTACCGGAATACCTTGTTTAATGCCTTCTACATAAATAGGTTCGGGAATTAAAGGCTGACGGTTACCGTCTAAAAATTGAACAAATTCTTTTAAACCACCTTCTGAATGGAATTTTTCGGTTAAAAAGCCATCTTCTACTGCCTCACGTTCGTCGGTTAAACTTAAGCGAATTCCTTTATTTAGGTAAGCCAATTCACGTAAACGAGCCGCAAGTGTATCAAATTTATACTCGGTGGTTAAACTAAATATATCTTGATCTGGCTGAAAATGAACAGTAGTTCCGGTAATGGCAGATTCACCTACTACTTTTACATCGTATTGAGGTACTCCGCATTTGTATTCTTGTTGAAAAATTTTTCCTTCGCGGTGTACCGTTACTTTTAAATCAGTTGATAAGGCATTCACACAAGATACCCCCACCCCGTGTAAACCTCCAGATACTTTGTAGGTATCTTTATCGAATTTACCTCCGGCGTGTAAAACAGTCATAACTACCTCTAAGGCAGATCTATTTTCTTTGGTGTGCAATCCGGTTGGAATACCACGTCCGTTATCTTGTACTGTTATAGAATTATTTTTATGTATGGTAACGAATATATCGCTACAGTATCCAGCCAAGGCTTCATCAATAGAGTTATCTACAACCTCGTAAACCAAATGGTGTAAACCCTTTACGCCGGTATCGCCAATATACATCGACGGGCGTTTTCTTACCGCCTCTAACCCTTCTAAAACCTGAATATTATCGGCCGAATAATTTGATTTGTTTTCCTTTTCTTCGCTCATAATTTATAAAATACTACAAGTATCAAAAATAAGGTTTAATACTGTATCTGAACCATAATGTTGATAAATAATGGCCTTTTTTAACGTGCATTTATTAACATTCGTTAAAGGTTATTAAATAAGCCGATGAAAGTTTATATTTGTGCATTATTGAACAAAATTTAAACATGAAAAAACAACTAATCTACGTATCGATGATTGCTTTAGGCTTGAGCATTTTAGTAGCATCGTGCAGCAAAACAGCACCTCAAACCAGCACAAGTACACAAGCCGGAACTTCAGCCATTGTATATGTAAATTCTGATTCCTTGTTAAGCAAGTACGAATACTTTACAAGCATTAAAGTTAAATTCGAGGAAAAATCTAAAAAAGCACAAGCTGATTTAAATGCGAAAGGAACTGCTTTTCAACGTGAAGTTGCTCAATACCAGCAACAGGCAGGTGCTATGAGTGCCGATCAACGTGCAGCCACTGAAGATCGTTTGGCCCGTAAACAACAAGAATTGGCTAGCTATAACCAAAATGCAAGCTCTGCATTAGCCAACGAAGAAGCGGCCGAAAACGAGAAATTGTACGAAAAAGTAGCGGCCTTCTTAAAAGGCTTTGCTAAAGAAAAGGGATACAAAATGGTATTAACCTACTCTAAAGCTAATCCAACAGTATTATTTGCCGACGAAAGCTTAGACGTTACCAAAGAAGTAGTAGCGGGCTTAAACGAAGCCTACGCTAAAGACAAAAAATAAATTTAAAAACATGTACGTTCAAAACCTCGACATCAGTCGGGGTTTTTTTATGAGCAGAATACAAGCTTGTCATCAATCTCAAAAAAATAGGAACTAGTCCTCTTCAAACCAACCCTCTTGCAGTTCGTCAATTTCGCGACGATCTTTTTTGGTAGGACGACCAGCACCCCGATCTCGAGTAAGTATTGGAGAAAGAAAGGCAGATTTAAAGGCTTGGGTTTCTTCGGGCGGAGTTAAATCTTCGTAATAGGCACTAACAGATTTGGCGTCCATGCGTTTTTCAAGCAGGCCCTCTACCCGAATAGTTTTCTTTAAACCCCCTTTTTGAACTGTATAAATTTCGCCTATTTTAACCGTATAGGCGGGTTTAATAGCCTGTCCGCCTAATTTTACACGGCCAGCTTTACACGCCTCGGTAGCTAAACTACGGGTTTTAAAAGCCCTTATCGCCCACAAATATTTATCAATACGTAACTTTTCTTTTTCAGCCATGACGTTTCTATGAGACAATAATCCTCAAAAAACTGTTAATTTGCTAAAAATTAAATTATGATTGCCGAATTACAACAAAAAATTGAAGCTGCTTGGGACAATAGACAGCTATTAAGCAATAAAGAATACACAGAAGCCATTGAAACTGTTATCCAAAAACTAGATCTTGGCGAAATACGTGTGGCAGAACCTATTGGCAACCGCTGGCATGTAAACGATTGGATTAAAAAAGCGGTTATTTTATACTTTCCTATTCGTCAGATGGAAGAAATAAAGGTAGGCCCTTTTGTTTTTCACGATAAAATGAAGTTGAAAACCAATTTCAAAGAACAAGGTGTGCGTGTAGTACCTCACGGCTTGGCCCGTTATGGTGCATATTTGGCCAAAGGCGTAATTATGATGCCATCGTATGTAAACATTGGCGCTTATGTAGATGAAGGCACCATGGTGGATACTTGGGCAACAGTAGGCTCTTGTGCGCAAATTGGTAAACATGTACACTTAAGCGGTGGTGTAGGCATTGGCGGCGTATTAGAGCCCGTACAAGCAGCACCGGTAATTATTGAAGATAACTGCTTTATTGGCTCTAGAGCCATAGTGGTAGAAGGGGTGCATGTAGAAGCAGAGGCTGTTTTAGGAGCTAATGTGGTACTTACTGCGTCAACCAAAATTATAGACGTTACGGGCGCCGAGCCTGTTGAATATAAAGGTCGTGTTCCGGCCCGTTCGGTGGTAATTCCGGGTTCATATACCAAAAAATTCCCTTCAGGAGAGTTTCAGGTACCTTGTGCCTTAATTATCGGACAACGAAAAGAATCAACAGATAAAAAAACCTCGTTAAACGATGCGTTAAGAGAAAACAAAGTAGCTGTTTAAGCAAAAAGAATGAATATTGGGTTTGAGGCTAAACGAGTATTTCACAATACTACCGGACTAGAAAATTATAGCCGAGATTTGGTGCGCATACTGCATCGCTATTATCCTCAAAATCGCTATTTTTTATACAATCCTAAGCCATCCAAGAATACGCTTTTCGAATCGCTGGGAGCTCAGGTTATAGAAAAAAGACCTTTGGGTGGGTTTTACTCCTTCTTTTCGAATCTATGGCGCCGTTTCGGCATCATCAACGATTTAAAGAGAGATCAAATTGAGCTGTTTCACGGCTTGTCGGGCGAATTACCTGTTGGGTTAGATAATGTAGGAATTAAAAGCCTAGTAACCATACAAGATGTACTTTTTTTACGCTACCCCGAGTTTTATTCGTTTATAGATCGGAACACTTATTACCGCAAGTTTAAACATGCGGCCGAGGCAGCGGATACGGTGATTGCCATTAGCGAACAAACTAAAAGAGATATTGTGCAGTTTTTGGGCATACCCGAAAATAAAATAACTGTGGTGTACCGAGGTTGTCACCAAGCTTTTAAAGAAAGGTACCCGGTTGCGCAGAAAGAAGCATTCATTAAAAAATATCAGTTACCCAAACAGTTCATTTTAAACGTTGGCACCATAGAGGCCCGCAGAAATGTTCTGGTTGTGGTAAAAGCCCTGAAAAATATAGACACCACGTTGGTACTAGTTGGACGCAAAACAGCTTATACGAAAGAAATTTCAACGTTTATTGCCGAGAATACCTTAGAACAAAAAGTAATTTTTTTAGAAGGATTATCACCCGAGGAACTAGCCATACTGTACCAATTGGCCGATTTGTTTATTTACCCGTCCTTGTTCGAGGGATTTGGGATTCCAATTATTGAGGCCTTGTTTTCCAAAACCCCTGTCATTACGTCTATCGGAAGTTGTTTTCCGGAAGCCGGCGGGCCTAGTACTTGCTACATCAACCCAACTAGTGTGGATGATGTTGCTGAAGCTATTCGCAAAATTTTGGGCGATAAAGCCCTTCAACATAAAATGGGAGAAGATGGCAGCGTTTATGCGCAAAAATTTACCGACGAAACCATTGCAAAAAATCTCATAAAAGTATACCAAGCACTTTAATTGCTATGAAAAACGAAGTAGAAAAAGCATTAGAAGTAGTAAAAGCTGGCGGCATAATCTTATACCCTACCGATACCATTTGGGGTATTGGTTGCGATGCCACCAACGAAGAAGCGGTACAAAAAGTAATGGCTTTAAAGGGGCGCTCTGCCTCCAAAAGCCTCATTGTATTAGTAGAAAACGATACTAAATTGCCCAGCTATGTTCGCGAAATACCCGATGTAGCCTACGATTTAATAGAGTATGCCGAAAATCCCTTAACCATTGTGTACTCCAATGCAAAAAACCTAGCTCCAGGCGTAATTAACGAGGATGGCAGCGTAGGTATTCGCGTAGTAAAACATAACTTCTGCCAACAACTTATCCAACGCTTTCGCCTACCTATCGTTTCAACTTCGGCCAATATAAGCGGTGAGCCGGCTCCAAAAAATTTCAGCGAAGTAAGTCAAGAAATTATTGATGGAGTAGATTATGTGGTAAATTTGGAACAAGAAGTATCCGAAGAAAAAACACCTTCGACCATTATGAAACTAAGCCCCGATGGGCTCTTTACATTTATTAGAAGATAAGGACTAAATTAGGCTTTCTTTAAAGAATTTGTCCAAAGGGCATGCTCTTCAATTACCATGAAAAAACACCTCACACAGCCCATTTTTAAACAATTAAGTACACTAGCCAAACAATCGGGCGTAGAAGCGTATGTAATTGGGGGCTATGTACGTGATATTTTCTTGGGCCGCCCTTCTAAAGATCTCGATATTTTAGTAATTGGACAGGGTATTACCTTTGCCGAAGAAGTAGGAAAACACCTGAAGTGCAAAGTATCGGTGTTTAAAAATTTTGGCACTGCAATGTTGCGCTACCAGGATTTAGAGATTGAATTTGTAGGTGCTCGTAAAGAATCCTATCGCTCGGATTCTAGAAAACCCATTGTAGAAAATGG
>JBIIBV010000120.1:0-5518 GCA_044239195.1 Sphingobacteriaceae bacterium | reverse complement strand
CCTATCAAAACAATATCCTTATCCAAAGTGTCACCATGATTCTGATTATTTCTGGTGGTTTAGGTTTCTTGGTATGGGTAGAATTGTTCAAACATGGCTTTCGGATTGGTAAATTGTCAACTTATGTGAAGGTTGTCCTCATCATGAGTGCCATCTTGATTGCCTTAGGAACCGTTGGACTGATGATTACTGAATTTAGTTCAGGTTCTTTCTTTCGGTTTGATCTGGCCCTCTTCACAAGTGTCTCAAGTCGAACTGCTGGGTTGACCATTCTAAGTATTCGCGATTTAACCAACGCCAGTAAATTCTTAATCATGACATTGATGTTTATTGGGGCAAACCCTATTTCCACAGGAGGTGGGATTAAAACCACCACCACCTTCATTGTCTTTTTATCGATTTGGGCATTAATTTCTGGTAAACGTGTGCATGCCTTTAAACGAACGTTCTCCATTGAATCCATTCTCAAATCCATGGCATTGGTCGTGATTTCGATTGTTTTTGTCTTGTTCACAGTGATGGTGATTGAATACATTGAACAATTCAATACCAGTTATCCGCTTGGATTAAAAACAGGAACATCGTTACTGTTTGAGGTCGTCTCTGCTTTCGGCACCGTTGGTTTTTCTGAAGGGGTAAGTCCCTATTTAGCCGATTCTTCAAAAGTCATCTTGCTGATTGTCATGCTCTTGGGTCGGATTGGCCCAATCGCGGCAATCTCTGTTTTTTCTGATAAGCTTTCATGGACTGAGCAAGGTGATGTCCAATATATGGAAGCAAACGTACCCATTGGGTAGGAGGTTTGACACATGGCAAACGAAAAGTCTTTTGCAGTCATCGGTTTAGGTCAATATGGTTTAAGCGTGGCGAAAGCCTTGATTGAGAACAACCAACAAGTCATTGGGATTGATCGTGATGAGTCTCGGGTAAAAATGTTAGAGGATAAACTTGCCTCCGTGTTTACCACCGATTGCACCAACCAACATAGTTTGAGCGAAGTCGGTGTTCAAAATGTCGATGTTGCGATTGTCACCTTCGGGGATAACTTGCATGACGCCATCATCACCACGGCTTTATTATCAGATATGGAAATTCCCCACATCGTGGTTCGTGTTGATAACATGGAATACGCGCCAATCTTAAAAAAAATTGGTGCTCATGAAATCATTCATCCCACCGATGATGCTGGTCGTTCATTGGCGTTTAGACTTTCCGGAACCAATTTATCTCAATACTTTGCTTTTGATAAATACTATTCTGTTTCTTCGGTGACGATTCCGGTTGGATTCAAAACTAAAAAACTAATTGAACTTGATTGGCGAAATAAATTTAACATCAACATCGTCTTAATTAAAAAGACTGCTGGTAAAGTAAAACCTGAAGACATCGATGGCATCATCCCTGAAATTCCCAAAGCACAAGAATCGTTTGAAGCAAGAGACATCATCTACGTCATCGGTAAAAATAAAGATGTGATTACCTTCTCCAATTCCATCAATAAATCATAAGCAATAAAAAAGTTTGGGAAACCCCAAACTTTTTTTATTATCCATCTCGTTAAGATTAGATTTTTTCGATTTCAGAGAAATCAACTTCCACTGAGGTTGCCCGTCCAAAGAACACAGTTTCCACTTTCACCAAACCTGAGGCCTTATCGATGGTGACAATTTTACCTTCGGTTCCTTCAAGCGGGCCATGAATAACTTTGACATGGTCACCAATGGCATAACGATCATACATGCCAGCATCCACCATCCCCATCCGTTTAAGGATTGGTTCCATTTGTTCTGGTGTGACCGGAATGGGTTTGGTCCCACCACCGGAAGATCCAACGAATCCAGTAACCCCTGGGGTGTTACGAACCACATACCAAGAATCATCGGTCATGACCATTTCAATAAATACATAACCAGGATAGGCGTTGCGTAATTTCTTTTTACCAGTTGGAGAGCCATTCTTAAAAACAGCTTCTTCTTGTTCGACGACAAGAATACGGAAAATAAAATTTTCCATGGTCATCGAATTGACGCGGCGTCTTAAATTATCGGCGACTTTATTTTCGTGACTGGCGTAAGCACTGACAACATACCATTGTTTATCGCCATTTGCCACCGGGATGGTAGGTTGAACTGTATTAGGTTGTTCCATGGGTTTCTCCTTATCTCAAACTTTCAAACGCAGCACGAATTTGTCCGAGTAATTCAGCGACTGCTAAATCTTCAAGGGTGAGTGCAAACGCAGAAAAAACAGTAATCACAATGACAATAAAAATCGAGGAAAGCAAAGTGTTGGTTTCTGGCCAGCGAACTCGTTTTGCTTCTCGAGCAACTTCTTGAAAAAATTTATTGACGTTCATAAAACTCCTTATTTACTTTCCTGGTGTAACGTTGAGCGATTACAAGTTGAGCAATATTTTTTTAACGCCAAACGTGTATCAGCAATGCCACTACCTTTACTAGATGTTTGGTAATTCCGTGCTAAGCATACAGTGCAGATTAAAATAATGTTTTTTCGCATCGGGATTTCCTATTTCTCATCTAAGCTACATTGAATATAACAAGAGGGCTTTACAATGTCAATAAAATCCATTTGAATTAATCACGATGTTTGGCTAATAACGTTTTGGCAATTTTAGAGATCTGCCGGTAATGGCCACCAAGAATCTTTGCGATTTCAGTAAAACTGTATCCTAATTTTAGATACGTTAAAATCGCTTTTTCTTTGACGCTAAGTTGATGGTCTTCACTTTCAAGCAACTGATGAAAAGGATCTTCAACCATGGCAATTAATTGCTGATCTTTTTGCCCAACAAGATCACTAAGCAAAGATCCATCTTCAATTTCGTAATCTAACGAGAGGGCAGTATTAATTAAATTTTGATTGTCACTACTAAATCTTTTTAATTCGTTAATTAATTCTCTTTGCAATAAGAAATGATAATAGGCATCAAAAATATTTTTATGAGGATCATACGATTCAATCGCGAGTAGTAACGTTTGCAAGGCAACAATTTTTAAATCATCATAATCCAATCCACAATACCGATGCATGTAGAGAAGCTTATGAATCAACCGATCTTGTTTTAATTGCATGCGCTCTAACAAAAGTAAATAAGCTTCTGGTTGTTTACCCCGCACTAAAAAAACAATTTCATCATCAGATATCGCTAGCATGAATACAAGATTACTTTAGAGGAAAACGTTGTCGATACACTTCTGCTAATAAGATGGCAGTGCTGGTGGAAGCATTGAAAGAATCAAGGTTTTGAATAGGAATTTTAACTTTAAAGTCACTGTTTTCTAACACCAATCTTGTAATGCCTTGGCCTTCATGACCAATGATAATCGCAATCGGTCCACGATAATCGACACTTCGATAATCTTGAGATTCCGCTAATGAAGTGGCAACAACCCAAAATCGATTTTCTTTTAATGTGGCAATGGTTTGCGATAAATTGGTCACTTGAATGATCGGTAGATGATCGAGTGCACCACTGGCAATTTTAGCAACGGTTGAGGTGACTTCAACTTGGCGATCTTTTTTGATGATCAAGCCATCGACACCATAACCAACCGCTGTGCGAATGATGGCACCCAGGTTTTGTGGATCTTCAATACCATCTAACAAAACTAGTAAAGGTTGTTCTTTAGATGCCAAGCGTTTGATAAATGGCAGCCATTCGGTGTAAAGAAAAGGTTTAACTTGCGCTACAATCCCTTGATGATTTGCTCGATCCACCAGTTTTTGTAAACGTTCATCCTCTATCCTTTCTACAGGTAATTTTTTTTGTTGAAGTAACGCAAGAATGACTGGGTCTTTAAAGTTGGTACTTAAAAAAACTTTCGTTACATTCCCTGAACGAATACTTGATTCAACTGCGTGTTTCCCGTAGCGATATTGTTCCATGACTAAATCGTTTAAAAATCCTAAGGTTGTTTCAATTTATTCGCTATGAAAAGAAGTCGTGATTTCAATGGGATTAATGCGTAGTTTGATGTCCTCGACTAACGTTAAAGCAGTCGCATGATTGATTTGCGAATAAGTCACGGTAATTCTTAACACTTTAGCACCTTGGTAGGTGGTGATTTGCGAATCAATATTACGAATTCCAACTCGCATTTCTCGAGCAGATTCATGAAGGTTTTTTAACACTGGTTGATTATCCTTGACCAAAACAAATACTTTTGGAGCTTTACGATTAATATAAGTTTCAAATTTTCTTAACATCGTTAACGTGAATAAACCAACCAAAGAGCCTGAGGCTGCCAAAATAAATTGCCCAGCGCCAGCTGCTAAACCGATCGCCATCGCTAACCATAACGTGGTGGCCGTGGTTAATCCTTTGATATCAAAACCATTTTGAATGATGGTTCCAGCACCAATAAAACCAACACCCGTGATAACCTGTGCCGCTAACCGGGCAGGATCTCGGTCAAGATTGAAATCACCAAATCCATAAATGGATAAGAGCATGATTAATGAAGACCCTAATGCGACCAGAATGTGGGTTCTTAATCCCGCCGAGTGACCGTGATATTCACGTTCATAACCAATCAAACCAGCCAAGACGGTTGCCATGACTAAAGATAAGATGCTTAATAAAAAATTTCCAAAAGGTGGAAAGAATCCGTTGAGAAAATCAACAAGTAATTCATCGAGTGTCGTGACAGTGAAGATGTTCATCATGGTGCTCCTTATGGTTTAAATCAAAATCAAACGTTTTTTTAGTGCGTCTCTAATCATATCCGACTTAAGAAAATCTTGCGCTTGTTTAGCAGACAAGTAGTCCTTATATAACTGATGATCCTCTTTGGTCAATATCGGAAAAGAAATGAATAGACCAAGTATAGTCAACATCGCTTGAATTGTAAAGAAACGATGAAGCAATTCATTGACTGAAGGTGCTTTTTCTCGAATAAAACCATTGGTGATTTTGACATATTGATGCAAGTAAGTTAAAGCATTGGCCGTGTTGATATCGTTGGATAAGGCTTGTAAAAATTCAATGGGTGCGGCCAAAGGTTTGTCGGTGAGTTGACCACCATGAAGTTGGATGAACGTCGCTAATTGTTGAACGGCAATTTGTAATTTGGATAATTCTTGTTGAGTGTTCTCGATGATTGTTGAAGTGATATTAACAGGCATTCGATAATGCGTTGCCAACAACAAATAACGAAGTAAAGGACCTTCATACGTCGATAAAAAATCTTTCGCCAAAAAGATATTGCCTGTGGATTTGCTCATTTTTTCAGCATTGAGATTGATGAAGCCATTGTGTAACCAATAATTTGCAAGATGCGTTTGGTTCATCGCTAGTGACTGAGCAATTTCATTTTCGTGATGAGGGAATTTTAAATCAAAGCCACCGCCATGAATGTCAATCAAAGCCTGTTGAAAGGTTTCCTGAATCATCACCACACATTCCGTGTGCCATCCAGGTCGACCCTTGCCAAAAGGGGCAGGAAACGTAATCCCTTCGGTGGTATGTTTCCATAATGCAAAATCCAAAGGATCTTCT
>JBIIBV010000077.1:0-5527 GCA_044239195.1 Sphingobacteriaceae bacterium | reverse complement strand
CGTACCGTTGGGGCGAAGAAAATAATGGGTTATAATCGTATTTTTGCCAAGCATGAGCACTAAAAAAGTCGCATTTTACACCTTAGGCTGTAAGTTAAATTATTCCGAAACCTCTACCATTGGTCGTTCTTTTACAGAAGCAGGATTTGAGGTGGTTAATTTTACCGATGCAGCCGATGTATATGTGATTAATACCTGTTCGGTAACCGACCATGCCGATAAAAAGTGCCGCAAAGTGGTGAAGGAAGCTCTTAAACATTCGCCCAAAGCCTATGTAGCCATTGTAGGCTGTTATGCGCAATTAAAACCCCAAGAAATTTCTGAAATACCGGGTGTAGATGCCGTATTTGGTGCCGCCGAAAAGTTTAATTTGGTTGCGCATATAACTGATTTAACCAAGAACGAAAAAACGCAGATTTTTAATAGTCCTATTGAGGCTACACAAGAATTTATCGGTTCATATTCCTACGGAGATCGTACCCGTACCTTTTTAAAAGTGCAAGACGGCTGCGATTATTCCTGCACGTTTTGCACCATTCCTTTAGCTCGTGGGGCTAGCCGCAGCAATACCATTGCCGATGTGGTGGCACAGGCCAAAGAAATTGCCGCTTCGAGTGTAAAAGAAATAGTATTGACCGGGGTTAATTTGGGCGATTTTGGTATTCGTAATGGGGAACGTGAAGATCGATTTTTAGATCTAATCATCGCTTTAGATGAAGTAGATGGAATTGATCGTATTCGTATTTCCTCTATTGAGCCGAATCTACTAACCAATGAAATTATTGAATTTGTGGCTCAATCCAAACGATTTGTGCCGCATTTTCACATCCCTTTACAATCTGGCAACAATAAAATATTGGGGCTTATGCGCCGCCGCTACCGTCGCGAATTGTATACCGAACGGGTGGCTGCTATTAAGGCGTTAATGCCCAATTGCTGTATTGGGGTAGATGTAATTGTGGGTTTCCCGGGCGAAAATCGAGAAGATTTTTTAGATACCTATAACTTTTTAAACGACTTAGCTATTTCGTATTTGCACGTATTTACTTATTCGGAACGTGAAAATACACCAGCCATTGACTTACCAGATTCGGTTCCGGGTAGCCAACGGGCCGATCGAAATAAAATGCTCCACATACTTTCAGAGAAAAAACGCCGTGCTTTTTACGAAAGTCAATTAGAAAGTACCGCAGAAGTGCTATTTGAGGCCGACCAAAAAGAAGGCTACATGCACGGTTTTACTAGAAATTACGTTAAAGTAAAAACGCCTTACGATCCATTGTGGGTAAATGAGCTTAAAACGGTTAGTCTTCAAGCTATTGCTGCCGATGGAGACGTGGAGATTTTGGAACTAAACGAACTCATTACACATTCATAAAATCGCTATATTTAGCCTATGTTTCCTACCATCACTTATTTAATTGAATACCTAACGGGTATTCATATCCCTTTGCCTATTCAAACATTTGGCTTTTTTGTAGCCCTAGCTTTTGCCGCAGGTTACTGGGCATTTAGCGAAGAGCTAAAACGAAAAGAAGCCTTAGGCCTTTTAAAAGCCATCACTCAAAAAGTAACTATTGGTAAACCCGCTGGCTTTTTAGAGCTTGCTTCTAATGCGTTTTTTGGTTTTTTAATTGGATATAAATTAGGTTATGCAGTTTTTAACTATGCTGCTTTTACTGCCAATCCGCAAGAAGCCATATTGTCTAGTCAAGGTAGTTGGCTAGGAGGAATTGTGTTAGCGGTTTTACTAAGCTATTGGACCTATAAAGAAAAGAACGATCAGCTATTACCTAAACCTAAAGAAGTGAACGAAACGGTTCATCCCTACCAACAAATGAGTACTATCTTAGTTTGGGCGGCAATTACCGGATTTTTAGGAGCTAAAATTTTTCATAATCTAGAGTATTTAGATGATTTTGCAAAAGATCCCATTGATGCGCTTCTATCATTTAGTGGCTTGACCTTTTATGGTGGTTTAATTTGTGGAGGTGCTGGCGTATTATACATCACCAATAAAAACGGAATTAAGCCATTGCACATGCTCGATGTAGGTGGCCCGGGTTTAATGCTAGCGTATAGTATTGGCCGTATGGGTTGTCATCTTTCTGGTGATGGCGATTGGGGAATTCCCAATTTAGCACAAAAACCTAGCTGGTTGCCCGATTGGTTGTGGTCTAGCACCTATCCGCACAATGTAATTAACGAAGGAGTACCTATTAAAGATTGTGTAGGCCGTTTTTGTTCCGAATTGCCTTTGCCGGTTTATCCCACTGCTTTGTACGAATCTATAATTTGTTTGGCTTTGTTTGCTTTTCTTTGGTCAATTCGTAAGCGAATTCATGCTCCGGGACTTGTATTTTCTATTTATTTAATTTTAAATGGATTGGAACGCTTTACCATCGAACTTATTCGTGTAAATTCTAAATACCATGTAGCTGGAGTAAGCTTTACCCAAGCAGAATTAATTTCATCTCTTCTTATTTTGTTAGGTATTAGTGGGGCAATTTGGTCTATTAAAAATGCAAAAAAAGGCTAATGGAGCCGGAATTAGCTGCCCTCACGCAAGAAGTTATTACGCTTACTAAAGCAGTAGGTCAATTTATACGAGAAGAAAGCCTACGCTTTACACCCGATAAAATTGAGTATAAAGGGCTCAATGATTTAGTTTCGTATGTAGATAAAACTGCGGAAAAACAATTGGTAGCAGGCTTGTCGGCCATTTTACCCGAAGCCGGTTTTGTTACCGAAGAAAAAACAAATCAAACCACAGCCGAAACGTATCATTGGATTATAGATCCATTAGATGGAACCACGAATTTTATCCATGGTATTCCAACCTTCTCGGTAAGTATAGCCTTGCAGCGCAATCAAGACCTGGTTTTGGGTGTGGTGTATGAAATTAACCGCGATGAATGTTTTTATGCTTGGGAAAATGGAGGCGCTTGGTTAAATGGAAAAGCTATTCAAGTTTCTAAAGCACCCAAGCTAGCGAATACCTTATTAGCAACTGGTTTTCCGTATTACGATTTCAAGAAAAAAGAGCCTTATCTGAAAGTTTTTCAGGAGGTAATGGAAAAATGCCACGGTTTGCGTCGTATAGGTTCGGCAGCGGTTGATTTGGCTTACGTGGCTTGCGGTAGATTTGATGGCTATTTTGAATACAATTTGCAAACTTGGGATGTTGCGGCCGGCGTAGTGTTGGTGAAAGAAGCAGGTGGTGAAGTACTAGATTTTTCTGGAAGAGCCAATTATTTACAGGAGCGTGAAGTATTGGCCACGAATGGACGTATTACAAAAGAACTTTTACACATTATTGATTCACATTTTAACAACAAATCTATATGAAACTAGGTACTAAAATTTTATCAGGGCTTGTGCTGCTATTTTTACTAGCCCAATTCATCCCTTCAGAAAAAAATAGGGCCATTGGTGTACAGCCCAATGATATCTTCACTAAATATCCAGCCCCAGTAGAAGTACAGGCTATTGCTAAAAAAGCCTGTTACGATTGTCATTCAAACAATACGGTGTATCCCTGGTATTCGAATGTGCAGCCACTGGCATGGTGGATTAACGATCATGTAAAAGAAGGCAAAGGAGAATTTAATTATTCGGAGTTTACGACCTATAGCCCTAAACGTGCACGCCATAAACTAGAAGAAGTAGCGGAGCAGGTAAATGAACACGAAATGCCTTTAAACTCCTACACCTGGATACATGCCGAAGCTCGTTTGACCGATGCAGAGCGTAAAGTATTGACTGATTGGGCTATGGCTACCCGAGAAAGTATTCCGGCACCGCCAAAAACAAAATAAAGCAAACGCAAAAACTAAAAAAAAGCCTCCGAATTTTCAGGGGCTTTTTTTTTATAAGGCTTCAGAAACCACTTCGTTTACTTCGGGTACCATGCGTTTAAGCAAATTTTCAATGCCCGATTTTAAGGTAATGGTTGAAGAGGGGCAACCACTGCAAGAGCCTCTAAGCTCTACGGTAACCACTCCATTATTAAACGATCGGTAACTAATTGCACCACCATCTTGTTCAACTGCAGGGCGAACATAATCGTATAATACTTGTTGAATTTTTTTCTCTATATCTGTTCCTTCAAAAACAACGTCTGCTTCGGCTTGTTCTTGTATTTTCAATTCGCTTTCTACGGCACCTTTCACAAATTCTTTTAAAATGGCTTCAATATCAGCCCAATCACTATCATCAGATTTGGTAAGCGTAACAAAATTACTGGCAAAAAATACGCCATTTATGAAGTTGAATTTGAATAATTCTTTCGCAAAAGGTGAACTTTCGGCACTTTCTTTTGTAGGAAAATCGACACTGCCGTTTACCAAAAGTTTGTTTACCAAAAATTTCATGCTAGCCGGGTTGGGCGTAGCCTCTGTAAATACATTAATTGTGCTCATATATAAATTATCTATCCCAAAAATAGGTTTTTTGAAAATGGCTATCACAGAGTCATTAAGTTATGACATGGGGGTGACGGCCTAGCCTCAAATACCAGTATACGTTTCTGGGCGTAATTGTAAGATTTCTTGCTTTACTGTTTCTTGAATAGTTAAGCCATTTACAAATTCCATTAAGGTTGTAGCATCAATCGCTTGATTGGTTCGTGTAAGCTCTTTTAAAGCTTCATACGGGTTTGGATAGCCCTCACGGCGTAAAATGGTTTGAATGGCTTCGGCTAATACTGCCCAATTGGCTTGCAAATCGGTGTTGATGGCTGCTTGGTTCAATACCAATTTGTTTAACCCTTTTTGAGTAGATTTTAGGGCAATTAAGCTATGCGCTAGAGGTACACCCACATTACGCAATACGGTGGAGTCGGTTAAATCTCTTTGCAAACGAGAAATAGGCAATTTGGCCGAAAAATGCTCAAAAAGCGCATTGGCAATGCCTAAATTTCCTTCCGAATTTTCAAAATCTATGGGGTTCACCTTATGCGGCATGGCTGAAGAGCCTACTTCTCCGGCTTTCAACTCTTGTTTGAAATAATCCATAGAGATGTAGAGCCAAAAGTCTCTATTTAAATCAATTAATATTGTGTTGATGCGTTTTAAAGCATCGCATTGGGCCGCAAACTGATCGTAATGCTCAATTTGGGTAGTTGTTTGTGAGCGTGTTAAGCCCAGTGTATCTTGAACGAAATGATTTGCAAAATCAATCCAATTAATATCGGGATAAGCTATTTGGTGTGCATTGAAATTACCGGTTGCTCCACCAAATTTGGCTGCATTTGGTATGGCTATTAAAGTGGCTAGCTGTGTTTCTAAACGTTCAACAAATACGGTAATTTCTTTACCTAAACGAGTAGGGCTAGCTGCTTGGCCATGTGTACGAGCCAACATCGGAACATCTTTCCATTGTGCTGCCAAACCCTTAAGTGTTTGAATAACCAGCTCCAGTGCAGGTACATAGCTTTCGGCTAATCCGCATTTAACTGAATAGGGAATGGCCGTATTGTTTATGTCTTGGGAAGTCAATCCGAAATGAATAAACTCTTTAAAAGCAC
>JBIIBV010000104.1:0-20690 GCA_044239195.1 Sphingobacteriaceae bacterium | reverse complement strand
ACCGCCGGAACCTTGGCCAAAGCCGCTTCCTTAATTATGGAAAACGGAGCCAATAGTGTAAGAGCCGTTTGTAGCCATGCCGTATTATCGGGTAAGGCTTACGAAACCATTGAAAATTCTGCCTTGGCAGAATTAATAGTTACCGATACGATCCCATTAAAACAGGAGAGTAGCAAAATTAAGGTCCTATCAACCGCCGATTTGTTTGCCAAAGCCATTGCCAACGTAAACGAACACGGCTCGATATCGGACCTATTTAAAGTAGAATAACAATAACGTTAGATATATAATAAATTAAAAAATGAAATCATTTGCTATTAGCGGTTCTCGTAGAGAGAACGTAGGGAAAAGAGACGCTAAAGAATTGCGATACGAAGGCAAAGTGCCTGCAGTTCTTTATGGAGGAGACAACCAAATCCACTTCGCCGTGTCCGCAGCTGATCTGAAAGGCTTGGTGTACACACCAGACGTTCATTTCGTTGACATTGATGTAGAAGGTACCAAAGCGCAAGCGGTATTGCAAGACATCCAATTCCACCCATTAACCGAATTAATTTTGCACGTTGACTTTTTAAGAATAAACGAAAGCAAACCATTTGTAATGGAAATTCCGGTAAAATTAACCGGTACTTCTCCAGGTGTTAAAATGGGGGGTAAATTAATCCAAAAACTACGTAAACTGCGTGTTAAGGCATTCGCTAAAGATATGCCACAATACGTTGAAGTAGGTATTGAAGTATTAGAATTAGGAAAATCTGTACGTGTTGGCGATTTAAGCTTCGATAAATTTCAAGTAACCAACAATACCGACGATACTATCGTTTCTGTGGTAATGTCTCGTGCATTAAAACAAGCAGAACAAGAAGCAGCTAGTTAATACAACCTTGCTTCTCGAAAAAAGCGCCTCCGAAACGGGGCGCTTTTTTTATGCCCACTAAGCTCAGTCTTTTTTTATATTTGTTAACCATGAAATATCTTATAGTTGGATTAGGAAACATAGGCCCCGAATATGCCGATACCAGGCATAACATTGGTTTTATGGTGTTAGATGAATTGGCAAAAAAATCAGGTGCCAGTTTTACTACCATGCGCCTGGCCAGATATACCGAAGTGTCTTTTAAAGGCAAAAAACTCTGCCTCATAAAACCCACCACCTTTATGAACCTAAGCGGCAAAGCGCTTAACTATTGGATGCAGGAATTGGTCGTTCCGGCCGAGCGGGTACTTATTGTGGTAGACGATTTAGCCCTGCCTTTCGGAACGGTGCGTTTAAAACCCAAGGGCAGCAATGCAGGCCACAACGGCTTAAAAAGCATTGAGGCGGTATTGGGCCATTCCGATTATCCACGCATTCGCTTTGGCATTGGCGATAATTTCCCTAAAGGACACCAAGTAGATTATGTATTAAGCGGATTTGATGCAACCGAACAGTCTGAATTGCCGTCTTTAATAGATAAAAGCATACAAATGATAGAAAGTTTTGTGGCCATTGGCCCCGAGTTAACCATGACTAACTTTAATAAATAACATGATTACCCTGTACGGCATACCCAATTGCAATACCGTTAAAAAAGCCCTCGATTGGCTTAAAGCCCACGAAATAATTTTCACCTTTCACGATTTTAAGAAAAAAGGCATCACTACAGATAAGTTAGAAGCTTGGGCCAAGCAAGTGGGTTGGGAAGCCTTGGTAAATAAACGAGGCACCACTTGGAAACAACTACCCCTTGAGGTACAACAAGGCATTCAAAATAAAGAAACAGCATTTGAGTTAATACTGCAGAAAACAAGTGTAACAAAACGCCCCGTTTTAGAATCTAACCGAGGTATTTTGTTAAGCTTTGATGAAGAAGCCTATGCTACATATTTTGCTAAAAAGTAACAATTGTAATCGATTCACGTATTTGACAATCATTTTCACTAATTTTCAACCCTAAAATCAATCTCATAATGAACAAAATCAAACACTTCATCGGTGTATCCTTGGCTTTGTTGCTAGGATTTACTTCCTTCGCACAACAAACTCCAAGCGCAAGCACCACAGCACCGGTATCTAAGTATAGCTATCAGGATGCTTTTGCTCCCATTTTTTATACCAGAACAGGTAACGAATACCGTTCGGCAAGTGGGCAGCCTGGTCCGAAATATTGGCAAAATCGTGCCGATTATCAATTAACTGCTAAGTTAAATGATCAGAACAACGAAATTTCGGGTTCAGCAACCGTAACTTATACCAACAATAGCCCCGATGCATTGGGCTTTGTTTGGATGCAACTCGACCAAAATTTATTCAAAGCAGATTCTCGTGGAAATGCAGTAATTCCAATGAGTGGAAGCCGCAATGGAGCTGGTAAACAAAAATTTGATGGCGGATATACCATCAAATCGGTATCGGTTTTAAGTAGCCTACAAGGTAAAACCACCCAAACCGAAGTAAAATACCAAATTACCGATACCCGTATGCAAGTTTTCTTGCCTAAATCGCTACAAGCTGCCGGCGGACAGGTAAAATTAAAGGTTGAGTATAGCTTCGTTTCTCCACTATATGGTTCAGATCGTATGGGTGTAGAGGAAACAAAAAATGGTAAAATATTCACCCTGGCGCAATGGTACCCACGCATGTGTGTGTACGATGATGTGCGTGGTTGGAACGTAGACCCGTACTTAGGAGCTAGTGAGTTCTACTTGGAGTATGGCGATTTTGATGTGGCTTTAACTGTGCCTGCAAACCATATTGTGGTAGCTTCGGGCGAATTAACCAACCCACAAGACGTGTATACTGCCGAGCAACAAAAACGTTGGGCAGAAGCCGCAGCTAGTGAAAAAACGGTGATTATTAGAGGCGAAGCAGATGTAACCAACCCTGCATCACGTCCAGCTGGTAAAACCGAATTAACGTGGAAATACAAAATCAAAAACTCAAGAGATTTTGCATTCGCATCGTCTCCAGCATTTATTATTGATGCCGCAAAAATTAACGTGCCAAGTGGTAAAAAAACGCTAGCTATTTCTGCTTATCCGGTAGAAAGTACCGGCACCGATGCTTGGAGCCGTTCAACCGAATACACCAAAGCATCTATTGAACATTACTCGAAACAATGGTTCGAATTCCCGTACCCGGCCGCTACTAACGTGGCTGGTAACGAAGGTGGTATGGAGTATCCAGGTATTGTATTTTGTAATTGGAAAGACAAAACCGCAGGACTTTGGGGTGTAACCGATCACGAATTTGGTCACACCTGGTTCCCGATGATTGTAGGATCAAACGAACGTATGTTCGGTTGGATGGACGAAGGTTTCAATACGTTCATCAATAGTTTGAGTACCGAAGCCTTTAATAAAGGCGAATACGCCGAAAAACCAATGGATATGCACCGTATGGCAAATATAATGACTAGCCCTACGCTAGAGCCAATTTTGAGTACTCCAGACGGAATGAAAGAGCGTAATATTGGATTGTTGTGCTACATGAAACCTGGTGCAGGTCTTACTTTATTGCGTGAACAAATTTTAGGAAAAGAGCGTTTCGATCGTGCATTCCGTACCTATGTAGAGCGTTGGGCCTACAAACACCCAACTC
This sequence comes from Sphingobacteriaceae bacterium, assembly GCA_044239195.1. GTDB lineage: Bacteria > Bacteroidota > Bacteroidia > Sphingobacteriales > Sphingobacteriaceae > JAIPAN01. The sequence goes on along the minus strand of JBIIBV010000104.1, from coordinate 17,110 downwards.
CGGATGATTTTTTCCGTACCATGGAAAACGTTTCAGGTGAAAACCTAAGCTGGTTTTGGAGAGGCTGGATACAAAACAACTGGCGCTTAGATCAAGCGGTTACTGCTGTTAAATACGATAAAAACGATCCGAAAAACGGAGCGATTATTACCGTTGAAAATCTAGAAAAATTACCTATGCCAGTAATTTTAGAACTTAAAACCAAAAGCGGTAAAAAAGAACGTGTAACCTTGCCCGTAGAAATTTGGCAACGCAATACTTCATGGACCTTTAAATATCCATCAACCGAAGAATTGGAATCGGTAAGTTCAGATCCAGATCACGTATTGCCAGATCACAACTCTGCAAACGATGTGTGGAAAGCAAGTAGCCAAGACGCTGTTGCCGCTGCACCAGTAAGTAACGATATGTATGTAGGAACTTATTCTACAACCAGCATGCCAATTAAAATTGAAATTAAAGTAGAAAATGGAGGCTTAGTTGCTCAAGCAACTGGTCAATCAGCTTTCCCTTTAACACCAAACGGTAAAGATAAATTCTCTTTTGAAGCCGCTGGTTTAGATTTAGAGTTTAATACTGCAAAAGGCGAATTAACTATCATTCAAGGAGGTAACCCACTAGTATTTACTCGTGAAGGTGGTCCGGTTGTTGTTGCAACTACTGTGGCACCAGCCGCTCCTGCAAAAGGGAAGAAAAAATAATTTTCTAAATCTTTTCATAAAAAAGGGGAAGCGATATCGCTTCCCCTTTTTTATTCTCCAATCCCCAAATTAGGCTTAGTCCAAGCAAGACTATTTACACTAAATTTTAAATACGAATTATTTTCATTTAAATGCTTGAAAATCAAAAAGGGAAACATTACCTTTGCAGTCCTTTAAAATAGGATAAAAGAATTTTAAAACTAAAAACAACAAATGCCAACCATTCAACAATTAGTTAGGAAAGGTAGAGTAGCTATGGTGGATAAGAGTAAATCCCCAGCGTTGGACAGCTGTCCACAGCGAAGAGGTGTGTGTACCCGTGTATACACTACTACCCCTAAAAAACCAAACTCAGCCATGCGTAAAGTAGCTCGTGTGCGTTTAACCAACGGAAAAGAAGTAAATGCTTACATCCCAGGAGAAGGCCACAACTTGCAAGAACACTCAATCGTGTTAATTCGCGGTGGACGTGTGAAAGATTTACCGGGTGTACGTTACCATATTATTCGTGGTGCATTGGATACTTCTGGTGTAGACGGACGTAATCAACGTCGTTCTAAATACGGAACGAAGAAACCTAAAGCTAAAGCATAAACGGAGGAAAGAATCATGAGAAAGTCGAAACCAAAAAAACGAATTATCCTGCCTGATCCGAAGTTTAACGACGTAATGGTAACCAGGTTTGTAAACAATATGATGTATGATGGCAAAAAGTCAATTGCGTACGCAATTTTCTATGATGCTGTTGAATTAGTAGAGAAAAAAACGAGCGAAAACGGATTAGAGTCTTGGAAAAAGGCACTAAACAACGTAATGCCTATGGTAGAGGTTAAATCTCGTCGTGTAGGTGGCGCTAACTTCCAAGTACCAACCGAGGTTCGTCCGGATCGTAAAATTGCGCTGGGAATGAAATGGTTAATTAATTATTCACGCAAACGTGGTGAAAAAACCATGATGGAAAAATTAGCCGGCGAAATTATTGCTGCCGCTAAAGGTGAAGGTGCTGCCGTGAAGAAAAAAGAAGACACCCATAAAATGGCTGAAGCCAATAAAGCATTCTCACACTTTAGATTTTAATTAGAAAGATAAGATGTCAAGAGATTTAAAATTTACCAGAAATATTGGTATCGCCGCACACATTGATGCTGGTAAAACAACAACCACCGAGCGTATTCTTTATTATGCTGGTGTAAGTCATAAAATTGGTGAAGTGCACGAAGGTGCAGCTACCATGGATTGGATGGCACAAGAGCAGGAGCGTGGTATTACCATTACTTCGGCTGCAACAACCGTTGGTTGGAAATACAGAGGTCAAGATTATCATATCAACATCATCGATACTCCGGGTCACGTGGATTTTACCGTAGAGGTAAACCGTTCATTGCGTGTATTAGATGGTTTGGTTTTCTTATTCTCTGCGGTTGATGGTGTTGAACCTCAATCTGAAACCAACTGGCGTTTAGCTAATAACTACAATGTTGCCCGTATCGGTTTTGTTAATAAAATGGATCGTTCTGGTGCCGACTTCTTAAAAGTAGTAAAGCAGGTTAAAGACATGTTAGGTTCTAACGCCGTGCCTTTGCAGTTGCCAATTGGTGCTGAAGAAGGATTTAAAGGTGTTATCGATCTCATTAACTTCCGTGGTATTGTTTGGAACGAGCACGATAAAGGGATGACCTTTACCGAAGTGCCAATTCCAGAGGATATGATTGCTGAAGCAACGGAATGGAGAGAAAAATTACTAGAATCTGTAGCTGAATACGATGAGAGCTTGATGGAGAAATTCTTTGATGCTCCAGAAACAATTACAGAACGTGAAGTTTTAGACGCTTTACGTCAGGCTGTTTTAGATGCTAAAATTGTTCCTATGGTTTGTGGTTCATCTTTCAAAAACAAAGGTGTACAAACCATGTTGGATTATGTGATGGAATTATTGCCTTCACCAATGGATGTAGAAGGTATTGTAGGAACTAATCCAGATACCGGCGAAGAAATCTTACGTAAACCATCTGAAAAAGAACCATTTGCAGCTTTAGCATTTAAAATTGCAACCGATCCGTTCGTGGGTCGTTTGTGTTTTATTCGTGTTTACTCAGGTAATCTAGAAGCCGGATCGTATGTATATAACATGCGCTCAGGTAATAAAGAACGTATTTCTCGTATCTTCCAAATGCATGCCAATAAGCAAAACCCAATTCCTAATGTAGGAGCCGGAGATATTGCAGCGGTAGTTGGATTTAAAGATATTAAAACCGGAGATACCCTTTGCGATGAAAAACACCCAATTGTATTAGAATCTATGAATTTCCCTGAACCAGTTATTGGTTTAGCTATCGAGCCTAAAACACAGGCCGATATGGATAAATTAGGTATGGCTTTAGGTAAATTATCTGAAGAAGATCCTACATTCCACGTTAAAACAGATGAAGAAACAGGTCAGACTGTAATTTCAGGTATGGGTGAGCTTCACTTAGATATTATCATGGATCGTTTGAAACGTGAATTTAAAGTAGAAGTAAACCAAGGAGCTCCACAGGTTTCTTATAAAGAGGCTATTACCGGAACTTCACAACACCGCGAAACGTATAAGAAACAAACAGGTGGTCGTGGTAAATTTGCCGATATTCAAGTTATTATTTCGCCTATTGATGCCGATTACGAAAAAGGCGGTTTACAGTTTGTAAACGAAATTTCAGGTGGTTCTATTCCACGTGAATTTATCCCTTCGGTTGAAAAAGGCTTTGCTGCCGCAATGGTTAACGGTGTTTTAGCCGGATATCCATTACAAGGCATGAAAGTTCGTTTAATTGACGGATCTTTCCACGCAGTCGATTCAGATGCTTTATCATTCGAGATTTGTGCCCGTTCTGCTTTCCGTGAAGCATTGCCAAAATGTAAGCCGGTATTAATGGAGCCAATCATGAAAATTGAGATATTAACTCCTGAAGAAAACATGGGTGATGTAATCGGAGATATGAACCGTCGTCGTGGCCAGCTTTTAGGTATGGATTCACGTGCAGGCGCACAGGTTATTAAAGCCACCGTGCCGCTTTCTGAAATGTTTGGTTATGTAACTCAGTTGCGTACCATTACTTCGGGTCGTGCAACCTCTACCATGGAGTTCGATCACTACGAACCAGCTCCTAAAAACGTACAAGATGAGGTAATTGCTAAATCAAAAGGCAAAACCGCAAACGCATAAATTAATTAATTACCAACCCTGCTAACTAATAGCTCTTAGTAGGGTTTAAACAAAAATAACATGAGCCAAAGAATCAGAATTAAATTGAAATCGTACGATTACAACTTGGTTGATAAATCAGCCGAGAAAATCGTAAAAACAGTAAAACCTACGGGTGCTGTGGTAAGTGGACCTATTCCATTGCCAACGGAGAAAAGAATTTTCACTGTGTTGCGTTCACCACACGTAAACAAAAAAGCACGTGAGCAATTCCAGTTATGCGCATACAAACGTTTGTTAGATATTTATAGCTCTAACTCTAAAACGGTTGACGCCTTAATGAAATTAGAATTGCCTTCAGGTGTTGAAGTAGAAATCAAAGTCTGATAAATCGGTTTATCCGAATACAAAAGCCATCCCAAACGGGGTGGCTTTTTTTGCGGCCTATCTGTAAATCAAATAATTGTTAATCATTTTATACTATTCAATAAAATGACTAAATTACTATCCATAAGGTTGATTTATAACTTAAAATTAATTTTTATTTATAATTATTAATAATATGTTTATATATTTACCTGAAATTATAATTGTTCAGGGTTTCCTTGATTCAATTACTAACTAACCCAATGAAACGCCACCTATATTTTATTCTTCTTATAGGTTTCATGCTGCTTGGTATTCGAGGTTTCGGCCAAACAATACAGGTGGGTGCTAATTTTAATGCCGGTAATTATGGCAAAGGAAGTAGTATTACCGTTCCAATAAGCACTGCTGGGGTTTTCGATATCAATCAAAAATTCGAAATATGGCTATCTGATGCATCAGGTAGTTTCGCAGCTGCGCAAAAAATAGGGGAGTTTCAGGGATTCTTTACCACTTTTGTGAATGGTACAATCCCTGCTGGCACACCTGATGGCTCGAATTATAAAATTCAGGTCCGGGCCACTACTGCAGGCGTAACGCCCGTAACTACACCTGTTTTTGTAATTAATGGTAATCAAGCTGTTGTTGCCAAGATAAGCCCTAATAATGGTAGCGGTCTTACTTCCCTTAGAGAAGATGAAATTTTTGGAAGGTGTATACCTAACGAAAATGGTGTTATTTATTCTGCACAGAGTACACCCGTCGCTTCATCAACTTCTACAGTCACGAAAAATGAGTCTATTGGGAATACTATTATTGGTAACATTATCACTGTTCTTCAAAAAGGTTATTATACGGTCACTGTAACTTCTAGTTTTAATGGTACCATTGGAACACATTCTTATTTGATTATTAATACGGATAATATAAATCCATTACAATCTACCTATACCAGCCCCATTTGTATTGATCCCGCTAATCCAAATTCGGGTGGCTTAGCATTTAGAGTTTTTATAGATTCCGGGGCAGATATTTATAAGAATTTCCCTGGAACTGTTTATGAGATCGATTGGTCTGATGGGGTTGTGGAAACCTATACCCTTGCTCAAATTGTTGCATTAGGTGGAAATATTATTCATAAGTATAGCATTTCATCTTGTAATAAGCGGGTTGAAACCAATGGTACTACTTATTTTAATAGCTTCGGTATACAAACTAGAGCTATCAATAAACTTTGCCCTACCGGTGTGCCCACTATTAATATTGCTCGTGCATTTGAAATGCCAACTACAGCCATGCAAGGTCCAGGTGTTGCTTGCAAAGGTTCCGCAGTAACTTTTGTAAATATGTCTACACAAGGGGCCTATGGTGACCAAAACCAACAGACATGTGTAGCCAATAACATTTTCTATGATTGGTATGTAGATGGTGAATTAAAACAATCTAATGTCAACATTAATACTAATTTCACTTATATTTTTTCAACTAAAGGGATCCATCAAATCACCTTGGTACCCATTGATCCAAATCAGAGCAATCCAAATCTTAGTTTGCCTTGTTTTCCTAATTTTATTACAGTTAGTATATGTATCGAAGAAGTGCCAGTTCCGGAGTTCAAGTTTGACCAGGCGGGTAGTTTGGTAAATAGCCTAAAAGGATGCGCACCTTTAACCATCACCACAAAAAATCAATCGAGTACTTTAATTGGATGTAGTGCCGCTTTATATGAGTGGACTTTAGTTAATACTACTACCAATGTTTCTGGCTTTTACACCAACAATGCCATCTTTTTAAATGGCACCAATGAAACCAGTGTAGAGCCAAAATTTAGTATAACCAATCCGGGAAATTATACCTTAACCTTACGGGTAAAAAACAGTTGTTCGCCTGCTGGTATTATTATAAGTAAGAATATTACGGTAGTAGGTACACCCAGCATCAACAATTTTGTGTATACCTCTGCGTATTGCGATACCATTCCGAAACAAATAGATTTTAATTTACATAGCTATAACCCCAATTTTGCACCCAATAGCGATGTAAGTTACCTCTGGACCATTAGTGGCGGTAGTTTTGAGTTTTTAGGAGGCACATCCAATACATCAGCCAACCCAAGCATATTGTTTAAGTCCTACGGCACGTATACTATTCAAGTAGCCTACAGCAATGGTTGCGGTACCGATACAAAATCACAAACAATTACTTTTAATCAACCAATATTATCTGTTATTAAGGCAAATGGAAGCTTGGTAGATATTGCGGTTTGTACCAACTCTATTATTAATTTATCGGGAACCATAAGCGGACCCGCAGGATACAGCTACCAGTGGTTAACATCTGTCAATGCAGGTGGAACATTAGCCAACGGCCCCCTAAACCTTACCGACCCAACTGCTACCTATACTCCGGTACCAGCCGATGATGATAAACAATTAAGTTTTACACTTCGTGTAATTTACCCAACACCCGTGCCGGCAACCTGTTCTTCTCCGGTAGATAAACTTATAAAAGTAACTTATACAGCTACCAATACAGCCTCCAATGCTAGTATTAAACGCTGTACAGGCACCTCAGTAAATTTTATACCAACCAGTACCATCAGCAATAGTTTGTTTACATGGACGGTTTTAAGTCATGGAGCCAATATAACTGGATACGCAGATCAGTTGAGTTTTACCACCAATCCTATAAACGATATCTTGGTAAACTCAGGAACTACCCCGCAAACGGTAGTGTATCAACTTACCCCTAAAAGTCCGCAGGGTTGCCCGGGTACTGCTTTTACCTTAACAGTAACTGTAATACCTTCGGTAACGGGTAATACAATTGGAGCTAATCAAGCTATTTGTATTGGCCAAACTCCAGCAGCCCTGGGCCAAGCCCCAGCAACAAACTTGGGCGGTGGCGATGGAACATTTGTATACGTTTGGGAGCAAAAAGTAGGAAATACTGCGTGGTCTACAGCTGTAGGGACAGCGAATCTAGCTACCTATCAGCCACCTGCCATTACGGTCACAACCGATTACCGCAGAAAAGTATATTCTCCAGATTTATCTACTTGTTCCAATATTAGCGATCCGATTACCATTACGGTAAATCCACTACCTGCAATTACTTTAGGTACTATTCCAACAATTTGTAATACGGCAACTAGTTTTGAGATTCCTTTTTCAAATGCACAAAATGCCCCAACTAAATATAGTTTAGTAGTAGGTGCCCGAGTAATGCCTGGTTTTGTACCGCTAACCGATGTAGACTTCTCTGGATCACCTATTGTGGTGACTATTCCGGCAGGCGTGCCACAGGCCACTTATGATTTTGTAATTAAAGTTAGAAATGCCAACGGTTGTGAATCTACCTCACAAACTCTTAGTTTGGTGGTAAAAGCTCCGCCTACGGTTGCCAATGCAGGTTCAGATCAGGCAAAATGTCAAACCGGAACCTTTACGCTTAACGGAAATACAGCCGCTATAGGAACTGGTACCTGGACTATATTAGGGCTAGCCAATGGTGCAGTAATTACTACGCCATCGAGCCCTACAAGCACCGTTACAGGCTTGCAAGTGGGTAAAAGTGTAACCCTCCGTTGGACTATTGCCAATGGGCCCTGTATAGATTCATTTGACGAAGTTGTTTTGATTAATGAACCAGCCACCACGGTTTCGAACGCAGGTGTAGCCCAACGAAATTGCAATAACGACGCCTTCAGTTTATTAGCCAACACGCCTGCTTCCAATGAAACTGGGGTATGGTCTTTGGTTTCGGGAACAGTTACGTTGCCAGCAAATTTAACCACGTCTGCTTTGGTTATTAGTGGTGTGCCTGCCGGTCAATCTGCCACCCTACGCTGGACGATTACCAATGCAGCTTGTTCAAGCACTTCTACTGTAATGGTAACCAATCTTACACCTTTGGCGAATAATACCATCTCCTATGCTGCTCCAGCTCCTTGTGCTGGTCAGTTAATTACCGTAACGGGTAGTTTGCCAACTGGTGGTTCTGCAGTCGGTTTCCCAGGGGTGTACAATTATACCTGGCAGTACAAAAATGCTTCCGGTACTTGGGATGATTTAGGTGTGAGTACCAAAGATTTGTCGAATTATACAACCAGTGCAACCATTACGCTTCGTAGAGTAGTAAATTCCTACGAATGTAGCTCTACGAGTAATGAAATAACCATTACGGTATTACCGGCTTTAACCAATACGGTTACCGGCATTCAAACTATTTGCTACAACACAGCCCCTACGCAACTATCGGGTAGTATTCCTTCTGGTGGAGATGGTTCTTATACGTATCAATGGCAGAGTTCGTTAAGTGCCGCTTCCGGATTTACAGATATTGTGGGTGCAAATGCCCAAAACTATCAGCCAGGAAACTTAACTAGCACTACTTATTTTAGAAGACTGGTAAGCAGTGGAACCTGTTCCGTATTCTCTACCCCAGTGATGGTAACGGTAAATCCGAAGCCAGCCATGACGGGTTTATCAGATAAAGCGTATTGTGCGAACTCAACGGTAAATTCTGCGGCCTTTACTAGCAATCCTGGTAGCAATACCACCTACAGATGGACAAATAGCAATACTGCCATAGGTTTAGCAGCCGGTGGAAATGGAAATTTGCCAACATTTACCAGTGCCAATACATTAACAGAGCCTATTGAGGGTATTATTTCAGCAATCCCAACCTATACAGCCAATTCGGTAGCCTGCGATGGCGATCTGGGAACATTTAAAATTAGGGTATTGCCAAGTATTGCCATAAACCCAATTGCCGATCAAGTAGTGTGTAACGGCACCACTATTCCGGCCTTTACGCCTAGTACCAATGCTTCGAACATTCCTGCGGGAGCAACCATTAGCTATCGTTGGACCATTTCTGGAAGTGGTGTAAGTATTAGTAACGGTTCGGGTGCATCTTTGCCTTCTATTACTGGCAATAATCCTGGCACCACCGAATTGCAAGCAACAGTAAGCCTAGTGCCTGTGTACACTTATGGGGGTGCTTCTTGCGACGGAGTAAATGCTACCTATAAAATTACTGTTAAGCCAAATCCGAGTGCTTCTGTTGCCGGAGCAGATGCGAAAATTTGTGTTACCTCGTATCAATTAAATGGTAATAATCCGGTGGTTGGAACTGGTCTTTGGACCCAGATTGCTGGGCCGGCGGCTAATATCACCAATGCTAGTTTGTATAACACTACCGTTACGGGCTTGCAATTGGGCCAGCATTATGAATTCCAATGGACCATAAGCAATACTCCTTGTGCTACGAGCAATAGTTCTATTGTTAAAATAGATGCGCTTTCTACCATCATAAACACCATTAAGGTAGATAAGGCTACTGTTTGTTCAGCTGAGGCAGTTATTTTCTCTACTAACGTATTATCGGGTGGAGATGTCCCGCCTAGCTTAGCTGCTTCTTATATCTATACTTGGGAAAGTTCTCCAAACGGGATTTCTAGTTGGACCACCATAGCCGGAACGGGAAGCACCCTCACGCTAAATCCTACGGCCGATGTTTATGTTCGCAGGAAAGTGAAAAGTTACGGAGGTTGCGAAGTAACTAGTCCCGCAGTTTTAGTTACAGTAAACCCATCTACACCAGCTGCTCAGGCAGGGTTTGACCAAATTTTGTGTAATATTCCGCAAACTAGTTTGGCCGCCAATGATCCCGGATCTTTTGTAGGTACTTGGACGGATGTTACGGCCGGTGGCGCCACCCTAACTTTTGCCGATGTACATGCCTTTAACACCACCGTAACTGGCCTTGTGGCAAGTAAAACCTATACGCTGCGTTGGACAATCGCTGGTTTAAATCCATGTCCCGATACATTTGATGAGATGACTATTACGGTTAGGCCGGCAATTACGCCTTCGGCAGCCGGACCGGACCAGGTTTTATGTGATCAAACAGCCAGTATTAATTTTGTAACGCTTGCTGCTAATACGCCTCAGAGCTTTGAAACGGGTACATGGACCCTAGTGTCTCAGCCTGCAACAAGTACGGCTACTTTTGCCAATATTCATGCCCCTAACTCAAAATTGAATGGCTTAATTCCGGGAGTATACGTGGTTCGTTGGACCATTAATAACGATGCCCTTGCTTGTGCCGCCACTACCGACGATATACAAATAGATGTGTTTGCTGCACCAGTAGCTGGAGCCTTAACAAGCACTACCTCAAAAGTGTGTGTAGATGCCAATTCAGGCACGCTTAGTTTAGCAACCTATACCGGCGATATTGCACAGTGGGAATACGCTACTGCATCAGGTGGCCCATGGACAGCAATTGCCCATACCAGTGCAAGCTATTCCTTTACGAACTTAACGCAAACTACCTATTTTAGAGTAAAAGTAATTAGTAAGGGAGCAAGTGTAGCGTGTGCTACTACAGTATACTCTAACCCGGTTACGGTGGTGGTAGATCCGCTTTCTATTGGTGGAACCACAACAGGAACAGTCACCGTTTGTGCAAATAATAATACAGGCCAGATAACACTCAGTGGCCACGTTGGATCGGTACTAAATTGGGAGTATTCTATTGATAATGGCCTTAATTGGTTGCCTCTAGCCAATACAACAACCAGCTTCACATATAACAACCTAGTTACAACTACTCAATATCGTGCCCATTTAAAAAGTGGCGTATGTTCCGAGGCATTCTCTTCGGTAAGTACCATTACAGTATTGCCACCTGTTACAGCTGCGCAAGCAACCAATGCCGAATTGTGTAATGCAACATCTACTTTACTCGATGGGAATGTACCGGCAAGCGGTCAAGGTACCTGGGTGCAAACACAAGGCCCTAACAGTGCGGTTATTGCCGATATTCATGATGCAAAATCGGCCATAACAGGATTAATACCCGGAATTTATAAATTTACGTGGACCATTGCAAATGGCGTATGTGCGCCAACAAGTGCCACGGCAACCATCATTAATTACCCGCCGCTAGTAAATCAAATACAAACCGCAGTAACTACTATATGTGCAGGCCAAACAGCGGTATTTACCGATATTGCACATACTGGCGGTACAGGAACGTACAACTACCAATGGCAAACTAGTGCCGATGGAATCACATGGAGCGCACCTTTAGCAGGACAGACTTCTATAGGATTATCTATTGTTTTAAATGTGTCTACGTATGTCCGAAGGGTAATTACCTCTGGCCCATGTAGCGATAACAGCAATGTAGTATTCATTACAGTGCAACCACCCATTGCAAACAATACCATTACTGCTCAAACAGAAGTATGTATTCAAAAACCGGTTAATCTGATTGTAGGAACGTTACCAACCGGAGCAGACAATAATTATACCTACCAGTGGCAATATAAAACCGCCACTACTCCTTGGACAACTATTGTCGGTGCAACGGGAAAAGATTATCAGCCAGCACCATTATTGGTTAGTACTACTTATCGTAGAATCGTAACCTCAGCTTTGTGTAATGGTCCGCAGCAAAGTTCGAGTAACGAAACAGAAATCATTGTTCGCCTAAATGCAAAGGCCGATTTCAGTGCTAGCAAAACAGTAGCTTGTTTGCCATTTAATCTAGCATCGGTTATTTCTGTGGTGCCACATAACGATGTAAATGCAACTTATGAATGGTTTATTAACGGTGTTAGCATTGGCACTGGTGCCGCTTTCCCGGGATATACCATAAATACCGATGGAACAAAAGTGCAACTAAAGTTAATTACTACCAGTAAATACGGTTGCGATACGGATGAAAAAACTATGGAATTTGAAACCATAAAATTCGTTACCGCTTCCTTTACCAAAAATAAAACACAAGGTTGTGGTCCACTTACAGTAAGCTTTACCAATACCTCCACACCATTGGTAGGTGCAGGTTATGAGTGGAAATTTGGCAATGGACAAATTTCAACCTTGCCTACGCCACCAGCCATAGTTTTCCAGCCGCATCCCTTAAATAGAGATACCACCTATGTGATCCGATTAAGAGCCTTTACCGATTGCCAAGAGTCTATTTTTATTGATTCTGTATTGGTTCGGCCGCAACCGGTATCCATTTTTACACCTGATAAAACGCTGGGATGTTCTCCGCTTACGGTTAATTTTACCAATCAGTCTAAAGGGCATCCGAACACGTATGTATTTACGTATGGCGATGGTACAAGTTTCACTACAACCTCTTTAGCTGCGGTGCAACATACGTTTACATCGGCTAAAGACACGGTTTTTAATGTACAATTGCAAGTAACCAATGAGTGTGGAACTAGTTCTTCTACCTATGCCATTCGTGTATTACCCAATACCGTAACGGCTAATTTGGTTGTAAACGGACCTCAATTAATTGGTTGTCAGCCTCATACAGTTACTTTTTATAATAATTCTATTGGAGCCAATCAGTACACTTGGGATTTTGGTGATGGAACGCCACTAATTACCAATGCGGCTTTAATCATGACGCATACTTACACGATTGCAGGTACATTTACAGCCAAGTTAACTGCTACAAATGGCTGCTCTACCACCAGTACAACCGAGCAAATACTGGTGCATCCGCAACCAATAGCATCCTTTACAACCGCTAAAAATAATTATTGTAAAGACGAATGGATTAGCTTTGTAAATACGTCTCCACAGGGGGATTTTGTATGGGATTTCGGCGATGGGGTGATCAGCACACAGCAAAATCCGCAGCACCGATTTGTAACACCGGGGGTTTATACCGTTACGTTAATTACCAGTGTTACTCAAGCCGATGGCATGAAATGCTCTACTACGGTTACCAAACAAATTAATGTGCTAGCTCAGCCAATAGCTACGTTTGCTACCAATGCATCGGCCTTTAATTGTGCACCATTTCACTTAATAGTGAGCAATAATTCACAATTTGCCGATAAGTACAGTTGGTTTATAGATGGTGTATTGGTTTCAACAGATCGAAATCCAACCAATTTATGGTTATATGGTTCTAGCACGGGCGTAAACGTGCGTTTGGTTGTTGAGAACACCCTAGGTTGTACTGCTGTAGCAGCCGAAAAAGTAGAACAGTTGTATCCTCGTCCGGTTGCCGATTTTGTTGTGCTTCCATCAGCCATTATTAAAATACCTAATTACACGTTTAATTTTCAGAACAATACCAGCGGAGCGGTAACTGCCTACAAATGGACATTTGGCGATGGTACAAGCTCTACTGAAGTAAGCCCAACACATACCTATAAAATGATCGGTCAATATCAGGTTAATTTAATTGCGTTTAACCAAGAAGGCTGTTCAGATACGCTAACCCGTCAGGTGGAAGTACAAACCGTACCAGGTTATTTATTTGTACCCAATGCATTTGAGCCAGCTAGTCAAACTTATGAGCTGAAAACTTTTAAGCCTAAAGGTTCGGGCATAGAAAGCTACCGCATGCAAATATTTAATAAATGGGGCATGCTAGTGTGGGAAACCACTTTAATTGACAGCGATGGTTCGCCGGTGGAAGGTTGGGATGGCATGATGAACGGTGTACCTGCTCCACCCGATGTGTATGTGTGGACTATTGACGCCAAGTTTATTAACCAAACGGTATGGCCAGGTATGCGCTATAAATCTAGCGATAAGCCTAAAACAACAGGATCTATTCATTTAATACGTTAGGGTGATGAGGAGAGCGCTTAAACTTTTTGTGTTATTTTGTAGCCTAGTTTGCGTAAAAGTGCAAGCACAAGATCACTTGTATACGCAATTTTATAATGCGCCGAATTATCTAAATCCGGCCCTCAATGGGCAGTTTAATGGCGATTTGCGCTTCAATATGATTTATCGTAGCCAATGGACAAATCTGCCTGGTCCTTTAGATTATTATACCTTCTCGGTAGATTACCAAGTGCCTCGTTTTGGAGGTGGTTTTGGTTTAATGGTTACCAAATCAGCAGAAGGGATTGCCTACTACAATAAAACCAATATTTCTGGAATTTATTCTTATAGTGTTCAATTCGATAATGGTGCACTCTCTTTCGGCTTACAAGCGGGTTTAACCAACCGAAAGATTGATTTCGAGAAATTACTCTTCTCCGATCAGATAGACCCCGTAATGGGCATTATTCCGGGTTCTACCAGCTCGGCATCTGCTTTACCATTTAATGGGCGTTCTTTTTTTGATACCGGTGCCGGCATCAACCTAGTAAAAGGAAATTTAATGCTTGGTTTTTCTGCCCAACACATAAACAAACCCGATCAATCGCTTACGGGCTCTAAATATGCACTAGAGCCACGTTATAATGCGCATTTTAGTTATAGCATTACTACCAATTCCTATGCTGACGAGCCCCCTCAAATTATTCCATCGGTAGTATACTTTCAGCAGGGAACCATTAAAGAATACAGTGCCGGACTACAGTACAAAACCCGAAATGTGAATTTAGGGCTTTGGTACAAAGGGAGTGGGGTGCAACAAGATGCTGTGGCATTTACCCTTATTTTAGATTTATTTCCGCGGAGAGATACCTACGATAAATTACGAGTAGGAGTAAGCCACGATGCTACCACATCTAAGCTAAGTTGGGGTAAAACAGCTGGCACAACTGAAGCTGCACTTAACTATGAAATTATTTTCCCGAATAGTTCAAAATCAAACTTTAATAATCAGAATAGCGGTAAACGTTGTTATGATTTTTACTAGTAGAACCTAAGCCAAAGTGGTTTGCCAGCGATATTTTAAAAATAAGTGATTATTTTTTTAAAATTATCGCATAAGTGTTTGATAATTAATAAGCGTTTCCTATCTTTGCCGTCCCTTTATAGGGGTTTACCATGTCTTGAACGAAGCCCTACTGCTTCGATGGACACAAATGAATTAAGAAAAATGTCAGGAATTATTGGAAAAAAAGTAGGAATGACCAGCATTTTCGATGCTGAAGGGAAAAACATCCCTTGTACAGTGATCGAAGCTGGGCCTTGCGTGGTTACTCAACTACGTACCGTCGATGCCGACGGCTACACTGCCGTTCAGTTGGCTTTCGACGAGAAAAAAGAGAAAAACACTACTGGAGCATTAAAGGGTCACTTTGCGAAAGCAAAAACAACCCCAAAACGCAAATTAGTTGAGTTTAAGTCTTTTGAAGACGAGAAAAACCTAGGAGATACCATAACTGTTGAAATTTTCGCTGAAGGCGATTTTGTTGACGTGGTAGGTACTTCAAAAGGTAAAGGTTTTCAAGGGGTTGTTAAACGTCACGGATTTGCCGGTGTGGGTGGCCAAACTCACGGTCAGCACAACAGAATGCGTGCACCAGGTTCATTAGGAGCATCTTCATGGCCATCAAAGGTATTTAAAGGTATGCGTATGGCCGGCCGTATGGGTGGCGATCGTGTAAAAATTCAAAACCTTGAGGTATTGAAGGTGTATCCAGAGCACAACTTATTGGTAGTTAGCGGATCTATTCCGGGAGCTAAGGGTTCTTACGTTATAGTGGATAAATAAGATGGAAGTTAAAGTAGTAAATATTTCAGGTAAAGAAACAGGTGCCAAGGTGCAACTTCCTGATGCGATTTTCGCGGTAACCCCGAACGATCACGCCATTTATTTAGACGTAAAGCAATACCTAGCAAACCAACGCCAAGGAACGCATAAAGCTAAACAACGTAACGAAATTGCTGGTTCAACCCGCAAATTATATAAACAAAAAGGTACAGGTGGAGCTCGTGCCGGTAACATTAAATCACCATTATTCAATGGTGGTGGTCGTGTTTTCGGTCCACAGCCACGTGATTACAGTTTCAAATTGAATAAGAAATTGAAATCATTGGCTCGTAAATCGGCCCTAACGTACAAAGCACAAGATAACAACATTGTGGTTTTAGAAGATTTTAGCTTTGATTCAATCAAAACTAAAAACTACATCAAATTGGTAAGCGATTTAAAAGTGGCTGATCAAAAAACCCTATTGGTGTTACCAGCTGCAAATAACAATGTGTATTTATCAAGCAGAAATCTGAAGAAAGCAAAAGTGGTTACCGCAGCCGATTTAAACACTTACGATGTGTTAAATGCAGGCACACTCTTGTTAACTACAGAAACTGTTAAAAAATTGGAGGAGGCATTTGCCAAATAAGATGGAAATTTTAAAGAAACCAATTTTAACAGAAAAAGCAACCGGCTTAACCGAAAAGTTAAACCGTTATGCTTTCCAAGTTGATCCTAAAGCCAATAAATTACAAATTAAGGATGCAATCCAAAAGATGTATGGCGTAACTATTGAAGCAGTAAATACTTTAGTAGTTTCAGGAAAAGTTAAAAGTCGTGGCACCAAAGCTGGAGTAGTATCAGGTAGAACACCTAAATACAAAAAAGCTATTGTTACGCTTAAAGAAGGTGAAGTTATTGACTTTTATAGCAATATTTAATTAGATCATGGCAGTAAAAAGATTTAAACCGGTTACCCCGGGTACCCGCTTCAGAGTAGGTGCCGATTATTCGGATGTAACAACCAACGTACCAGAAAAGTCGTTGGTAGTTGCCATCAAAAAATCGGGTGGTAGAAACAATACCGGTAAAATGACTATGCGTTATCTCGGTGGGGGGCACAAAAAGGCTTACCGATTGATTGACTTTAAACGCGATAAACACGATATCCCCGCAACTGTTGCCACAATTGAGTACGATCCTAACCGTACGGCTCGTATTGCATTGGTAAATTATGCCGATGGTGAGAAACGTTACATCATTGCTCCGAATGGTTTGCAAGTAGGTCAGGTATTGGTATCTGGCGCTACTGCTGCTCCGGAAGTAGGTAACGCCATCCCATTGAAAAACATACCATTGGGATCTATTATCCACAACATTGAGTTAAACCCCGGTCAAGGAGCATCTATTGCTCGTTCGGCTGGTACCTATGCTC
>JBIIBV010000027.1:0-20830 GCA_044239195.1 Sphingobacteriaceae bacterium | reverse complement strand
TAAAATTTTGGAAATTGATACCTACTTGATTGTAATAGGCATTGGCTTCGGCCATAGATATTTTTTTGCGATCGGAACCAGCATAACCATTAATAAATACTTGATTTCCGTTTTGAGTATAGTTATAATATTCGCTAAAGCGATCAATTCTGTAGGAATAACTGGCTGCTGAGGTACCAATTTCGAAACGTTCTCTCTTTGAAAAAGGGTAGGAGCTAAATAGCTGAACTTTATCTTCGAAGGTACGAATGACATCGTAGCTAGAGCGGTAAAAATTGTTTTGATTGATTGTTTCGAAACCCTCTGACATGTAGGCTGTAACATATGGAATGTGGGAAACAGCCGATCCCCAATTCACTCTGCTTTGCTGATTTATATAGGCCACCTGTGCGCCAAAATCATAAATTTCGCCGTTTACAGCTGCAGTAGCATAAATTTGATCTCTACCTAAAATATCAGAAAAAATGCCCTGCACGCCACTAGAAAGACCTGTGCCAAAGCGACCAACCGATGCACCAATGCCATTACTTGATAAATAATCTAGTTTAAACTTAGATTTAAAAGGAATGGGTTTGATGCTTTTGTCGGAAATTTCCTCGAAACGCTCAAAATTATCGAGGTTGGCATTAATTACATTTACCCCCGCAGACTTTGCAGGTGGTAAAATAGCCGCACTGAAGTCTAGTGCTTGCGGATCTACTTGTACTGGCTTAAAATCGCTTACATTGGCGCTATAAATTTTATATTTCTGTGCTCTGTAATAATTATAAATTATTTTATCGGTTCTAGACACACTTAGTGCTGGAGCATATTCAGTTATGCCGCTTATACCTGTAAAATAATCGGTTAGGCGTTCTACCACGCCGTTGTTTAAAGTATAGCGATAAAGGTTTCTAAAGCCATCGCGGTTAGATAAAAAGTACAATTGTTCATCATTTGCCGAAAAATGAGGATTTAGATTATTGGCCCCATTGAATACGTCAATATCGGTTACTTTTTGTGTTTCTAGATCTAAAATGGCTAGGTTAAAGGTAATGTCGATACTTACATTTTTTGAATTAAACGTACTCCTATCGCTACTAAACACAATTTTTTTACCATTGCTAGAAAAGGCAGGTTGATAATCGGAAAAGAGGTCGTTTGTAAGTGCACGTACTTTTTTTGTTTGGAGATTAAACAAATAAATATCGCTTTGTCCGTTTTTTAAACCCGAAAAGGCAATACTTAATCCATCTGGCGACCAAGCAAGATTTCCAAACTCTTCTACCTCACCCATAGATTCGGTGGCAAGCGTTTTCCCATTTTGCACATCAACAATAAACAATTTATTTCGTCCTTCAGCAAAGGCACTGAATGCAAAACGTTTGCTGTCTGGCGACCAAGCTCCAGCCGATTCGATGAAGTTAAACTCATCGATATGGGAGTTTTTAATTTTAGAGCTTAGTTTTCTGATAATTTTACCTGTTTCGGCATCAGCCAAAAACAAATCGATACTAAAAAGCTCTTTTTCAGATAAAAACGCAATAAATTTTCCATTTGGCGATACAGCTGGTGCCACATTCATCTCCCCAGCATTTTTATCGTCGAGTAGTAGCTTTCCGATAGGCGTTTGAGTCGTATCTTTTAAAAATGGTTTATACGTATTTTCAATACTGGTTTTCCAGAGGGCTGATAGTGTTTTTTCGCTATAGCCAAAGGTTTTTTCGATTGCTCTTTCATAGCCTAACCTGGAGGTAGCTTTAAATAAAGGAACAATAACGGTATCGCCATAGGTAGAGCCAATGTACGACCAAAAGGCTTGCCCATAGCGGTAGGGGAAGTATTTATTGCTTGTGGTTAGGTCTTTTAACGATGGAATATCTTTATTTAAGTAGGCATCCCGCATCCACATGGCGGTAAAGGCATCTACTTTTCCTACCGATAAGTATTCGGCCATACCCTCTATCATCCATAAAGGCAGGTTGCCAATATTTTCAAGATTTGTCGTATCGCCTTCAAGTAAACTGTGGTATTGGAATGCGTGCACCAACTCGTGCCCCAACACATGCCTAGTTTGTTGATTTAATTGTGTAATAGGCATTACTACCCTATTTTTTAAACCCTCGGTTACCCCACCAGTACCTACGCCAATATCACCGTCGATGGCGGTTGTTTGTTGAAATTCGGGTGCATTGTTGTATAAAATGAAGGGATTTTTTTTAAGAAAAGTATCTCTAAAAACCTGCTGATGAAGAGTGTACCATGTTTCACTTTCTTTTGCAAATCGTTTTACGAGACTATCATTATTCATGTAATAGTACAAATCGAAATGGGGCGTTTGGTACACCTTAAATTTTAAGTTTTTATAGCGAACCCTGTTTTGCCCAAAATATTGAGCATTTACATTCCCTGAAAGGAAAGTTAATGTAAGGAGGATGAGTACTGTATATACGTTAAATCGTTTCACTGGAGTTTGATTTAGGTTATTAACTATTCTGTTTGATCTTTAATTGTGTTTTTGGTTTAATGGCTACAATCTCTTTAACTACATGAACCGTGCCAGCGGTGTTTTCTTCGCCCGAAGAAGGAATTTCTTCGGGAGTTGTAATTAATGTATCGCCAGTTGTGCTATCGGTTTTAGTGCTATCGGAAACAATACGTGGCGATTCACATTGGTAAGACCGCGTAATGGGTACCGTGGCTTTTGGAAAAGTGCCAAAAGTAATACCCGTAGCAGGGTCATTTAATACCTTTTCCATAAACTTACCGTAAATAGGCAGGGCAGTTCTAGAGCCTTCACCTGTTTCAGAAGTTTTAAAGTGAATGCTGCGATCGTCGCAGCCAACCCAAATACCTGTAACTAAATCTTTGCTAATACCCATATACCAGCCATCTACATAATCGGAAGAGGTGCCGGTTTTTCCACCAATTTGGTTTCCTTTCTTCCACAGATCCCATTCCCACAGCGCTTGAGAAGTACCACCTGGTTCTTCCATACCACCTCTAAACATGTACAACATTAACCAGGCAATTTCTTCGGTTAATACCCGCTCTTGTTTAGCCGTGAATTTGGCTAGGGTATTCCCATCGTTGTCGGTTATTTTTTCTACCAAAATAGGGTCGGTTTTTACCCCTTTATTTAAAAAAGTACCATAAGCACGTACCATTTCATATACCGATACATCATTGGCGCCCAAACTTACCGAGGGAACAGATTTTAAGGGGCTTTCGATACCGCATTTTTGGGCATTTTTTACAATATTATCCCAACCTACTTTTTCGGTTATTTGGGCGGTTATGGAGTTTACCGAACGTCCCATGGCCCAACGTAACGACATTTCGCGGCCGGAAAATTTAAAATCGGCATTATTTGGTTCCCAAACCTGGGTTATACCATCTTCTTGGTATTCAATTTTAATTGGTTTGTCAACATATTTATCGCAAGGGTTCATGCCTTGTTCCAAGGCGGTAAGGTAAGCAAAGGGCTTAAAGGTAGAGCCAGCCTGTCTTTTCGATTGGTCTACATGGTCGTATTTAAAGTATTCGTTGTTAATACCACCAACCCACGCTTTAATATGTCCAGTAAAAGGATCGAGGGTCATCATGCCAGTGTTTAAAAATTTGGCATAATATTTCAAGGAATCCATAGTGCTATACTCGACCTCTTTTTCACCATCCCAGCTAAATAGCTTCATTTTTTTGGGTGTATTCAGGTAGGAATTAATCGAATCGATGTTGTGGGCGTATTTTTTATCCAGGAGCTCGTAAATGGGTAATTTTTTGGCTTGTTTCTCTAGAAAATCAACAATTTCGTTGCCATTCTCGTCTCTCCACGGATTTTCGTTGCCCCATACGTTTTGGAACCGACGTTGCAAGCTTTTCATTTGGCTATTCACGGCTTCTTCAGCATATTTTTGTAACCTAGAATCGATGGTGGTGTAAATTTTTAAGCCATCTTCATATAAATCGTAATCATTTTCTTCGCACCATTTTTCTAGCGAACGGGCTACGGCTCCTCGTAGATACGAATCACCTTCGGCACCTTCTTGTAATTCCGATACTTTTAAGGTCAATGGTTTTAAACTACTTTTTCTAAATTCTTTTTCGCCTAAAAAACCATATTTGGCCATTTGAGAAAGCACGGTATTGCGTCTTTCTAAGCATTTTTCGGGATTTTTTAGCGGATTGTAGGTACTCGTAGCTTTGAGCATGCCAATAAGCATGGCTGCTTCTGCTACCTTTAATTGGTTCGGATTTTTACTAAAATAACGCTTGGTGGCAATTTTAATGCCATAAGCATTGTTGCCAAACGGTACTGTATTGAGGTAAAGCGTTAAAATTTCTTCTTTGCTGTGGTAGCTTTCAAGTTTTAGAGCGGTAATCCACTCCTTTAATTTATATACAATGGTGCGTACCACCGGAATTTGGCGTATCCAACCTTGAGATTTGCGACCACGGGTGCTGTAGAGGTTTTTAGCCAACTGCTGCGTAATGGTACTTGCACCTCGTTTGTCGCCTTTGGCTGTAGAAATGGTACTCGAAATTAGGGATTGCACATCAATGCCCGAGTGCTCGTAAAAACGAATATCTTCGGTGGCAATTAAGGCATCTACAACGCTCGGGGCAATCTCTTTATAGGTAACTGGAATTCTATTTTCACGATAATAGCGTCCAATGAGTTTATCATCGCTGGTAAATACCTCCGAAACCAATTGCAGGTTGGGTGTTTTTATGTCTTTGCGGTTTGGCGAATAGCCAAACATCCACAAAAAATTGAGCTCTAGCGCACAGAAAAATAAAACGATAAAATAAACTCCAATGAGGGTATAGCGAAGTTTTTGGTTGTGTATTTCTTTAAACATATAGTTTTGCTTAAGCAAAGATGTGTAAAATCTGTTGTTTATGGGATGTTTAGACTGTTAAATTATCCTAAAAACACTACCTCACACTGATTTCATCTATAAATAAAATGGCATCGCCGCCTTCACCATAACCCAAGTGCCAAGTGGGTAAAGCCCCGTAATTTTTGGCCAGCACTTTAATGTATTTAAGTGTTTGCGATACAGGCAATTCGAACTCTTTAATTAATACTTCATAGTTATCGGCTGCTATGCTGTTTTTCACGTCGCCTAAATGCTGATAGTTAATGCCATCGGTAGAACCCCAGTAGCTTACCTGGGTGGGAAAAATGATCCAAGAACGGGTATCCTGCATAAAGCCGGTGGAAATACTGCTTACTTTTTTGATTTTATCTAATTCCACAATGGCCTCAAAATCGGTGCTTTGGTAACCCTGCCATAGGTTTCCTAATCTAAAATTTGCCTTCCCCCGAATGCCATCAACCAGCCCTTGTTCACCACCTGCAGTGTACGATTTCATGGTGGGTGCACTAATTTTTATCTTTTTATCGCCCGGAATTTTAAAAAAATGGGCAGTAGTTGGAAAACTCCATTGCCCATTAGCGTAGGAGCTAGCGGTAATGCTTCCACTCTCTGTTAAGGTGAGTGCACCTTCATACACTTTGCTTTGGAGTGTGGGCGTACTGCCATCGTTTGTGTAATAGATGCTGGCTTCGCTTTGCGTATTTTTAATAGACACGCTTAACTTATCTGCAAAGGTAGGCCCCGCAGATTCGATAATTGGATTGGATACAATTTGCTCGTCATTTATGCTCGATTCTGGTTTTTTAAGACTTTGTGTATAGGTTTCGGCAGGTAGTTTCCCGGTAACAAAGTTTAATGCAGCTCCGTCTTTAAAATCATCAAAATTGATATAAGACTGATTAAAGGCTTTGCCATTTAAACTGATGGCTTGTAAGTAATAGCTCTCGTTGCTATAATCGGGAGCAGTTATTTCGACTGATTTTCCGTTTTCGAGATGAATGCTTGCTTTTTTGAACCATGGGGTGCCAAAAGTGTATTGGTTGCTAGCTGGGTTGAGTGGGTAAAACCCCAGGGCACTCATAACCAACCATGCCGACATTTGCCCGCAATCTTCATTGCCCGATAGACCATCGGGTGTATTTTTGTACAATTCTTGGCGTATTTTTTGAATGTAAAAGGCTGTTTTATCGGGCGTATTGGTGAAATTATACAAATAAGCCATATGATGGCTGGGCTCATTTCCGTGGGCATATTGACCAATTAAGCCGGTAATATCTACTTGTCCGCGACCCGATAAACCCTCTGTGGTACTAAATAACTCGTCTAATTTTTCCTGGAAGGCATTTGTGCCTCCGTAAGCTTTTATAAGACTTTCTACATCTTGCGGAACATAGAATGTGTATTGCCAGCTATTGGCTTCGGTAAAGTTGTTATTTACCTCGGTAGGGTCGAAGGGTTTCCACCAATTTCCGTTGCTACGGGCTTTCATAAAGCCACTTTCCGAGTCGAATACGTTTTTCCAATATTGAGCTCGGCGAATAAATTCGTTGTATTCGGCAGGTTTGTTTAGCAGTTTGGCGAATTGGGCTACACACCAATCGTCATAGGCATATTCTAGTGTTTTCGATACCGATTCGTGTTCATCATCGGCTAGTACCAATCCGTTGTTGCGGTAAGAATCCAATCCAAATTGGTTTCTATTTACGGCCGATTTCATAGCTTCGAAAGCTAAATTGGCATCAAATCCGGTAATTCCTTTGCGATAGGCATCTAGAATTACAGGAATGGAATGATTACCAATCATGCAATAGGTTTCATTTCCGGCTAGTTCCCAAATGGGTAATAAACCACCATTTTTATACTGATTGAGGAAAGTGTTTATGAAATCGGTGGTACGTTTTCTATCAATAATACTCAGAAGAGGGTGTTCCGTGCGGTAGGTGTCCCAAAGTGAAAACACGGTGTAGTTGTCAAAGCCTTCGGCTTGGTGAACCTTTTTATCGGTACCAAAGTATTTACCATCTACATCCATAAATAGGTTGGGGCTGCTAAAGCAATGGTATAGGGCGGTATAAAAAATGCTTAATTTGTTTTTATCGGTACTTTCTACGTCAATTTTGCTTAATTCTTTGTTCCAAGCAGCTTTGGCTTGATTTTCTGTTTTCTTGAAATTGAAATCAGGTATTTCGGCGTTTAGGTTTTGCAAGGCGCCCTCGGCACTTACTGCCGATATACCTACTTTAGCCAGTACTTTGCCCGGATTATTAAACTGAATGTACATCTTCACGTTCTTCCCAGATCCTTTTTTAATACCCGGTTGCAGCAAATCGTTTAGGGCAATGCCATAGCTTTTAAAGGGCTTGTTAAATTTGGCATAAAAGTAAATGGGTTGGTTGCTTGCCCAAGCGTTGGAACGTCTAAATCCTCTAATTTCGTGATCATTTACCACCTCAATCCACGATTCTAGTACTTCGTCGCGGTGTTGTAAATCGATAATGATGTTGGCCTCAGCTGTTTTAGGAAATTCGTATTGGTGTAAGCCCGCACGTAAGGTGCTGGTCAGTTTTACGCCAATTTGGTAGGTATCTAAAAAGGTTTCGTAATAACCTGCACTGGCTTTTTCGTTCTTTTTTTGAAAACGAGAGGAATATTCGTTGTTTTTAAATTTTGGTGTGCCTGTGGTTGGCATAAATAAAATATCGCCATAATCGGCAACGCCCGTACCGCTTAGGTGGGTGTGCGAAAAACCATACACCACCGAATCGCTGTAATGGTAGCCCGAACAGCCATCCCAACCCGTTAATCGGGTGTCGGGACTTAGTTGCACCATGCCAAAGGGTAGGGTTGGGCCTGGGTAGGTGTGGCCATGGCCACCAGTCCCGATAAAAGGGTTTACCCAACGGCTATAATCGGTTTTTTTCTGTGCAAGGCTTGTTTGTGTAAGTACTAAAAAAGCCAAGAGGCCCAACATTCGTTTCATAGTATGGCTTAAATAGATAGGTTGAAATCGTCGCCATCAGCTAAAAACGGAAATATGCGACGTGTTTTTAGAATTTCTTCTTTGTGTATGGTAAAGGTATAAAGGTCTTCGTCGTTTGGTTTATAGTACACTACACTGCCATTTGGTGCAATACACATAGAGCCTCCAGAGTGAAACACCTCATTTCCGTCGTGTCCAACCCGGTTTACAGCTACTACATAGCTTTGGTTTTCGATGGCCCTGGCTGGAATTAGGGTACGCCAGTGTAAGGAACGTTTATCGGGCCAACTGGCTATAAGTAGAAGAACATCATATGGATTTTCGGCATCGTTTCGCAGCCAAACGGGGAAACGTAGGTCGTAGCAAATAGCCGGGCAAATTTTCCATCCATGTAAATCGATGTAAAACTTACGATTTCCTGGAGTAAATTGATCGTCTTCGTTGGCTAAGCTAAACAAGTGACGTTTATCGTAGTGTTCAAAGCTGCCATCGGGGCGCATCCAAATTAAGCGGTTGTAAAAGCAATCGTTTTCTTTAATAATTAAACTTCCCGTTACTACGGCTTCGTATTTTCGGGCTTGTTGTTGCATCCACTGCATGGTGGTGCCACCCATTTCTTCGGCTAGTTTTTCGGTATTCATTGAAAAACCGGTGTTAAACATTTCTGGTAACACAATTAAATCTGTTTTTTCACGAATAGCCGATAGCCTTAATGCTAGGTTCTGCAAGTTTTTTTCGCAGTTTTCCCAGAATAAATAGGCCTGAAAAGTGGTAATTTTTAGTGAATCCATAGCTAAAAATAGGTAACGCTTACCTGTATCTACTTGTATGTGCTACTCCCTGCAATGTAGCATGGAGTTGAAACACACATTTAGTTGTACAATTAAATATAAATATAAGATTTTAGTGAAAAAGGGCTACTTTTAATCTATAAACTTTAGCTATGACTTTTAAAACCAAAGAAAGTAGATTGTTGCTTATACTATGCAGCTTTTTTATTGTGAATGCCCTGCTCTCAGAGTTTATTGGGGTTAAAATTTTCTCAGTTGAACAATCTTTAGGCTTTAAAAAGTTCGATTTAAATCTTTTGGGCGTTCAAAATTTGTCTTTTAACATGTCGGCTGGGGTATTAACCTGGCCATTGGTTTTCATTTTTACAGATATTATAAACGAGTACTTTGGCTTAAAGCAGGTGCGTTTTTTGTCCATTTTAACCTCCGTTTTAATTGCATTTGCTTTTCTAGCTGTAGGCTTGGCTATTAAATTGGTGCCGGCCGATTTTTGGATTAATCAAAAAGTGGGTACGCAGGAAGTAAACATGGATGCAGCATTTACAGCAATTTTTGGACAGGGAATGTGGATTATTGTGGGTTCAATTACGGCTTTCTTAATTGGTCAGATTGCCGATGTGG
This sequence comes from Sphingobacteriaceae bacterium, assembly GCA_044239195.1. Taxonomy (GTDB): domain Bacteria; phylum Bacteroidota; class Bacteroidia; order Sphingobacteriales; family Sphingobacteriaceae; genus JAIPAN01. The sequence goes on along the minus strand of JBIIBV010000027.1, from coordinate 11,576 downwards.
TAATTTTTCATAAAATTAAAAATTTTACGGGAGAGCGGGCTTTGTGGTTACGGGCTACAGGTTCCACGCTGGTATCGCAATGTGTAGATAGTTTTGTGGTTATTTTTATTGCGTTTTACCTAAACCCACAATACAATTGGTCGTGGCAAATGGTGGCAGCTATAGGTTTAGTAAATTACACCTATAAGTTTGTTGTAGCTGTTTTAATGACGCCTTTGTTGTACTTGGTGCACGGAATTATTGATGGTTATTTAGGCCACGATTTGTCTCGTAAATTGCTCAAGGAAGCAGCTAAAAGCTAGGTTTAATCGTTTTCTAGGCTCTCGGCCAATTTTCGAATATCTTTTGTAAGCCGATAAACCAATTGCAATTGTTCAGCTAATAAATCAGCATTAAAATCACGGGTATCTTTCGCTTCAAGGTTTTCTGCTAACTCGGGGTAGCTTATGGAAGCCAAATTTGTGGTACCAGGCGCTAATTCGTTTATGGTATGCCTTAAATGATGCAAGGCTTTGCGCACCAATTTAACAGAAACCGGATTGTATTTTGCCGTTTTTTCTTGTTGGGCTACACGCACCAAATTGGCAATGTAGGAAGAGAGCATATGGTTCAAAACCGCAAATTTATGGATTTCCTTACTGTTTTTTTGCCTGCTTTTAGGTTCTGAGAGCATGCGTTGGAAAGCACTATTTAAGTTAGCTGTACGTACATACACTTCCTTGCGAATGAGCTTGTAATCGGTAAGTTCTAAAGGTTGGCCCAATAAACCTTCGGCCAACTTAATAAGATAATTATAATTGGCAATAGCTGCTTCTTTCATGGCTAGTTTGAGTTGCTTAGATTCCCAACTCGGAAAAATAAAGTAACTAGCCGCAAAGGCAATTAGGGAGCCAACCAGGGTATCAACTATGCGTTCTTTAGCTATAGTAATATTGTTGGCACCTAAAAAGCTAAACAATATGAGTAAATAGGGGGTTAGAAAGAGTACGCTCAGTTTATAATTTACCCGCTGAAAGCTATATGCTCCCACCATAAATCCCAATAAAAAGATAAATCGAGGAGTTTCGTCTTTCACAAAAATAAGAATGGCTACCCCAATTAAGCCACCAATAACGGTTCCTATAATCCGTTCATAGTTTCGTTGTTTAGTAAGGCTGAAACTAGGTTTCAGAATCACAATAATGGTTAGTAAAATCCAATAACTGTGGTGCCCCAGTGTAAATAAATGCGAAACGACAAAGCCTAAAAGGCAAACAATAGCCATTCTTACGGCATATCTAAAGGTGGTAGAATGAAAGCTGAGGTTTTCTCTAAACAGTTTAAAGTCTATTTCTTGATGGCTAACAAATTTTGGTAGGTCTTTCTGACTCCGAATACCTTCATTAACCCCTCCATCTGTAGCGTAGCTAAACACTTTTTCGGTTCTGCGAACCATGTTTCGGATATTGATGAGAATTTTTTTGAGTACCAAATTGGGTAAGCGGTAATTGGTTTCTACTTCATCAATGGCAGCTTTTAAGTGGTTTAATTCTTTTAAAAAATCTTTGGATGGGCGTACCTCTTCATCGGCGGTTAGTTGTGAGGCCAATAAATCTAACTCATTGCTAATGCAATGCAGGGTTTTCTGGATGGCCTTTAAAGCCTTTGTGCCACCATAGGTAGCTCTAAGTTCTTTATAATCGTATAAGGTTGCGGTAGATTCTTCAAATAAATCAATCATATCTACCAACATCATAATAAGCTGACGCCCATAGGGGTTGGGGTCTTTTATCATTCGCTTGTGAAAAAGCAAAGCCCGCACACCATCTTGTTTTTCGTGTACCACTACCTGTTGGTCGAGTAGTTTTCGGTAATTCAGCGCTAAAGAAGTTTTAGGCTGATAAAATGCCGCTTTTAGGCGGATATAGTTAGAAATTTCGGAAATACATTCGCCTAAGGCTTGTTGCGCCAAGCGATAGGGCCGAATATGCATGATGGATAAGCTAAAGCCCATATACCACAAACCACCCAAAAGTACATACAAGGAGTGAGTCGTACTTTGCTCGAGGGTTTTTTGCTCATCTAAACTGAGTACCATAATAATAAGTGCAGCCGTTCCAATGGTCGATGCCCGGTTGCCCCACACGTTAAACATCGAAAAGCTAAAGCACAGTACTGCGATTTCTAGTCCTAAGAGTAGGGGGTAATGGCTCAGCAGTCCAGTAAGCATGGAAGTTAAAAAGATCAATAAGTTGGCATAAGCCATTCCGTTCCGTTTATGAGAAAAAGGTCCCGGATTGTCTACAATACTTACACAAAGTGCACCTAGTGAAATGATGATGCCAGTAGAGAACTGGTTGAAATGTGCAAAAATAAGGGCAGGGAGCAATACTCCAATACTAATCTTTAGTCCATCGGAAAAATTATGGCTGTATAAAAAGTTTTTGATGGATTGTTTTTGTTTCATTTGCTTGCTGCCACCTTGTACAAAAATACGGATTAGAATGAAAGGCCGCAAAGGCTGAGTATAAAAAAAGCCTCCTGAATTACTCCGGGAGGCTTTTTTTGAAATGTATTGTTAGTATTAGCTAATAACTTTCACATTTACTGCGTTAAGGCCTTTTTTGCCATTCTCTTCTTCGTACTGAACACGATCGTTTTCACGAATTTGATCAATTAAACCTGTAGAGTGAACAAAAATGTCACCTTCGCCTGATTCTGGAACGATAAATCCGAATCCTTTAGTTTCATTAAAAAACTTTACTGTACCTTCTTTTTGCATTATATTATTAAATTAATTAAGTCGCAAGGTAGGTATAATAATTTGTAATGATTGCTTTTGAAAAAAATAAATTAGAAAAGGGGTTTTAATATAGCAGAAAAGCCAACCCGTTTAGGTTGGCTTTTACTCGTTTTGGCGGAGAGTGGGGGATTCGAACCCGCGGACCCTTTCACAGGTCAACAGTTTTCAAGACTGCCGCAATCGACCACTCTGCCAACTCTCCACCGCAAAAGTACAAATCCGCAGGGAAACTGCAAACCCCGATTCAATTTTTTTTAGCATATTTATTTTAAGTCCCCCATAGGGCATCCGTGAAATAAACTGTATTTTTGAGTCATAAAACACCTATAGCCCTCACCATGAATAGCTTATTAAAAAATGTAGCAGCAATTGGCATCTTAAGCGCACTAATTGCCTGCACCCAATCCGCTCCAAAATCAAGCACCAGCGAACAAGCAGTTGTTCAATCAACAACAGATTCCATCCAACTACAAGATACCCAACAAGATGAAGTATTGAAGCAGTATTTTAGGTTAAAAGATGCTTTAGTGGCCTCCAATGCCTCCAATGCGCAAAAAGAAGCCACTACCTTAACTACTTCTTTAAAAGCTAGCCCGGCTTTTGCTAAAAGTGTTTTAATGAGCGACTCTATTGCTAAAACAAACGATCTAGCCAAACAACGCAGCACCTTTACCAACCTGAGCAACGAGCTTATTACCCAATTCAGTAAAACAAGCCTACTAAAAGGATCTTTTTACCTGCAGTTTTGCCCCATGGCCAATGAAGGCAACGGAGGTTATTGGTTAGCAGTCGAGCAAGAAGTGCGCAACCCCTATTATGGCGATGAGATGTTGAACTGTGGAGAGGTAAAGAAAACGTTTAAGTAGATTTTTTAAAATTATTACAAAGCTTTTACGCATTATCCTTTCAAAATAAGCGTAAATCATTAGTTTTGTGTATCAATTATACAACCTATGTCAACCACTGCTACACTACATTTTAACAACCAAACGATTGAGTTGCCGGTTATTACCGGAACAGAACAAGAAAGCGCCATCGATATCTCCAAGCTTCGCGATCAATCTGGCTTAATTACCCTCGATTTGGGCTATAAAAATACGGGCGTAACCAAAAGTGCCATCACCTATTTAGATGGAGAAAATGGTATACTTAAATACCGTGGCTATGCCATTGAAGAATTGGCTCAAAAATCGAGTTTCATAGAAGTAGCCTATTTGTTAATTTATGGTGATTTGCCTACAAACAAACAATTAGCAGATTTTCAGTTTCAAATTTCTCGACACACCTTGGTGCATGAAGATATGAAGAAGTTTTTCGATGGTTTCCCATCAAAATCGCACCCCATGGGGCAGCTTTCTTCATTAATATGTTCTTTATCGTCTTTTTACCCAGAATCTTTAGATTCACACCAATCGCCAGAAGAACTAAACCTAACCATTACCAAACTATTAGCCAAAATGTCCACCATTGTATCTTGGATTTACAAGAAATCATTGGGTCATCCGGTTTTATATCCGCAGAACAAATTAGACTATGTGTCTAATTTCTTAAACATGACTTTTGGTCAACGTACCGAAGACGTAATCATAGACCCGGTTGTGGTAGAAGCTATGAACGTATTGTTAATGCTTCACGCCGATCACGAACAAAACTGTTCAACATCTACCGTGCGTATGGTAGGTTCATCAGATTGTAATTTATACGCCTCGGTTTCTGCCGGTATTTCTGCCTTATGGGGCCCACTACACGGTGGTGCCAACCAATCGGTAATAGAAATGCTCGAAAAAATTAAAAACGATGGCGGCGATACCGAAAAATGGATTAACAAAGCTAAAGATAAAGAAGATCCCTTCCGTTTAATGGGCTTCGGACACCGCGTATATAAAAACTTCGATCCACGTGCTAAAATTATTAAAAAAGCCTGCGACGATGTATTGGCTAAATTAGGCGTAAACGATCCTATATTGGCCATTGCCAAAAAATTGGAAGAAGCAGCCTTAAGCGATCCTTACTTTATAGAGCGCAAATTATATCCCAATGTCGATTTCTACTCAGGTATTATCTACAGAGCCTTAGGCTTTCCAACCGATATGTTCACCGTATTGTTTGCACTAGGCCGCTTACCAGGATGGATTGCACAGTGGAAAGAAATGCACGAAAACAAAGAACCAATCGGCCGTCCACGCCAAGTGTACGTAGGAGAGGTGAACCGTACTTACAAACCTATGGCAAGCAGATAATTTGTATTTGTTGTTAATGAAAGAAGCCCCTGTTGCAAATGCAACTGGGGCTTCTTCGTTTAAAGAGTATTCTATTTTAGTATAATATACCGGCTATAGTAGCGGATAAGTAAGAAGCCAGCGTACCGCAGATTAAGGCCTTAACACCTAATTTAGCCAAATCTGTTCTGCGTTCTGGTGCCAATTCGCCAATACCACCCACTTGAATGGCAATGGAGCTGAAGTTAGCAAAGCCACAAAGTGCAAAACTGGTAATGATTAAGGTTTTAGGATCTAAGGTTTCTTTAATCTTCGCCAAGTCTAAATAGGCTACAAATTCGTTAATAACCATTTTGGTGCCCATTAAAGAACCAGCTACCTGAATATCTTTTCCTGGTACACCCATTACCCAAGCAAATAAAGAGAATAAGCTACCTAAAATCTGATTCAAGCTTAAGGTGTTAATATCAATACCCATAAATGCTAGTGTTAAGCCTAAATGACCTAATCCTGCTCCAATTTTACCCAAAACATAATCTAGCAACGCTATAATGGCAATAAAGCCAATAAGCATGGCAATTACATTTAAACCTACTTTTAAACCATCGCTAGCACCGTGAGAAATGGCATCTACCAAATTGGCATTGGTTTTCTTAACTTCTAAAGATACGTTACCCTGAGTTTCAGATACTTCCGTTTCGGGCCAAACAATCTTAGAAATAACCAAAGCACCCGGTGCAGCCATTAAACTAGCCGCAATTAAATACTCGGCAGGTACACCCAAGGCAATGTATACGGCCATTACACCGCCGGCAATACAGGCCATACTACCTGTCATAGAGGCTAATAATTCCGACATGGTCATGCCTTTTAAATAAGGTTTAATCATAATTTGTGCTTCTACTTGGCCTACAAAGGCACTAGCCACGTTAGAAAGAGCCTCAGAACCCGAAACGCCCATTACTTTATACACCACATAGGCAATGCCTTTTACAATGCGCTGCATGATGCCTAAATAATACGCCACACTCACTAAAACCGCCACAAAAATGATGGTAGGAATAATTTTAAAGAAGAAAATAAAATCGTTTCCTGGACCAAATGCTTTATCCATGAGCTCTTTGTTTACCAAGCCACCAAAAACAAAATTGGCTCCCGCTTGCGAAAAATCGAGTACTTTGGTAACCGCAGCCCCTAGCCAAGAAAATATTTCTTTACCAACCGGAACTTTTAAAATAAATAAAGCCAATACAATTTGAACAATGAGTCCGGTAACTACCAAACGGTAATTAATGGCTTTGCGGTTATTGGATAAGAGAAAGGCAATTGCAAAAATGACTACAATGCCAATAAGTCCGGTAAATCTTTCCATTTTTTTAGGTATAAATTAGGTTTAGACTTGAAAAATAGAAATAAGAAAATGAAACTCGAAATAATGTAGATAAAATTGGAATGTGGATAATTAAGACAATTTCCGTTTATCGAGTTCGTCGCGGATAGTAGCCGCTTTTTCGTAGGCTTCTTGTGCCAAAGCTTTTTCAAGATTTTTTTGGAGTTCCTCGGTACTTAGCTTGGTTAAGTTAGCGGTTGCAGGTTGCAGCAAGGTGCTTTGTATTTCGGTTGATAAATCTTCTAGATGGGTAGATTCATTACCCTCGGTTATGGTACCCGCAGAAGCTAAAATAAACTCATAGGTATAAATGGGGCATTCGAAGCGTACAGCTAAGGCAACGGCATCGGAAGTGCGGCAATCAATTTCGGTGGTTTTCTTACCATCGAAACAAATAAGCTTGGCATAAAATATACTACCCACCAAGTTGTAAATAATTACTTCTTGCAGGCTTATGCCATAACATTCGGCAAAGGTTTTAAATAAATCGTGGGTGAGGGGTCGTGTTGGCGTCATCTTCTCTATTTCAATAGAAATGGCTTGTGCCTCAAAACCACCAATTACAATGGGCAAACGTCGTCGGCCATTTACTTCACCCAAAACCAAGGCGCAAGAACCAGACTGTGTTTGGCTGTAGGAAAGTCCAACAATATCTAGCCTTACTTTTTCCATAGAAATTAACTTATCCGTTTTGGGAATAGGCTTTCATGGCTGCAGTTAATTGTGGTACTACTTCCATCGCATCGCCTACAATACCATAATCGGCTACCTTAAAGAACGGTGCCTCTGGGTCTTTATTAATTACCACAATGGTTTTTGATGAACTTACACCGGCTAAATGCTGAATGGCTCCGGAAATACCAACGGCAATGTATAAGTTAGGGCTCACCGAAATACCAGTTTGACCTACGTGTTCTTCGTGTGGTCTCCAACCAGCATCAGAAACAGGTTTAGAACAAGCTGTGGCTGCTCCTAAACTTTCTGCTAACTCTTCTATAAGGTGCCAATTTTCTGGGCCTTTCATTCCTCTACCTGCAGAAACCACTAAATCGGCCTCCGGAAGAGATATTTTATCGCTTGCTCGTACAATTTCTTTTACGCTCGTTTTAAAATCGGTGGGTTTGGCGCTAGATGCTAAACTAACAACTTCGGCGCTTACCGGCTGTTCGCTTACTGGATACGCATTGGCATTAAGGGCCAATACATTGATGGCACCACTAAGTTTTACATGGGCAAATGCTTTACCAGAATAAGCGGATCTTTTTACAGAAAGGCTAGCACCTTGTATAGTTGGTAAGGCAACCACTCCACTTGCTAAACCGGCCTTTAAGCGTACGGCTAAACGTGGAGCCAAGCCTTTTCCGCTAAACGAATTGGCTAAAACCACTACGGTAGCTCCTTCTTTTTGTGCGGCATCGCTTAAAATACTGGTATAAGCTTGTGCATTGAAAGTGCCTAGTTGTACATCGTTTACATGCAATACTTTTTGTCCGCCATAGGTGCCTAAACTACTTAACTGCTCGGCAGATAGGTTCCCAATGGCTAAGGCAACAAGGTTGGTGTTTAACTGTTGGGCAATGGCTTTTGCATAAGATACTACTTCAAATGTTGATTTTTTGAATTTGCCTTCTGCATGTTCTACATATACTAAAACTGACATATGGTAGGTATTAAGTCCCGATTATAGGGAATGTGAGAATTTTTATGAATTAAATAACTTTTGCTTCGTTGTGTAATAAATCTACCAGTTGAGCCACATTGGCTGCATCAACCATTTTTACGGCACCACGTGGGGTAGGGGTTTCAAATTTTTCGACCACACTTAGCGTTTCAAGGCTTTGGGCGGCTAAAACCTCAAGCGGTTTGGTTCTTGCCGACATGATGCCACGCATGTTTGGTATTTTCCATTCGGCAACACCTTCTGCACAGCTGGCAATAAAGGGGCCATCTACTTCAATTACTTCTTTTCCACCTTCAATTTCGCGGCTTAAAGTTGCTTTATTGCCGTTTAAATCTAATTTTTTAATAATAGATATAGATGGAAGATCTAAGAATTCGCCAAGCATGGCGGCTACCTGAGCACCGTTATAATCAATAGACTCACGTCCGGTTAAAATCATGTCAAAATTTTTGTCTTTAGCATATGCTGCAATTTGGCAGGCCACAAAGTATGCATCGCTAGGGGCGGCATCAATACGAACGGCATCATCGGCACCAATGGCCAAGGCTTTACGAATGGTTGGCTCTGTGCTGGCTTCACCTACATGTATTACCGTAATGGTACCTTTACCGCCTTCGCATAAATCAATGGCTTTAGAAAGCGCAATCTCATCGTAGGGGTTTAATATAAATTGTACGCCCGAAGCATTGAATTCGGTATTATCGCTGTTAAAGGTTATTTTTGTTGTAGTGTCTGGTACATTACTGATGCAAACAAGAATTTTCATAGGTTATTTTTTTTCAAATTTAGTTAAAAATCAGATATAAAGATATGTCCAATACCCGAATAAGTCGTTTACTGGAATTTTTAGAAAACGAACCCAATGATCCATTTTTAAACTATGCATTGGCTACCGAATATGTGGTGTTGGGTGAGCGGGCTTTAGCGCTAACTTATTTTGAAGACTTGATTTTGAAACACCCGGATTATGTAGGTACCTATTATCATTTGGGTAAATTATACGAAACATTGGGCCGTAAAGAAGAAGCAATAACTACCTATAAAAACGGAATAGAAGTGGCCACTAACCAACAAAACGCACATGCTCGTTCAGAGTTACAAGCCGTGTACCAATCGGCCATGGGTATAGATTATGAAGACGATTAAGCATGTCCTTAACTAAACGCCATATCCTTTTTTTACGTGACCTAGTGGTATATACTTTTACGGCATTTGGTGGCGCACAAGCCCATATAGGCATCATGCTTCGCGATTTTGTGCAAAAACGTCGATATATTTCAGAAGAAGAGCTTTTAGAATTAAATGCTTTAACCCAAATTCTTCCCGGGCCGGCATCTACTCAAACTTTGGTGGGTATGGCGTACAAGGTTGGTGGTTTTTGGTTAGCTATACTTACTTTTCTTATTTGGGTTTTACCATCGGCGGCCATCATGTGTTTTGCAGCCATCAGCCTTAGTTTATACAGCAGTAAAGCACAGTTTGAGCATACTTTTACCTTATTACAGCCTGTAGCCATTGGTATTGTAGCTTTTGCGGCTTTTCAATTGGGTAAAAAAATTTTCAAATCGGATGTTAGTATATATTTGGCTGTTGGTGCGGCTATAACTACCCTCATTTTAAACAATACCTACGTATTCCCCATTCTTATTTTACTGGGGGGTATTGTGAGTTCTGCATTAGAAAGTTCGGCCGATGAAACGCAGCTTCGCACCACACTTTTTTCAAATATCAATACCCGAAAAGTGCTATATTTTGTGGGTATTTTATTAATTTTCGCAGCCTTGGGGGCATTAATTAACCGTAATTCTCCTTTTAGTTTACCCATTAGGTTGTTCGAAAATTTTTACCGAAACGGCATTTTAGTATTTGGTGGTGGGCAAGTATTGGTGCCCTTTATGTTTACCGAATTTGTGGAGATGAAACACTATCTAAGTTCGTCCGAATTTTTATCGGGCTTTGCCTTGCAGCAAGCATTACCCGGCCCTACATTTTCATTTACTTCTTTTCTAGGAGCAATTACCTTAAAAAATGCCGGCTATGGTTTATGGGGACAAATAGGAGGTAGCTTTATTGCGGTTTTAGGCATCAATTTACCCGGATTAATACTCATCTTATTTATCGTTCCATTTTGGGCCGATTTAAAGAAAATAGGTCGAATTAAACATTCTCTTTCAGGAATTAACGCAGTTTCTGTAGGCTTCTTAATAGCGGCGGTAATTTTCATGTTTCGTGCGCAAAGCTTCCAATGGCAATCTCTTTGTCTGGTGTTTGGGACATTCGTATTGCTCTCCTTTACCCGCATAAAAACACCCATTCTAATTTTCGCTGTAATTGTCTTATCGTACTTTTTATAGTGTGAAAAAATTTACTTTTATTTAATAAAAAACTACACCAAGGTTTGCTTAAAATTTCGTTACTTCGGAGCTATGAAAATTTACACTAAAACAGGCGATCAAGGTCAAACATCATTAATTGGTGGTACCCGTGTTCCTAAACACCATTTGCGCATAGAAAGCTATGGTACGGTTGATGAACTCAACTCGTATATTGGTTTAATTCGCGATCAGCAGGTGTCTGAGCATCAACAAAATTTATTGAAAGAAATTCAAGATCGCTTGTTTACCATTGGTTCAGCTTTGGCTTCCGATCCGGAGAAATCAAAAATGAAAATTCCTGATTTGCATCAAGAAGATATAGAATTATTGGAAAAAGAAATAGATACCATGACAGCCGATTTACCCGAGTTGCGCCATTTTATCTTGCCAGGCGGTTCTAATGCGGTATCTTTTTGTCACCTTGCTCGTTGTGTATGCCGCCGTGCCGAACGTATTTGCGTGCATTTGAGCGAAGACAGTTTTGTAGACGAAAAAGTAATGGTGTATTTAAACAGATTGAGCGATTATTTGTTTGTGCTATCCAGGAAATTGTGTTTCGATAATCAAATTGAAGAAAATAAGTGGATTCCACGTATTTAACCGAATGTGTAAAACTTCTTTATAAACTGTACTAGATTATTCTATTTTTGCGAAAAATAAAACAATTGTAAAGCCTATGTATTGGACCTTAGAATTAGCCTCACATTTAGAGGATGCCCCTTGGCCGGCTACCAAAGACGAATTAATTGATTATGCCATTCGTTCTGGTGCGCCAGTTGAAGTAATCGAGAATTTACAAGCATTGGAAGATGATGGTGAGCCTTATGAAAATATTGAAGAAATTTGGCCCGATTATCCAACCAAAGACGATTTTTTCTTTAACGAAGACGAATATTAGTAAAAAGCCCTCCCGGAATTCGGGAGGGCTTTTTTATTTAAACCCTTTTTAAGAATACTTCAGCCAGTGCCAAGTCTTCGGGGTAGGTAATTTTTATGTTTTTTGGGTCGCCTTCTACCAAGTGTATGGCCACTCCAGCATGTTCCACTACCGAAGCATCGTCGGTAAAGGAAGTTCTAAACTCTTGTTGATATGCTTTTTTGAGCATAGTACTTGTAAATATTTGCGGTG
>JBIIBV010000076.1:0-5628 GCA_044239195.1 Sphingobacteriaceae bacterium | reverse complement strand
GAATTTAAAGGAACCGGTAACATGGAATTGCAATTAGATCGTAAATTATCTAACAAACGTATTTTCCCTGCTATTGATTTAACTGCTTCGAGCACTCGTAGAGACGATTTATTGCTAGATAAAGATACCTTACAACGCATCTGGATTTTACGTAATCACTTGGCCGATATGAACTCTCAGGAGGCCATGCAGTTTTTACAAGCGCAAATGAAAGGTACCCGATCTAACGAAGAGTTTTTGGTGTCAATGAATTCCTAAGTTTTTCATGAAAAAACACATTCCAAATACCATCACCTGCTTAAACCTGTTTTCGGGCTGTATGGGCCTGGTTTGGGCTTTTGAGCAACACTTAGACTGGGCGGCCTATGCCATTGCAGTGAGTGCCCTTTTCGATTTTTTAGACGGCATGCTTGCACGTTTATTAATAGCCTACAGCGAAATTGGTAAAGAATTAGATTCTTTAGCCGATGTGGTTAGTTTTGGCGTATTGCCTTCGGTAATTGTGTTTCAATTAGTTAAACAAAGTGGTACAGAAATTTTCTGGTTGCCTTACCTAGCTTTCTCCATTGCTATTTTTTCAGCATTGCGTTTGGCTAAGTTTAATGTAGATACCCGACAAGCAGAAAACTTTATAGGATTGCCTACACCGGCCAATGCCTTGCTGTTGGGTTCATTTCCACTTATTATTGCTTCTGATGAACTAGGGATTGGTGCCGTAATTAAACAGCCCCACGTTTTAGCCATTTTCTGTGTGCTAATGAGTGCACTTTTGGTTTCAGAAATTACCCTATTTTCGCTTAAATTTAAACAGTGGAGTATTAAAGGTAACGAATTCAAATTTGGATTAATCTTCCTATCGTTAATACTATTCTTATTGCTTAAATTTGCGGCTGTACCCTTTATAATTGGGGTATACATACTTTTATCCATGATTCAAACCCAGTTAAAAAAATGAAATTCACTGCACAAATTAATGTAATGCCCCTCAAAGAAATTCTTGACCCTCAAGGTAAAGCGGTAAGTGGTAGCTTTAAAAACATGGGTTTAGGTGAAATACAGCAAGTGCGTATTGGCAAACACATTCAATTAGAAATTGATGCCCCAAGTGAAGCTGTTGCAAAAGATAAAGTAGAAGAAGCTTGCAAAAAATTACTAGCTAACCTCATTATGGAAAGCTACGAATACACGCTAAAGGCCGTTTAAATCGGCCAATTCTTTTCGCAAGAGGAGCAATTTTTCAAATAAAGTAGTACTGGCTGCTTGCACCTGTTTAAATAGTGGAGCAATTTGTTCCAAGTCTCTACCCGATCGGGCAATGGTTTCAATCTTAGCCATTTCATCTTTTGTATCATCGGCACCAATAAACGCAAATGTTGGTCGTATTTTATGGGAAATTTCTGCCACAGTTCGCCAATCCTCCACAAGTAAGGCTTGGTCTATTTCTGCTAAATATTCTGGCGTTTGTTTCAGAAAGATATCCATCATTTCAATCATAAACTCGGCGTTGCCATCAGCAATATCTTGCAAATAGGCTAAGCTAAGGCTGTGCTTGTTAAATTTAGGTGATTCTTTTTCCATAATTAATTGGCTAGTTTCCGAACAGATAAATCACTAGCTAGATTGGCTAAAAGTGTAGTAATAGTTTTTTTCAGAATAGGATGTTCCAAATTTGGTGCCAATTCAGCTAATGGAGCCAAAGCAAAAGCCCTTTCCTGTAAAAAGGGGTGCGGAATTACTAAATTATCATGATTAATAATCATTAAATCATAGAACAAAATATCAATATCAATGGTTCTAGCCGCCCACTTTTCTGCACGTTCCCTACCCAGTTTATTTTCAATGGCTAAAATTGTTTGCAAAACTTCTTCAGGAGCTAAATGGCAGGTTACTTTCACCACCTGATTCATAAAGTCAGGCTGATCTGTTTTACCCCAAGCGGCCGTTTGGTATATTGAAGAACTAACTAAGATGACGCCTAATTCATTTTCAATGTGCGTACGGGCATTTGCAAGGAATTGAATGGAATTTCCCATATTACTACCCAATAATAAATACACATCAGCCATCTGTTTTTTGAGATAATTTGTAACAAATATAGAGATTGATCATCTTTATAATTACATAGTGCATAGATATTTAAAATAGCTCCAAAAATGAAAGAATTCTTCAAGTTCGTATTTGCATCCATGATAGGCGTACTACTTAGTTTGTTCGTCATGTTTGTACTGGGTATACTCCTTATTATTGGCATTGTTAGCACTGCTTCAAACGAATCAAAGGCAACAATTGAGGATAATACTGTGTTACACCTTAGTTTAAATTATCCAATCAGCGAACGAACATCTAAAAACCCGTTTCAAAATTTAGATTTTGGAGGCTTTGAAACTGAAAATAATCTCGGTTTAAAAGATATTTTAGCTCACATTAAAGAAGCAAAAACCGACTCTAGAATTAAAGGTATTTATGTAGATGTTTCTGCCATTCAAGGTGGTTTTGCCAGTATTGAAGAGATACGCAATGCACTACTCGACTTTAAAAAATCGGGGAAATTTATTTTAGCCTACAGCGAAGTGTATACCAAAGGGGCTTATTATTTGGCTTCTGTTGCCGATAAAATATACGTGAATCCGGAAGGTATGGTAGATTTTAAAGGCTTTAGCACCGAAATTATGTTCTTTAAAGGTGCCCTCGAAAAATTAGACATTGAAGCCCAAGTAATTAAAGTTGGGACATTTAAAAGTGCCGTAGAACCTTATATTTTAGATAAAATAAGCAAGCCAAACCGCGAACAAATTACTTCGTTCTTAGGTTCTATGTACACGCATTTTTTAACAAACATCGCTATCAATCGTAAAATATCTGTAGATACTTTACGAGCTATTGCCAATACGGCTGCGGTGCAAACAGCAAATGATGCGGTTAAATTTCGCTTAGTAGATGGTATAAAATACAAAGATGAAGTCCTTACAGAGCTCAAATCTTTATGTGGCATTGCACAAAAAAAGGAACTTCGTTCTGTTTCCATTAGCGATTATAGCCCACAAACAAAAGAAATAAGCAAAGCCAGTGCAGATAGAATTGCTGTGGTGTATGCCGTTGGCGAAATTGTAAGTGGCGAAGGCGACGACGAAACAATGGGGTCTGAAAATATTTCTAGAGCCATTAGAACCGCTCGGTTAGATGATAAAGTAAAAGCACTTGTACTTCGTATAAACTCACCGGGTGGGAGTTCTTTAGCTTCTGATGTAATTTGGAGAGAAGTAGAATTAACCAAAAAAGTAAAACCGGTAATTGTTTCTATGGGCGATGTGGCAGCTTCGGGTGGGTATTACATTGCATGTGCGGCCGACTCTATTTTTGCGCAACCCAATACCATTACTGGCTCTATTGGCGTATTTGCCATTATTCCGAACATGAAAAAATTCTTTAATAATAAATTAGGCATCACTTTTGACGAGGTAAAGACTGGCAAATTTTCTGAAATTTCTATAACCCGTCCGCTTAGCGATGACGAGCGTTTGCTATTACAAGCCGAAGTAAACAACATTTACAAAACCTTTACCCAAAAAGTAGCCAATGGCCGTCATAAAACACCCGAATTTATAGATAACATTGGCCAAGGACGTGTTTGGACAGGTGCCGAAGCTATTAAAATTGGTTTAGTAGACCGTTTAGGAAATATAGACGATGCTATAAAATCTGCAGCGAAAAAAGCAGGACTAAAAGAATACAAATTGGTAGACTACCCTTCTCAAAAAGATCCGTTAAAAGAATTATTTGACGATTCTGCAGATAAAGTACGTACCTATTTCACCAAACAAGAACTAGGCGAAAACTACAACTATTACCAAAAAATGCAATCGGTTCTTAAAACTACCGGCATACAAACCAGAATGCCTTACGAAGTACTTATAAAATAAGTTCTAAGAAAAAATAATTCCTAAAGTCCCGGTAGGTATGCCGGGACTTTTTTATTTTTGACTACCATGGAAAACAAAACCATTGCCCGTACCCTACGTTTATTTAGTCAATTATTAGACCTCCACGATGAAAATCCGTTTAAGGTACGTTCCATGGCCAATGCCGCATTTAAAGTAGATAAATTACCTTTTGCGTTAAACAGCAAAACCGAGGCCGAACTAAGTGTGATAGACGGTATTGGAAAAAGCATTGCCACTAAAATACATGAGCTACTTACCACCCAACATATTACCGAACTAGACGAATTGTTGAGCAAAACGCCTCAAGGAGTGCTAGAAATTATGCAAATTAAGGGCATTGGTCCAAAAAAAGTAGCCACCATTTGGAAAGAGCTGGAAATAGAAAGTGTAGGCGAATTGTATTATGCTTGCAATGAAAACCGCTTAATTGAGGCCAAAGGTTTTGGCTTAAAAACCCAACAAGATATCATCAAGCTCATAGAGTTTAAGATGGCCAACAATGGCCGTTGGCTTTATGCCAAGGTAGAAGCCTTTGCCGAAGACTTTTTACAAAAACTAAAACAGGCTTTTCCCAACACTCCCCTTAGTTTAAGTGGCGATTACCGTCGTAGAATGGAAATTATAGATCAACTAGTTGTAGTAATTGGTACTTCCGAAGATAAATTACGAAGCCACCCATTTGGCGAACAAGTAGACGAAAAACTACAATTTAAAACTGAAGAAGGACTGAATATTCAATTTCAGTGCTGCAATTCTGAAGATTTTGGTTGGACACTCCTCCGCACCACCGGAAATGCCGAGCATGTGGCTCAGTTGCAAAAAAATCTAAGCAACATATCCCTTTCGGGCAAAACCGAGGCAGAAATTTATTCATTAGCCGGTCTTGATTATATAGAACCAGAACTAAGAGAAGGCCAAAACGAAGTAGATTGGGCGGGTAAAAAGGAATTACCCAAACTTATTGAGTTAACTGATTTAAAAGGTAGTTTACACAACCACAGTACCTGGAGCGATGGCGTAAATACCCTCGAAGAAATGGCGCTGTACTGCAAAAATGAACTAAAACTAGATTATTTAGGCATTTGCGACCACTCCAAATCGGCCTTTTACGCCAATGGATTGAATGAAATGAGGGTAGCCGCCCAACACCGCGAAATTGACGCCCTCAACCAAAAATTGGCGCCATTTAAAATATTTAAGGGCATAGAATCTGATATTTTATACGATGGAAGCCTCGATTACGCCGATGAAGTACTAGCAAGCTTCGATTTTGTGGTAGCATCGGTACACTCGGTTTTAAAGATGACAGAGGATAAAGCCACCGAACGACTCATAAAAGCCATCGAAAATCCATACACCACTATTTTAGGTCACCCAACAGGTCGCTTATTATTAAGTCGCAGCGCCTACCCTATCAATCATGAAAAGGTAATTGATGCCTGTGCAGCCAACAACGTTGTCATCGAAATTAATGCCAACCCCTTACGCCTCGATTTAGATTGGCGTTGGCACCAATATGCGCTAGAGAAAGGCGTTTTACTAGCCATTAACCCCGATGCACACCGAACCGAGGGATTTTTAGACATGCACTACGGCGTTTTGGTAGGACGTAAAGGTGGCTTAACCGCCAAGAACTGTTTAAATGCATTTTCTTTAGCAGAAATTGATACATTTTTCAAAAACAGCA
>JBIIBV010000075.1:0-5668 GCA_044239195.1 Sphingobacteriaceae bacterium | reverse complement strand
TCCGGAAACTATCCTCATGAAATAGAGTGCATGGGTATGGAACTCGATGGAAGTATTACACTAAAAACATGGGGCAAAGGAAAAAATAGAGCAGACGCCATAGAACAGGCCAAAAAAGACGCAGTAAATGCTGTTTTATTTGTTAACGTTAGAAATGGAAAGCCCGATTGCGATACACGCCCTATCTTTAATATGCCTAATATTCGTGCTAGTAAAGCCGATTATTTTAATAACTTTTTTAAAGACGGCGGTGATTACACAAAGTTTATCTCTAATAAAGATGAAACATTTGGAAAAAAAGAATCAGCAAAAGCTAGTAATGGCAATGTTATGTTCGGCATGATAATTAGAGTAAAGAAAAGCGAACTAAAAAAACAAATGATTGCAGATGGAATTTTAACTAATTAATACGAAAGGAAAATGAAAAAAATAGTACAAAAAATTATTCTGGTTGCACTAGTTACATTTGCAGCAACACCCTTAGCTTTTTCACAAGCTGTAAATAAACCCTCTATCATGGTGTTTCCCGATGATGTTTGGCTGAATGCAAACGGATATTTAAAAGAAGTAGACAACCAAGGTGTAAAAACCATGGTGCCCGATTATACAAAAGCACTGTTAAATGAAGAACTCGGTCAGGTAATTACCAAGATTGAGAAAATGATGTTAGACAGAGGCTATCCGTTGGAAAACCTATCGCAAACACTCAAATCCCTTCAAGATGCAGAAGCCATCAAAAGTATGGAAACAAGCGAAGATGGCAATAGCGTGGAAGTTAGTCTTAAAGATAAATTATTAAATGCCGCCCGGCCAGACCTAGTTTTATACGTTTCTTGGAAAGTAAACACCCTGGGCCCCAAAAAATCAGTCTATTTCTCTATGAAAGCGGTTGATGCAGGTACAAACAAACCTGCAGGTGCAGCAGACGGAACGGGCAATGAATTAATTGGCGCATCATTAGGAGTAATGTTAGAAACAGCTGTTTTATCGCACGTAGATAATTTCAATGCGCAATTAATGACCTATTTTGATGATATGGTAGCCAAGGGCAGAGAAATTATTCTTGAAATTCAAGTTTTTGAAAACTCTCCAAAGAAAATGAATAGTGAAATTAACGATGATGGCGATGAATTGTCGGACGATATAAAGAAATGGATGAAGGCCAATACGGTTAATGGGGCGTTTACATTAGGCCCAAAAACACCAACGTTAATGAAAATGACAGGTGTACGAATTCCATTAAGAGATGAAGAAGGGAATGCATTTAGTGCCGATGATTTTGGTACAAAACTCAGAAAATACATGAGAAAAACGTATCAGCTACCTTGTTCTTCTTATCCTGTTGGTACCGGTAAAGCAGTGTTGGTAATTGGTGGCAAAAGTCAATAATATTAATTTTTAAAACACATAAAATCATGAAATCAATAATAGCTTTATGTATAGGTTTGGCATTAACTTGCCACAGCTATGCGCAAAATACGCTAGGTAAAACTGATGATGCCGCTAGAATTTCATTGGCTGCATTCGTTCCCCAACAAATAGATCAAATGCCCGAAGCTGCTCGTAGCAGTTTGGCCAATAAACTAAGCCAAATTGTAGTTCAAAATGGCTTAGGCGGAAATGCGGATAATGAAAGATTTATTATTACTGCCAACATCAACGTAATTTCTAAAGAGCTAACCGCCACTGCTCCTCCATTACAAGCCTATGTATTAGATGTTACGTTATACATTGGCGATGGTATTGATGGAACTAAATTTGCAAGTGTTTCTACTCAGCTAAAAGGCATTGGCGAAAGTGACACTAAAGCCTACATTTCTGCACTTAAAAGTTTAAAAACTACCGACCCAAAATATCAATCGTTTATTGAAACGGGAAAAACTAAAATCATAGAATACTACAATAGCAAATGTGATTTTATTATTAAAGAAGCCCAAACACTTGCCAGTCAGAAAAAATTTGAGGAAGCCATTTATAAATTAACTACCGTTCCTGAAGTTTGTAAAACGTGCTACGATAAATCTATGGATGCTGTTGCCCCAATTTTCAAACAACAAATTGATAGAGAGTGTAAAATGAAATTAACAGAGGCTACAAACCTTTGGGCGGCTAATCAAACTGTGGATGCAGGAAATCAAGCGGCTGAGATTCTTGCAACAATAGAACCAAGTGCGGCTTGTTTTGCTGAAGTAAAGGTGCTCTCAACCAAAATTGCTACACGAGTTAAACAGCTTGACAGTCGCGAATGGAATTTTAAATTAAAAGAGCAAGCTCAAGAAAGTGAAAGAATAAAAGCCTACAGAGATATTGGCGTAGCCTACGGTAAAGGACAACCAAAAACCGTTGTTTATAATGTTAGAGGTTGGTGGTAAACACCGTCACCTGGCTATATTTACCTAGGTAAAGAAATCCTTCCCCGAAAATAGGGGAGGGATTTTTTTTAGCTTTTGTACCCACTTGCATATGCAAATACAGAGCAGCATCTTTGCATAGCCCCGCACATGAAAATTCTGCTAGTAGACAATTACGATTCCTTTACCTACAACCTGGTTCACCTCATACAGCAACTAGGCGAAAAATATGAAGTAAGCGTTCGCCGTAACGATGAAATCAGTATAGAAGAAGTAGCCGCCTACGATCGTATTTTGCTATCACCAGGGCCGGGCTTACCCGCCGATGCCGGCTTGTTGTTACCTATTATACAAACCTATGCCGATAAGAAACCAATACTAGGCGTTTGTTTGGGTCATCAGGCCATTGGCCAGGTGTTTGGCGCCAAGCTGCTTAATTTAGCGGAGGTGGCTCATGGTGTGGCAACACCCATTCGTAAAACCGCCACGCCCTCCCCACTATTTAAAAACCTACCCGAAACATTTCCGGTAGGGCGCTACCACAGTTGGGTACTAAGCCCGCAAGATTTCCCAAAAGAATTACACATTACCGCCACCGATGCAGCCGGAAACATCATGGCATTTCAGCATGCAAGCCATCCAATTTACGGGCTACAGTTTCACCCCGAAAGTGTATTAACCCCCGATGGCGAAAGCATAATGCTGAATTGGTTGGAAGGGTAATTTAATGGGATGGATTAAAACTAAATTCTCCTTTATACCAAAGTACCCCACCATTGGCGTAGGCTTTAAAGTTCCCCGTAATTCTTTCGCCAGGCTTATATTCAGTAAATTGAATATCTGTAATACTTGCTGTGGTAGAGATTAAGTTAGGTGAAGTCACCTTGGTAAAGGAAGTGAGTATTTGATTGGGCGTATTGTTTCGATAAACTTGGCCAATAGTTATGGCATCATCGGGTTTGGCAAGTGTCAGCTCAAAGTTATCAGAAAATGCTCCTTTAAATAAACTGAATATCTTCACATACCTCCCACCATAATTACCACTCACACTACTTTTAAAACTGTTAAATTCTAGAGACATGGAGGCGGGGGCTTTATATTTAAAAGTATCTCTTATACCCGTATAATGTTCTAATATACAGTAATCATCAAACTTCTTAGGGCTTGCCGAGTTTTCTTTTTTACACCCAAACAAACTGAATAGGCATATGCTAAGGAATAGGCTAGGGTATATAATTTTTTTCATACTATTTTTTAACGTAAGGTACGCACTCTAGTGCGATATTTACCTGTTAATGGGAAGGCCACGTTATTACTATTACGCAGGGTGCAAGAAAAGCTACCAGTAATGGTGTATACTTTTTCGGTAGATGTAGTTTCTGTTAAAGTGATAGATTCAATAGTATGTGTTTTACCAGTACTTTCTACCGTGCAAGTTAGGTTGCTTAAGCGCTTGTCTTCAAAATCAATATTCAGATCGAAATTACTATTACAGGCCCCATTGAAGTTATAATAGTGGTTTTTAATGTCCACTAACCTAGCGCTTGCACTACTGGGGCTCCCAAAATCTACTTCGTCTTCGTGGTGAAAGAAATAGGCCTCAAAGAAAACTTGCGACGTTTCTATCATGCCACTGAATTGTAAAAAGCCCGGCTTATTGGTACAACTTGTTCCTGCACTAAAACCCGTACCCGCAATATCGGCTAAGTCTTCTGTATACGTTTGCCCATTTACGGTAATCTCTAAAAATAGGTTACCAGAGTTAGTAGAAGAACTTTTTTTACACGATTGGATAACCAATAGTGTTAATACAAAAAATAGTATTTTTTTCATAGTGTGTTGTATTGCAACTAGCTAAGTTGAAAGATAAAAAAAGCTCCCCGAAAAATCGGGGAGCTTTTTTTTATACCTAAAGCTTACTTAGTTAAATTTATAACCAATAGATAGGGTAAATGCACTTAAAGTAGTTTTGTATCCATTTGCAGATACTTTTTCTATGTCTGATAATCCAGCTTGGTACCGTGCACCAGCTACCAATTTATCTCCAATGCCATATTCTGCACCAAAAGCAAGACTAAAAATAGATCCTTTATAATAGTTTTTAATACTTTCTTTTACTACAGGCTCACCAACTTCCATTGTTTTAGCATTAGCAGAAGTTACAAATGCTAGTTGTGGTCCAGCCATTAAGGATAAATCCGCAATGTGAAACTTAGCCAATAAAGGAATAGCAATGGTATTAAACGTTTCAGTGTAATCACCAAAACCAGCTTCTGACCATTTTGCACCTAATTGTGAGAAATTCAATTCTGGTTGTACAGAAAATTTGTCAGAAATCTCAAAATCTGCAAATAGACCAAAATTTAATCCAACTTTAGACGTACTTTCGTTTGTTTCGCCTGCACCGTGGTATCTAACATTAGAAAAGTTGGTACCTGCGTTTGCTCCAAATTTAGCTTGAGCGAATGATGCAGTAGAAATCATACAAGCTACTGCAATTAAAAGTGTAATTTTTGTTTTCATTTTTTTTAATTTGGTTGTTCCTACTCATTAGGCTTTTCGGTTGCGCCCCGTTTTTACTGGTTTCTGGACTCCAGTTTAAGGTTTTTTTATTGTTTAGTACCCGACCACGGACCTTGATAGGTCCCATTAGACCAAGTTCCAGTTGCGTTTCTTCCTGTCATGGTGCCATTAAATGTACCATCTAATGAAGAGGTGCCGAAAGTAGCCATTAGGCTTCCCGCATTATTCACTCTGCCACTAATAGTAAAGGTGGAGTTAGCCACTGTAGATCTACCCGATCCGCTAACCGTTCCGTTATTGTTAATACTAACCGTCCAGGTTCCGTTATCGTTGCCCGTAAAGGCGCCAGTCCAGGTGCCTGCAAATGCATTACTGTCCGAACTGTCAGATTTTTTACAAGCGCTAATGGCTAAAACTAGCATGGTATAGAATAAAATCTTTTTCATGTTATTATAATAATTACTTTTTTTTATACTTAAAAGGCTTTGTTCAGTAGTACCAGGTTCCTAGTACTCCCTTGGCCCTGCTTTAATTAAGCTCATTATATTTAAATATACCTAAGTGCAACATAGTTTATTAATTATTTTATGTGAATCGCGTGATGTCACGCATTATAACACATTTTGCTATATGTTTTTATAACCAAAAGTTATCTTTATAGCTACAAATATCTTTTATGCCAAAATTTATACTTTTTATCTTTTTTATGAGTTCACTGAACTTAGCCAATGCCCAATGGCATAAAGGCTTTAAGTGGATGGCCCCTGATAACAAATTCTATGAGGTAAATACAA
>JBIIBV010000026.1:0-21206 GCA_044239195.1 Sphingobacteriaceae bacterium | reverse complement strand
TTTTTTACCCATTTAATCAGGGTAGCTTCGGCAACGCTTTCGCCCATTTTAGGAAGTGTTAACTGATATTCAGCCATAGGTTTTAAGAGGTTTGATGCAAAAATAAGCCTTTTTTATGAAGCAAAATCTTCTGTTAGTAACTTATACAGCATGAGCAAGGCATTTGCTGCCGAGCGTTCAATATTTTCTTTGCGTTTATAGCCAAATTCGAATCTGCGGCTTAGTACTTTAGTTTTATTGGCAACAGCAATCCATACCGTACCCACAGGCTTCTCTGGCATACCACCACCCGGACCTGCAATACCGCTAATAGAAACGGCATAGTCTGTTTGATATTTTGCTATAGCTCCTTTAGCCATTTCTTCCACAACCTCAGCACTAACGGCACCATATGTTAATAAGGTTTGATGGTTGACACCAAGCATACGCTCTTTCAGATCGTAGGAATAGGCAACAGCACTTCCTTCGAAAACGGAACTACAGCCGGCATGTTGGGTAAACTGATGCGCTAAAAACCCACCTGTACAACTTTCTGCTAATACTAGTTTTAGGTTACGGGCTTCCATAAAATCTAAAATCACCTTCTCAAAAGGCAAATCGGCATCGGTAATAAAGTAGGGCCCAATTAACTTTTTAATTAGATTGGCATAGTCTTGTACTTCGGCTTCTAAGCTTTTTTTATTTGCTCCCAAGGCTGTTAAACGTAAACGAACTTGGCCCAATTTTGGCAAATAGGCTAAGCTAATGTGGCTTGGTAAGTTGTTTTCTACCTCAGCAATACGTTCAGAAAGGAAGGATTCGCCAATGCCCGCCGTTAACAGCGTATGATGCACAATAACCGGCAAATTGGCTTTTTGTTGAATGCGTGGTAATATCTCTTCCTCCATCAGGTATTTCATCTCAAATGGCACACCTGGCATGGACACGATGATGCACTTGTCTTGCTCAAACCACATGCCAGGTGCGGTGCCGTTTTTATTTTGTAATACGGTGCAATTCTCGGGCACATCAGCCTGTGCTTTATTTATAGGCAATAAAGGGGCTTTAAATTTTTTAAAGAACTCAGTAACCCTGGTAAGGGTTTCTGCATCTTGTTTAAAACCAACTTGAAAATATTCAGCTAAAGTTTTCTTGGTAATATCGTCTTTGGTTGGACCCAGGCCACCAGTTAGTAACACAATATCGGCACGTTTCGATGCAGCTGTAAGAGCTTGCATAATGGCTTCCTTTTGATCGGATATGGATGTAATTTGTTGTACACGTACGCCAATTTCGCTCAATTTATTACCAATCCAAGCAGAATTGGTATCCACTATCTGCCCTATCAGTATTTCATCGCCTATGGTTATAATCTCTGCTAACATGTTAAAATTGGTTGTAGTAATCGCGTCGTTTGCTAAGTTTTAAATCTTGTAGAATGGAAGCTTTTACTCGTAAATCAACAGTATAGCTTCTGTAGGTGCCGAAGGGAATCCAGCCAAAAGACAAATCCCAACAATGAAGGTCTCTATAAATCCCAACTTGAGTTAAACTTATTTTTTTCTGTTGAAAATCGTAACCAGACGTATAGGTAAGTTTCCATTTTGGCGTTACACTAAAATCGCCATTAAAATTAAAGGTATTTGTTTTATAAGACATTAAACCAACTTTAGAATAGTTAAAACTATAAGATGCTCTGAAAGTCCACGGAATGTTAAAATCTACAAAAGCCTCAGAGTTACGGTTAATTTGGGCTAACTGTTCGTCTTGTTGGGGTGTTAGGCCTGCCAAGGTGTTTTTTTGAGGCTTCGGATGACTTTTACTTAAGCCAGATGAGTTTAAATTAAAATCGAGCGATAAGCCAAAATTAGATAAACGGGCTAATTTACCTTCAGAAATGCTGTATTTATTGATGCGTACACCAGCACTATTTAATTGATACGGATCTAGAATACCAAAGAAAGCTACACCTAATTTTTGCTTGAGTAAGGAGGTTCTTCCCGAAAAATTAATGGTAGATAATTTAAAGGAATCGACCGCGAAATTGTAATTACCAGAAAAGCTAAGTCCCTGTAATACCGGGATTTTCTCACCCTTCCCAATGGTATCTTTTTTGGTCTTCACTTTTGCCTCAATGTTATTATCTATACTAAAACCAATACCAGCCACCTTGCCACGGCCTGGGTAGCCATACATGCCCTGCTCAAATATCGAATATTGAGTAAGTTGGCCTTGTGCATTACTCTGCACATCTTGGTAATAGCCAAAATGTGAAGCACTAAAATCTGGGCGGTAGTTGAAACTCACAGATGGGGTTACCACATGCCTAAGTGCCATTAAACGGCCTTTTTTAAAGTTTACTTGGCCATAAAATTTAGTCGTTAGTCCAGAATTTAAGCTGTATTCATAAGATCGACTAAAACCCGGAACTGTATCAATTAATACTTTATTTTCTGCCGGAGACCATTGCTTGCGAATAGTTTTAGTATACCAATTTTCGGTATAGCTTACTCCTGTATTTAAATTAAAAAACTTAAAAAGGTTTTGAGAAAAACTAATAGGAACCGTGTGCTGGAAACCATTTCTCAGATTTTTTAGTGCGCCCGATTTGAATAATAAATCTTCTTTGGTATCTAAGGTATTTGTTCCTCTTAAACTATAGCCTAAGTTTATACGCTGATACCATTTTTGATCGCCGGTTCTTGTTTTAGAATCGAATGGGCTAATGGTACTCATGTTTAAACTGAAGGTTGGCAACTCTAAAAACACCGTTTTTTGTTGCATATCTTGCCTATGGCTTAAACTTGATGTAAAGTTAAATAAGCCATTGCCAAAAGTTTTTCCATAACTGATATTGGAAGAGAGTGTATTTCGAGTTAATTGATCGAAATTATACGTACCACCGGCTGCGGTATTTGAAAAATAGCTAGAAGTACCCGCATTAACCGAGGCAGTAAACGTAGTACCTGGATTGGCTTCTGGTCGCTGTGTATGACTCCACTGGATATTGAAATCTTTAAATGGTTCATAACCAGGGGTTCCCTCAATACCAGTACGGGTAGATGAATAGCGTAAATTCAGATTGCCATCGAATTTATAACGTTTTTGATAACGAGCGGCCATACTTAAATCATAAGAACCTCGGCTATATAAACTGGCTCTTAAGGTCATATCCCAATATTCATTCAGGCCAATATAATAGCCAAAATCACGCATAAAGAAACCACGGGTTGCATCTTCACCAAAAGTTGGAAACAAAATTCCTGAAGATCTTCGATTTGCTTTTGGGAAAAAACCGAATGGAATACCCACCGGAATGGGGATATCTTCAATTTCGAGATAAGAGGGTCCGGTAACAATTTGTTTATCGGTTACAATGCCTCGGGTAATAAAAATACCAAAGTGCGGATGATCTAAATTACAGGTACTATAAATACCGTTTTTAAAAAACCCTTCGTCGTACTGATTTTTTTTGAACTGTTTTGCCTGCAAATAACCCCCATCAACTTCAGAAAAAACACCGTAAGATTTACCTTTTTTTGTGTAAATATTAAACAATAGAGAATCTGTAGTAATGGGTTGATCGGCTCCCTGTTTTAATATTGGGCGCCCTCTATACCGATTGGCTTTCACATCAAATACCCCTTTGGCAAAAACAGTACTATTTTTTTGATCTAAACGAATAAAATCTGCATCTAACTCAAAATCGGTGTAATTTACCCGAGCCTTGCCATAGAGGTAAACAATGCCATTTTTTTTATCAAATCGAATAGAATCTTCGGCCGTATACTTTACACCAGCATCTAGTTTTGCCGATTTAGAATTTCTTTGTTTGATGGTATCTACCTTAACGGTGGGGAATTTTGCAGTTGGCTTTTTTTGCGCAAAGAGTCTACTCATTGCCCCTAAAAAGAAACAATTGAATAGAATAAATAGAAAAAGACCTCTTTTTAATTTCAAATTAGCCGATGAATACTATTTTTGTAAATGTTCAACTCAAAAAATCGATCAAAATTAATGAAAATTATCCCATTCATCAGACCGATTTGTGCTTTCTTAACGGTTTTACTACTTATTCCATTCATTTCTAGTGGCAAAGCTTCGCCAATTACGCCCTATCGCATAAAAACAATTGTAATAGATGCGGGGCATGGTGGACAAGATGGCGCTACCCATGGGGCAATTTCTAAAGAAAAAGATGTAGCCTTAATGACCGCTTTACGACTAGGAAAAGTCATAGAAGAACAACTTAAAGACGTTAAAGTGGTATATACACGTACTACAGATGTTTTTGTTCCATTATATGAACGCATTGGTTTAGCAAATAGAGTAAAAGCCGATTTATTCATTTCTATACATTGCAATTCCATGCCGATTTACAAAAAATCTGTCATTACGGGTTACCATCGGAATAAAAAAGGCAAAAGAGTACCCACCTATACTACCGTTACCTCCCAAAGTACCAGTACTAGCGGGGTAGAAACTTTCGTTTCTGGTTTTGGGCGATTAGATGAACAAGACATTGCACTTAGAGAAAATGCCTCTATTTTGCTCGAGAAAGATTATAAGGACAATTACGAAGGATATGATCCAAAAGATCCTGAAAGTATCATCATGTTCTCTTTCTTAAAAAATAGTTTTAGAGAACAGAGCATTAAATTGGCTACTTTTATGCAAGATGAATATGCCAAAACTGGCCGTATTGATCGGGGTGTGAAGGAAAAAAGCTTAGCTGTGTTAGCCAGGGCAGGTATGCCTGCTGTATTAACCGAAATTGGCTTCATTTCTAACCCAGAAGAAGAGGCTTATATGAATTCTGAAACTGGACAGCAAGAAATTGTGGATTGCTTATTTAAAGCCATTCAAACCTATAAAAGACAATTAGAAGTAGACTAATACGCTTAAAACAATTATTTTGAAAATATCTAACGAAACAAAAGTAGGCATATTGGCTACGGTAGCCATCACTGTTTTAATATTGGGCTATAGCTTTTTACGGGGCACCGATTTGTTTATGAGAGAAAACGAGTTTTACGCCGTTTATCCGAATATTGATGGACTTACAGAATCTAAACCGGTATTGGTAAATGGTTTTAAAATTGGACGTGTTTCTAAACTTACTTTGGCACCAGATGGTAAAATTATTGCCGAATTTCAAATAAGTCCAGGCTATAACATTCCGAAAAACACCACCGCCCGTTTAGAAAGCACCGATTTATTGGGTGGTAAAGCCATTGTATTTGAATTAGGCAACAGCAAAGTCTATGCGGCCGATGGCGACACCTTAACTGCTTTTATTCAGGAAGGATTTATGGATCAGGTAAAACCTATTCAAAAGAAAGCTGATCAAATTGCTAGCCGTTTAGATTCTATTCTCGAATCGGTTAACAATACCTTAAATCCTAAATTTCAGAAAAACTTCGACCGCAGTTTTGCCAGTATTGCCAACACGCTCGAGAACTTAGAACGTACTTCTAAAAAAGTTGATGGCTTAATGGATTCTGAAACTGCCAAAATATCGGGCATTTTATCAAATCTAGAATCTATTTCTGCGAATTTTAAAAACAACAACCAGAAAATAAGCACCATTGTTGCCAATTTTGAGCAAATAAGCGACCAAACCGCCAAAGCCAATATCGGGCAAACACTTATAAATGCCAACCAGGCTGTAAAAGATTTACAACAAGTGATTTCTAAAATAAATGCCGGAGAAGGCAGTATTGGCTTGTTGATAAACGACAAAAAATTATACGATAATTTGGCACAATCTGCCGAAAATTTAGACAAGTTGATGATTGATTTAAAAGCCAATCCGAAACGTTATGTACACTTCTCTGTATTTGGAGGTGGAAAAAAATAATCGAAATTAAATGGAGAAGGTTTCTCCTTCCATAGCCAATTGAGTAGCCTTAAATACCGATTGCGCTTCCTCAAGCAGCGGTGTCAATTCTTTGTATCGGGCAGAAAAGTGTCCAATCAGCAAACGCCTTACCCCTACTTTTGTAGCTAATGTAGCCGCCTGTAATGCGGTAGTATGATAGGTTTCATTTGCCCTATCGAGCATATCATGCAAAAAAGTACTCTCATGGTACAATAGCTCTACCCCTTCTAATTGCGATGCGTAAGAACCATCGCAAAGTGTATCGGAGCAATAGGCATAGCTTTTAGGTGGAGATGGCGGTATAGTAAGCGAATCGGCAGTATGTATCACACCCGAAGCGTCGGTAAATGGAAAGCCTTTTTTAATTAAGGCTCTGTGCGCAACAGGAATATCCAAGGCAATCACCTTATCTTCTCTAAGTGTAGGCAAGGGGGGCTTTGTTGTAAACTTAAATCCCGTACAGTGAATACGATGATTTAGGATTATTGTTTCTACTACCACATCCGAATTTTCAAAAATAACTGCAGGTGAATTACTATGTGTGGATTTAAAAATAAGTGGAAATCGCAAAAGGGTAGCCGAATACTTAAAATGTAGTTGAAGCAATTCATCTAGTTCGGGAGGGCCAAAAAGTGTCAATGCTTTTGTTCTGCCCACTAAATGCATAGAAGATAATAAGCCCATGAGACCTAAATAATGGTCGCCATGCAAATGACTAATAAATATGGTGTCTATTTTGGCTGCTTTTAATCCGAAGCGCAATAATTGCTGTTGAGTACCTTCACCACAATCGATCAGGTACATTTTCTCGTTTATGTTGAGTAGTTGAGCGCTGGGATTTCTACCATGAATGGGTGTAGCAGAACTGCTTCCTAAAATAGTAAGCTCAAATTTCATAGTATAAGATGTAATGCTTTTAGCTTATGCGCTTAATTGCGCTAAACAAGACTTAATATTTTCAGATATACGGCCAGAAACATCATTTCCTTCATAACGCTGAAAGGTATCGCCGGTAATTTGCTCGAATAATTCAATATAGCGTTCAGATATGGCACTCACCCATTCGGTACTCATTTGGGGTACTTGTTGTCCTTCTTTACCTTGAAATCCGTTCTCTATGAGCCATTTACGAACAAATTCTTTAGAGAGTTGACGCTGAGGTTCATTAGCTGCTTGGCGTTCGGCATAACCATCGTCATAAAAATACCGCGATGAATCGGGTGTATGAATCTCATCAATTAAGGTAATTACACCATCGGCATCTTTACCAAATTCGTATTTTGTATCTACTAAAATTAAACCTCGTTGCTTGGCTATTTCGGTACCACGTTGATACAGGGCCCGAGTATACTTTTCTAATTGGTTATAATCTGGTTCCGATACAATGCCTTGAGCTAAAATATCTTCACGAGAAATATCTTCATCGTGCCCAACCGCTGCTTTGGTAGTTGGCGTAATTATGGGCTCAGGAAGCTTATCATTCTCTTTTAAGCCTTCGGGCAAGGTTACGCCGCATACACTGCGTTTGCCTGCCGCATATTCCCTCCAAGCATGGCCAGCTAAATAGCCTCTAATAACCATTTCAACCTTAAATGGGCTACACATTTTACCAATAGTTACCATCGGGTCGGGACTAGCCACAACCCAATTGGGTAAAATATCTTCGGTAGCTTTTAAAAATTTAGAGGCAATTTGATTCAAAACCTGTCCTTTATAAGGAATTGCTTCGGGCAATACTACATCAAAGGCAGAAATACGATCGCTAACCACCATTACAAGCAAGTTGTTGGCAATGGTGTATACATCTCTAACCTTACCTTTATAAAAAGCGGTTTGCCCTGGAAATTGGAAATGGGTTTCTTTTATTGCTTGCATGCTTATTTCTGAATATCGCCGTAGGCTTCTAAAATGCGTCTAACTAATTTGTGGCGCACCACATCTTCTCCACTCAAATAAATAATATCTATACCTTTTATTTCCGGTAAAATGCGCAAAGCGGTGTGCAAACCCGATTGCTGGATTTTAGGTAAATCTATTTGGGTAACGTCGCCAGTAACAATAAATTTAGCGGTAGGCCCCATACGAGTTAAAAACATTTTCAACTGCATATCGGTAGCATTTTGCGCTTCATCTAAAATTACAAAACAATTATCGAGTGTACGACCACGCATAAAGGCCAATGGCGCAATTTCTATGGTTCTGTTTTCTAGATACAACTTTAGCTTTTCAGCCGGAATCATATCGTCTAACGCATCGTATAAAGGTCTTAAATATGGATCAATTTTCTCCTTTAAATCTCCAGGTAAAAAACCCAAATTTTCCCCTGCTTCTACAGCCGGACGGGTTAAAATAATGCGCTTAATTTCTTTGTTTTTGAGTGCTCTAACCGCTAATGCTACAGCTGTGTAGGTTTTGCCGGTACCGGCTGGGCCAATGGCAAAAATTACATCGTTTGTGGCGATGCTCTCTACCATGCGACGCTGGTTGGCAGTTCGGGCTTTAACTACAATACCATTGGGGCCAAATACAATAGGTTCCGAACCATTTGTTTTCTCGGTTGATTTTTCGGCATCGGCCGAATTTTCAGGAGACCCTAAAATATGAAGTATATCGTTGGTTGTGAGTGATTGGTATTGTTCAATGTGTTTTAAAATCTCGGAAAATTTAGCTTGAAAAAGATGTAATTCCGTTTCATCGCCCAATACCTTTACTTCGGTGCCTCTAGCCACAATTTTTAGTTTTGGGAACTGTTTTTTTAGGGCTTCAAAATTTTCGTTGTTTGCACCCCACACCAATATGGGGTTAACTTGCTCTAGGGTTTGGATAAATTCGTTCAAGTGAAAATGGTTGCTAATTGCTTTTAAAAATACGTTTTTTTATGCGATAAAAAATTGAATATTTGTATGCGGATTACCGCTAGCAAATATAACCACAAAAAGGAATCTTTTTTTAATGGCAATAATTACGTTAACTACCGATCTGGGATCAAAAGATTTTTACCAGGCAGCCCTAAAAGGTAGCATTGTAACGCTATTACCTACCGTTAATATTGTAGATATAACGCACGATATTTCTGCTTTTAACATACCTCATGCCGCTTTTGTACTTAAAAATGCCTTTCATTATTTTCCTCAAGAAACGGTTCACTTGATAGGTATTGATTCCGTATATCACGAGCGTACCCGCTACCTGGCCATGCGCTACAAGGGGCATTATTTTGTGGGTTCTGATAACGGTATTTTTTCACTTCTTTTCGATTCAGAGCCTGAGGAAATTGTAGAAATTAACATTATGCAAGATTTAAATTATCTGCATTTTCCACTTTCAGATATTTTTTCAAAAGCTGCTTGCCATTTAGCAAGTGGTGGTAAACTCTCGGACATTGGCTTGCCAATGAGTCAATTAGAACAACGCCTTACCCTACAACCGGTTATTAATGACGATGTAATTCGGGGAGCTGTTATTTATATCGATTCGTTCCAAAATGTAATTACCAATATCACCAAAGATATTTTTACTAGGTACCAAAAAAAGCGGAAATTCAGTTTATATTTCCGTAGAAACGAATTTATAAACACCCTCAGTTGGCATTATAACGAAGTTCCGGAAGGAGAAAAACTTTGTTTATTTGGCATAAGTAACCACTTAGAAATTGCCATTAATAAAGGAAATGCAAGTGGTTTGCTAGGCCTTGGTTTGGGCGATATTGTACGTATAGAATTCTCAAAATGATTACCCGAATCGTGATGCTAAATTTTAAGCCCGATAAGGTTGCTGAATTTTTAGAAATTTTTACTCAAAATAAGCAGGTATTGGCAAAAAGTGACGGCTGTATACATTTTGAGATTTTTAAAAGCACGAGTGATAACGATACGTATTTCACAATAAGTAATTGGCAAAGTGAAGAACATTTAGAACGCTACCGCCAATCGGAGCTTTTTAAAGAAATTTGGTCGAAGGTGAAGCCTCTTTTTAACAACAAAGCCCAAGCTTGGACTTTAAACACCTTGAACTGATATGAAACTTGTTAAGTATTTAGTATTATCCATAGTAGTAATTTTCAGCTCATTTTGTGCAATATATTGGCAAAACGATATTCCGCTAGCTGAATTAAAAGAAACCTATGCTCCTGCCCCATCAAAATTTGTGCAGGTAAACGATGTATTGGTACACTACCGCGATGAAGGCAATCGGGCAGACACCACCCCCATTGTTTTGATACACGGCACCGCTGCAAGTTTACATACCTGGGAGGCTTGGGCTAAGCAATTAAAACAAACGCATCGGGTTATCAGCATGGATTTACCTGCTTATGGGCTTACCGGGCCCAATAATTCTGGAGACTACTCTCCAGAATATTATGCACAATTTATGCACCACTTTTTAGAAAAATTAGGTGTGAAAAAGTGCATTATTGCCGGTAATTCACTCGGTGGAGCCATTGCTTGGAGGTATGCCCTTCGGTATCCAACAGCCGTTTCAAAATTGGTATTGATAGATGCAGCTGGCTACCCGATGGAGTCAAAATCGGTACCAGTGGCCTTTCAATTAGCTGGAGCGCCTGTTTTAAAAAATCTTTTTCAATACGTTACTCCTCGATTTATTGTTCAAAATAGCATTGAAAACGTATATGCCGACAAAACTAAAGTGGATCCAGCCTTGGTAGATCGTTACTTTAATTTGGCATTACGGGCTGGAAATCGTCAAGCTTTCATAGAGCGCATGTCCACCTTTAAAACGGTACTAAACGATTCAACCTACCTACAAATTAAAACCATAAAAACCCCAACCCTTATACTTTGGGGTGATAAAGATTTATTAATTCCAGTTACGGTGGCCGAAAACTTTCATGCAGATTTACCCAACGACACACTTGTGGTACTTAAAAATCTTGGCCACACCCCTATGGAAGAAGATCCTAAACAATCTTTAGATGTATTTAAAAGCTTTTTAATTAAAAAATAGCTTGAACTAAACAGGTTTACAACATAGCATATAGTGGCTTTTTTTGCCTATTTTTAGGCCTAAATTCCTTAGCATAAAAATGGCCAAATCGACATTAAATAGCGGAAATACACAAGCCGAAGAACTTCCAAAAACCAAAATAACCAAACAAAGTATTCGAAACATTTCGGAACTCCTTCGCTATTTAAAACCCTATCGAGTTAAGTTTGCCTTTGGCATGTTGTTTTTATTACTTTCTAGCTTAACGGGGTTAGCCTTTCCATCCCTTTTGGGCGCCATGATTGATGCCGCACAGGGTAAACAAAAATTAAGCTTCATACCGGCAGACATCAACACCATTGGTATTATTTGTTTTTGCATCTTGTTTGTACAATCGTTTGTATCATTTTTTAGAATCCGCTTATTTGTTGAGGTGGCCGAGAAAGCATTGGCCGATATCCGCAGAGATACTTATTTTCGCCTCATTACATTACCTATGAACTTCTTTGCTAACCGCAGAGTGGGCGAATTAAATAGCCGTATATCAGCCGATTTATCGCAAATTCAAGATACGCTAACCACTACCCTAGCCGAACTTTTTAGACAAATTGTACTACTTGTAGGAGGAATTTCCCTGTTAGTTGTTGTGTCGCCAAAACTAACGCTACTCAATCTTACCATTTTACCCATTTTAGTCATATCGGCAGTAATATTTGGTCGATTTATTAGAAAGGTGTCTAGAGCGGCTCAAGATCAATTAGCCGAATCGAATACCGTGGTGCAAGAAACCTTACAAGGAATATCCAATGTAAAAGCTTTTGTAAATGAAGCGTATGAGGCCAACCGCTACGAAACTAATTTAAAAAAGGTGGTTAAAATTGCCCTAAAGGGAGCAACCTATCGTGGCGCCTTCGCATCTTTTATAATATTCTGTTTATTCGGAGCTATAGTTGCTGTTATTTGGTACGGCTCGGTATTGGTTGCTGGCGGTGAACTTTCGGTGGGTAGTTTAACAACTTTTATCTTGTACGCCATTTTTGTCGGTGCGGCCATGGGTAGTTTCCCCGAATTGTACGCCAACGTACAAAAAGCAGTGGGTGCTAGCGAACGGGTATTGGAAATTTTGCATGAAGAAAATGAAGCGATTTCTATTAATACCGAAGAAAATAAGGTAAAACAAGTCATTAAAGGCGATTTACGCTTCAACAAGGTCTCTTTTACCTATCCTTCTCGTCCTGAAATGCCTATTCTAAAAGAATTGAGTTTTAGTGCCCAAGCAGGTCAAAAAATTGCCATTGTAGGGCCAAGTGGCGCTGGAAAATCGACTTTAGCTTCTCTTATTTTGCGTTTTTACGAAGCTAACGATGGGCAAATTTTATTCGATGAAAAACCATCTACCGATTTCAGCTTAACAGATATTCGTAATCAAGTGGCTATAGTGCCGCAAGATGTATTGTTATTTGGAGGCAGCATTTTAGAAAACATATCCTACGGCAAACTTAGCGCAAGCAAGGAAGAAGTAATTAAAGCGGCTAAACGAGCCAATGCCCACGAATTTATAACTAGTTTTCCCGAAGGTTACGACACCTTAGTAGGCGAACGTGGAGTGAAGCTTTCGGGTGGACAACGCCAGCGTATTGCCATTGCTAGAGCCTTATTAAAAGACCCAGCCATCCTTATTTTGGATGAAGCAACTTCCTCACTCGACTCAGAATCGGAACGCTTGGTGCAGGAAGCTTTAGAAGAGTTGATGAAAAACAGAACCTCTATTATCATTGCTCACCGTTTAGCTACCATTCGCGAAGCAGACAGCATTTTGGTGTTAGAAAATGGCAACATTTTAGAAAGTGGAACCCACCAAGAATTGATGCAACAAGAAGGTGGATTGTACCGCTACCTCAGCCAATTACAATTTGAAAGCTAAATTGGCGTTAAACAGTAAAAAACTGTTTTATGTCGGATGTTTCCTTTAGCGGCCTCGGCTCTTTAGTATTGTGCATTATAACTGCCAGTTTATTTGGTATTTTATTATTCTGCTTATTTATTAGGCACATTTTGCTCACCTGCGAAAGTAAGTTAGTACAAATGAAAACCAATTGCGTGTTTATTGGAGCTTGCCTCTTCCCTTTTTTGTGTGCGGGTTTAGGAATTGTGTTATTAATTTTCGTTCAATTTAGCAACGAAACCAATATTCTTATCGATCGATATATTTCGTGGATGACACTTTTAGCAGCTATTTTACTTGGAATTATATATCTCAAACTACAGCTAAAAAAAGAAAATGTTTAGCTGAGTTGATGCACCAATAAACCAGAAGGAAATTTAGGTTCAAACCAAGTAGATTTGGGTGGCATCACTTCACCGGCATCGGCAACTGTAAATAGTTCATCTATACTGGTTGGATGGAGCGTCAACAAGATATCAAATACCCCATCGTCCACTTTTTTAACCAAGTCTTCTATAGGTGTTAGACCTCCTGCAAAACTTAAACGGGCATCGGTTGTTGGGTCCGAAATTTGTAAAATCGAATCTAAAATATCGCTTTGTACTATAGAAACGTCTAAATCAGCCACCGGATTTTCCCCATTCAGTGTTTTTTTACTTACCAATTCATACCAGTTTCCGGCGATATACAAACCAAAATGACGTGGTTTTGCTGGGGCATATTTGGTGGTGTTCGGTACTAGTGTACACGTAAATTTTTCTGAAATTTTTTCTAAAAATTGAGAAATGTTCAGCTTACCTAAATCTTTAACCAAGCGGTGAAATTCGAAAATATGCAATTGGGCGGCATCCATATAAACCGAACTGAAAAAGTTATATTCCTCGTTTCCGCGGTGTTTTAAATTGTATTTTCTGCGTTCAATGCCGTAGGAAGATGCGGCAGCAGCTCGGTGGTGACCATCGGCAATATAGCTTGCTGAAAGGGTTTTAAAGCGATGAATGATGCTTTTTAAAAGTTCTTCGTCGGTAATTCTCCACATGCTGTGTTCAGCAGCATCTAGGCTAAACTGTAAAAAGGGCTTGGTTTTTATAGTCTTGGCTAAAATATCGGCTAGAAAGTGATCAGCAGGATACGTAATGAGCACCGGATTGGCATCCATGCCGGTATGTTGCAAATAATCAACTAAATTTTGCTCCCTATCGGCCCGGGTGAGTTCGTGTTTTTTAACGGTATTATTCAGGTAATCGTCAATAGCAGTTAAAGTCCAGAAGCCGGTTTGGCTAAAACCATAATGACTTACCCGATATACAAAAATAGCCTCATTATCGTCTTTTTCTAGAATACCCTTATCCAAAAAATCATCAAAATTTTCATTGATTTTTTTATAGGCCAATTCTGTTTTAGAACCCATTAAAAAGCGATTTTCAACTTTAGGAACCAACATATTCACAAATGAATACGGATTGGTATCGCGAATAGTTTTGGCATCAGCCAACAACAAATTTTCTACAGGTATAACCACTTGCGCTACCAAAGATTGGCTAGGATGAATTCCTTTAAATGCTTTGATGGTAGGCATTGAATAGTGGATTAATTACTGGTTGAAATGATCTATAATCAATTGAGCTAATTCGGTGCCGATACGTTCTTGGGCTTCGTTGGTAGAAGCACCAATATGTGGGCTTAGTGAAATTTTGGGATGGCTTAACAAATCCTGACGGGGTGTTGGTTCGTTATCAAACACATCTAAACCAGCAAAAGCCAATTTACCGGAGTTTAGTGCGTCTAAAAGGGCTGTTTCATCAATTGTTCCACCTCTAGAACAGTTTACCAAAGCTGCACCATTTTTCATCTTGGTAAATTCGGCGGCTCCTAAAATAGGTTTATCGCTAAATGGAACGTGTAAGCTGATGAAATCTGATTCTGCAATAAGCGTTTCTAAAGGAACACCTTTTACTGGCAAATTCACGGATATACCGCCCGAAAAAACAAGTGGTAAGGTTTCTGGTATAGGTGAAAAATCATAGGCCAATACATCCATACCCAAACCCAAGGCAATTTTAGCAGTTTCTTTACCTATTCGGCCAAAACCTATAATACCAATGGTTTTTCGACGCAATTCTATGCCTTTGGCATAAGCTTTCTTCAAATCGTTAAACTGGCTTGCACCTTTGCTTGGCATAGCCCGATTGGCATCTTGTAAAAATCGAACGCCAGTAAATAAATGAGCAAATACCAATTC
Organism: Sphingobacteriaceae bacterium; assembly: GCA_044239195.1. GTDB lineage: Bacteria > Bacteroidota > Bacteroidia > Sphingobacteriales > Sphingobacteriaceae > JAIPAN01. The sequence goes on along the minus strand of JBIIBV010000026.1, from coordinate 6,215 downwards.
GGCAACCGATAATGAAGATGCTGCCGGGGTGTTTACCACTGCTATGCCTTTATTTCGGGCATAATCCACATCAATATTATCCATCCCCACTCCGCCTCTACCAATCAGTTTTAAATTAGGACAAGCGTCTATTAATTCTTTGCGCACCTTGGTGGCACTACGCACCGTTAAGGCATCGTAGTTTTGTAAAGCATCCGCTAATTGTTCTTGCGGAACAGTTTGCGTATCGACTGTAATACCCGCTTTTTCTAAAATTGCTTTCCCTATAGGGTCGATGCCATCGTTGGCTAATAATTTATACATAGTGTGTGTTAGGCGTGTTTTTCAGCAAATTCTTGCATAGCATCTACCAAAAAGTGGACACTAGAAATTGGCAATGCATTGTACATAGAAGCTCTGAAGCCCCCTACACTGCGGTGTCCTTTAATTCCTATAATGTCGCGGTCTTCGGCAAATTTTAAAAAGTCTTTTTCTAGCTCTGGGTTTTCCATCACAAAGCAAATATTCATATTCGAGCGATCTTCAACCGCACAAGTACCTTTAAATAACGGGTTCCGATCAATTTCGGCGTATAATGCACGGGCTTTGGCTAAATTTTCTTGCGCAATGGCGGCTACTCCTCCTTTGGCTTTTAACCATTTCAGGTTTAACATCGATACATAAATGGAAAATACCGGTGGCGTATTGTACATAGATTCACCATCTATGTGAATTTTATAATCCAACATTGATGGGATTTTACGGTCTACTTTGCCTAAAATTTCGTCTTTTACAATTACCAAGGTTACGCCTGCTGGCCCCATATTTTTTTGTGCACCGGCGTAAATTAAACCAAAATCAGCTACATTTATTTCGCGGCTAAAAATATCAGACGACATGTCGCAAACCACCGGAATGGGTGATTTTGGGAAGGCATGCATTTCGGTTCCGTAAATGGTATTGTTAGAAGTGCAGTGAAAATAAGCTGCATCTTTTGGAATTTCGTAGTCTTTAGGAATAAAGGTGTAATTGGCATCTTTTGAAGAAGCTATTACGTTTATTTCCCCAAATAGTTTGGCCTCTTTAATGGCTTTATTGGCCCAAACGCCGGTATCGGTATAGGCTGCTTTTTTTCCATCGCCCAATAAATTCATTGGTACCATAGAAAATTGTAAGCTAGCGCCACCTTGCAAGAAAATTACCGAATAGCCATCGGGCACGTTTAATAATGTACGAACCAAGCGTTCGGTTTCGGCCACCACGGCTTCAAACTCGGGCGTGCGGTGCGATATTTCTAAAATAGATAATCCCGTATGATCAAACTCCAATACGGCTTGAGCGGCTTGTTTAAAAACTTCTTGGGGTAAAATGCAGGGACCTGCTCCAAAATTATATTTCATAAGTATTTTTTGTGTAAACGATTGAATGTTTTACAACGTTTTTAATTCTTGTATCATTGCTTCCGGGTTTTCTACAGCAAACACGGCGTTGCCTGCTACCAACACATCGGCACCGGCAGCAACTAATTTGGCAATATTTCCTGAACCCACTCCTCCATCTACTTCAATAAGTAGCTGCGGGTTTAGCGTAGCAGCCATCTTTCTAATTTTTTGAACTTTTTGAACGCTGTTCTCAATAAATTTTTGTCCGCCAAAACCGGGGTTTACCGACATGACTAAAACCAAATCTAAGTCGGCTAAAATATCTTCTAAAACTGAAACGGGTGTATGTGGATTGATGGCCACCCCTGCTTTACAACCCAATGCTTTAATGGCTTGTACGGTGCGGTGCAAGTGGGTACAGGCTTCATAGTGTACCGTAATTACAGCAGCTCCTGCTTCTTTAAATTCAGCTAAATACCTATCCGGATCTACAATCATTAAATGTACATCCAATGGTTTTTTGGCATGTTTGGCAATGGCTTTTAGTACCGGAAAACCGAAAGAGATATTGGGCACAAACACCCCGTCCATAATATCAATATGGAGCCAATCGGCTTGGCTGCGGTTTAGCATCTCTACGTCACGTTGCAAATTGGCAAAATCGGCCGAAAGTACCGAGGGAGCGATGAGGTGTTTCATGCATCAAATATAAGGATTCTGCTATAAAAAAAGCCCCATCTTTTCAGATGAGGCTTTAGGTATTTATTTTAGAATTATGCTCCTTGTTCTTCCGGTTTTGGCGGACGAGGCAATAAAGCTTTACGAGACAATTTCAGTTTTCCTTGTTTGTCTACTTCTAACAATTTAACGGTAACCATATCGCCTACATTAAAAATGCCGTCCATGGTTTCGTAACGTTTCCAATCAATTTCAGAAATGTGTAATAAACCATCTTTACCTGGCATAATTTCTACAAAGGCACCAAATGGCATGATGGTTTTCACTTTACCTTCGTAGGTAGCACCTACTTCTGGTTTCGCTGCAATGGCGTTGATACGGCCAACGGCTGCATCAATAGCGGCTTTATTATCTGCAAAAATTTCTACGATACCTTGGTTGTCTACTTCTTCAATAGAGATGTTAGCACCAGTTTCGCGTTGCATTTCTTGAATGATTTTACCACCTGGGCCAATTACTGCTCCAATAAATTCTTTATCGATTTTAAGGGTTACAATACGTGGTGCGTGTGGTTTGTAATCTTCACGAGGGGTAGCAATGGTTTTCTTCATCTCGTTTAAGATGTGTAAACGGGCCTCTTTAGCTTGTTCTAAAGCTGCAGATAATACTTCCCATTTCAAACCATTGATTTTTAAGTCCATTTGACAAGCAACAATACCTTTTTCGGTACCGGTTACTTTAAAGTCCATATCTCCCAAGTGATCTTCATCGCCTAAAATATCGCTCAAAATAGCATATTTACCTGTTTTTTCGTCGGTAATTAAACCCATGGCAATGCCAGAAACTGGTGCTTTAATAGGAATACCGGCATCCATAAGAGCTAGAGTTCCAGCACATACGGTTGCCATAGACGATGATCCGTTTGATTCTAAAATATCGGAAACGATACGGATAGTATATGGATTTTCTTCGGGTAGCACTTGTCTTAAGGAGCGCATAGCCAAATTACCGTGGCCAATTTCGCGACGTCCTGCACCTCTATTTGGGCGAACTTCACCAGTTGAGAAACCAGGGAAATTATAGTGTAATAAGAATTTGTTGTATCCGTTTATGAATGCTCCATCAATCATTTGTTCGTCAGATTTAGACCCTAAGGTTACTGAGGTTAACGATTGGGTTTCGCCACGGGTAAACACCGCCGAACCGTGGGCAGCAGGTAAATAACCTACTTCGCTCCAAATTGGGCGTACGGTACGTGAATCACGACCATCTAAACGCATGCCTTCGTCTAACACTAGGTTACGAACGGCATCGTATTGTACATCATGGAAGTATTTTTTAGCCAAGAACTTGGTTACATCGTCTAAGCCTTCGCCTAAAGAAGCAATAAATGCTTTTTCAATCTCCGAAAATTTCTCTGAACGTTCGTTTTTAGCAGAAGCTGATTTAGCTATGGCATATACTTTATCGTAAGTATCGGCAAAAGCACGTTCGCGTAATTCGGGGTTGCTATTTTCGTGGCAATATTCACGCTTGGTAGTTTTACCTACCATTTCGGCTAATTCACGTTGTGCTTGCACCTGAATTTTAATGGCTTTGTGGGCAAATTCAATGGCTTCTACCATTTCGGCTTCAGAAATTTCTTTACACTCACCTTCCACCATGCCAATATCGTTATATGAACCGGCTACAATAAATTCTAAGGTTGCACGCTCTAAATCGCTCATTAATGGGTTAATCACTAATTTGCCATCAATTTTAGCTACACGTACTTCAGAAATAGGTCCGTTAAACGGAATATCTGAAACGGCTAAGGCTGCTGATGCGGCTAAACCAGCCAAGGCATCGGGCATAATATCTTTATCGGCAGAGATCAAAGAGATCATTACTTGCGTATCTGCGTGATAATCTTCTGGGAACATGGGACGCAATGCACGGTCTACCAAACGAGAAATTAATACCTCGTAATCTGATAAACGGGCCTCACGGCGTAAAAAACCACCTGGGATACGGCCCGTAGCGGCATATTTTTCTTGATAATCTACAGAAAGTGGTAAGAAATCTACCCCTTCTTTTGCAGTTTGCGACGAAACTACCGTTGCTAAAAGCATGGTATCGCCCATTTTTACGACTACCGAACCATCGGCTTGTTTGGCTAATTTGCCAGTTTCAATTTCGATCATGCGGCCGTCGCCAATGTCGAATGTTTTTTTAATTGGATTCATGTTGTTTTAATTGTGCTATACTTTTCCTCTTTTGAGCATAGCGATATGTAGTTTTTGTTTGTTACTAATCAAAAAAAGCCACCCCCTAATGAGATGGCTTTTCGCTTAGGGTTAAGAATTACTTAATAATATCTCTTAACTCCAATGCTTTAATAATGGCACGATACCTATTGATATCTTTTTTGTATAAATAAGCCAAAATTGCTCTACGCTTACCTACCAATTTTTGTAAGGATAATTGCGTAGAAAAATCTTTTTTGTTGGTTTTTAAATGACCGGTTAAGTGCGCAATACGTGCAGTAAATAAAGCTACTTGACCTTCAGCTGTACCTGTATCGGTGGCACTTTTACCGTGTTTAGCAAAAATTTTTGCTTTGAATTCGTTACTTAAATACATTCTTGAATAATATTAAAGCGTTAAAAATTTAATTAGTTGCTGCAAAGGTAGGGTTTAGCTTTGGTTTATACAAGCAATTTTAGCTTAAATCTGGTTGATATAAAATATTTAGCATCTTTGCTATATGAGTGAACAGCCTACATACAGCAGCTTTACGAGCGAATTTAAAGTACGCCCCGACGATATTGACATGTTTAACCACGTGCACAATAGCACCTATTTTGATTATGTATTGGCTGCCCGCTACGATCAAATGGAACGCTTTTACGGCATGTCCATGGAGGAATTTATGTCAAAAGGCTATGGTTGGGTAGTTCGTACCGCATTTGTAGACTACAAGCGCCCACTGGGCCTTGGCGACGAATTCGCTGTAAAAACGGGTATAGAAACGATTAACAACAAAGGTTGTAAAGTGAAATTTGAGATTGTAAACAAAAAAACGAACAAAATAAGCTGCGATGGCTGGTTCGATTATGTGATGATTGATCTCAAAACGGGTGCGGGCATGCGCATTACCGAAGAAATGATAGAAAAATACTCTATTTAAGGCTTTTTTATTAGAGTATAACCTCCAACAACTCCGTATAAAAATCTTGCACGCTCCGCCCGGTGGCACGTACCTGCTGCGGAATAATGCTATTTTCTGATTGGCCAGGCACGGTATTGATTTCTATGAAGTAAAAATTTCCGCTGCCTTCTTCTAAAATATAATCGATACGCACTACTCCCCTACAGTTTAGCTTATTATAGACAGTTCTAACTACAGCTTCTACCCTAACCTTTTCTTCTTCTGTCATGCGGCCAGGGGTAATTTCTTCAGAAACGCCGGGCGTATATTTGGCTTCAAAATCGAAAAATTCTTTTGAAGAAATAATTTCGGTAGCAGGCAGCACCTGAATACCGTTCTTACCCAAATACACTCCAATGGTAAACTCTCTACCTTTAATAAACTCTTCTACCAGTACTTGTGTATCTTCATTAAAAGCTGATGTTAATGCCTTGGGCAATTCGGCAATAGCATTCACCTTGCTCATACCAATACTACTACCACCATTATTGGGTTTTACGAAATAAGGTAACATTAAGCTTTGCTCAATAAGGGTCGCATTTTCTGCCTTTTCGGCAAAAAATTGGCACGATTTAGCGACATATAAATCAGGGATATCGGCTACAATGGCTTTGGTATAGCCCTTATTCATACTAATAGCAGAGGTAAGAGCGTCGCAACTGGTGTAAGGGATTTCCAACATATCAAAATAGCCTTGCAACTTACCATCTTCACCTGGCGAACCGTGTAAACCAACAAATACCGCATCAAAAAGAACCTTTTTACCACCTATTAGCAAACTGAAATCGTTTTTATCAACCTCAACCGCTTGCCCATTGGCTTCATAATACCACGATTCAGGGCTGATGATAATTTTGTAGACCTCAAACTTAGCGGCATCTAAATTCTGCTCAATTTGAGCGGCACTTTTTAAGGAAATAACAGCTTCGCCAGTAAATCCACCAGTAATAAGGGCAATGGTTTTCTTCATATGTTCAAATATAGGG
>JBIIBV010000025.1:0-21407 GCA_044239195.1 Sphingobacteriaceae bacterium | reverse complement strand
ATACCACGATTCGGGGCTGATGATAATTTTGTAAACCTCAAACTTAGCGGCATCTAAATTCTGCTCAATTTGAGCGGCACTTTTTAAGGAAATAACAGCTTCGCCAGTAAATCCACCAGTAATAAGGGCAATGGTTTTCTTCATATGTTCAAATATAGGGTAAAATTGCGAAGCTATTTAGCAAGATTAAACTTCCTATTTCCTTATTTTTCGATTAAATTTGAAATCAAATTAGCGTATAATCAAAAACAAATGGGCAATTTCTTCGGCTATTTAACCACTAAAACGTTTCGTACTAATTTATACTGGGCCTTAGCTGTGCTTGTTGCTTTCCTACTCATTACCTTTTATAGCTTACGATTTTACACCCACCACGGCGAAGGTGTTGCCGTACCCAAATTAAAAGGTTTAACTATTGAGAGTGCCATACAAGTTTTAGAGTCGCAGGGCTTTCGCTACCAAATAGATTCGGTTTACCAGCCCAACCAGGCCGCAGGTATTGTAATTGAACAAGATCCAGATCCGAATACCAATGTAAAACTCAATAGAACCATTTATTTAACCGTAATTACCCGCCTTTCGCCCATTGTGCGTTTTCCGGAATTGAGCAATAAAACCTATTTAGAAGCCGAAGCAACTTTGAGTAATTTTGGCTTAAAAGTGGGCGATACCACCTATGTGTCGGATGTGGCCAAAGATGTAGTGTTGCAGTTTTTATTTAGAGGCCGAGCACTACAAGCTGGCGACGAAATTCCGAAAGGTTCTGTTTTAAATTTAGTGCTTGGCGATGGATTAGGCGCAAGTGAAGTTGATATTCCGGATCTTATTGGCTTAACACTTGGTGAAGCCCGTATGGCCTTATCGGGTTCCTCCCTTAAATTGGGAATAATTAGTTTTCAGGGTTCTTCTAGAGATACCATCAACTTAAAAATTAGTAAACAAAGTCCGGCTCTAAGCGATTCGTTGAGTAAAGTTCCCATTGGTAGCAGCGTTGATTTAGTACTCGGAGGTAATTAATGAACAGTATTTCTGCAAGCGAATTACACGCAAAATTACAAGCGGGGCAAAGTCCTGTGCTGCTTGATGTACGAGAAGAACTAGAGTTTCACACCTTTAATATTGGTGGAGAAAATATCCCCTTGGGCCATCTGATACAGAGTATTGAAGACTTAGAGATTGATATAGAAGAAGAAATTGTGGTGATTTGCCAACGAGGCATTCGAAGTTTAACGGCTTGTAGTGTTTTAGAAGCAGCCGGATTTAAAAATGTAATTAATTTAAGTGGCGGCCTTTTGGGCTGGCAAAAACATGTTCAACGTAGCTAATTTATGAGCAAAAAATCAACAAAAAATAAATCGAGCTTTAAACTAATACTAGCGTTTATTGCTTTTTTACTCCTTGTTGGAGGCATAACCACCGGCAAATATGTTTGGAGATTTATAGGTGGCAATGTAAGCGACCGAGCGGAATACCTTTATATTCCTACCGGATCTTCTTATGCAGACCTACTGGCCATCATACAAAAACAAGAACTCTTAAAAGATACGGCCAGCTTTACATGGGCTGCAGAAAAAATGAACTTCGGTAAAAAAATTAAACCCGGCAAATACCGCCTTTCAGCGGGTATGAGCAACCGACGCTTAATTAATATGCTGAAATCGGGCAACCAAGAACCCGTAAAACTGTACTTTCAAAACATCCGATTAAAAGAAAATTTTGTGGGCATGGTTTCGAAAAAATTGGAAGCAGATAGCCTTTCTATGACCAAATTACTTGATTCTACCGAGTTTGTGCAGGCCTACGGTTTTACTACCAACGATGTGTACACCTTATTTATTCCCAATAGCTATGAATTTTATTGGAATACCGATGCAAAAACGTTTTTCACTAAAATGTTTGAAAACTACGAGCAATTTTGGAACGAAGAACGACTAGCCAAAGCCAAAAAATTAAATCTAAGTCCCAAAGAGGTAAGTGTTTTAGCCTCTATTGTAGATTCAGAAGCATTGGTTGACCGCGAAATGCCCATTATTGCCGGCTTGTATTTAAATAGATTGCAGCGTGGAATAAAATTAGAGGCCGATCCAACGGTGATTTTCGCCAACAAAGATTTTAGCATACGAAGAGTATTGAACAAACATTTGCGTAAAGAATCTCCGTACAATACCTATATACACACCGGTTTGCCACCAGGGCCTATTACAATGCCAAGTATTGCCGCTATTGATGCCGTTTTGAACGCTAAAAACCATGATTACATTTATATGTGTGCCAAAGAAGATTTTTCTGGAACGCATAATTTTGCTAGTAATTTGAGTGAACACCTGGCCAATGCCAAACGATTTCAGCAAGCCCTAAACGATAGAAACATAAAGAAATAATGCTCATTCATTCTACCAAAATACGCGTACGCTACGGCGAAACAGACCAAATGGGCTATATGTACTACGGAAACTATGCACAATTTTACGAAGTGGGTCGTGTAGAACTTTTGCGCAGCTTGGGCATGACCTACGAATCTATGGAGGCCTCGGGCATTATGATGCCCGTATTGGAGCTAAAATGCAAATACATTAAACCAGCCCTCTACGACCAAGAAATTACCGTAAAAGTAATTATTGAAAAGATGCCAGGTATACGCATTCACTTCAACTATGAGTTATATAATGAACAAGAAGAACTCATTAATATAGGTGAAACTACCCTTGTTTTTGTAGATATGGCAAAAAATAAGCCTTGTCATCCATCACAAGAATTTTTGAACAAAGTAAAGCAGTTTTTTAACTAATGAACGCTATACACCGTTGGCTTTTGCGATTTAAACCCTACTTCCTTTTTATAGAATGGACGAAAGTATTGATGTTGCCCGGCTTTAAGCCATTGCCATTGTATACGGTTGCGGGTTTTTTCTTCAAAGAGTTAGGGAAAGAATCGCTGGTAAATAAAGCATCTTCTTTGGCCTATACGTTTATGCTGGCTATTTTTCCAGGAATCATTTTTTTATTTACGCTTATACCCTACATACCCATTTCAGATTTCCAAGAGCAGCTACTCAGTTTAATGCAGATGGTATTGCCCAAAAATGCATTCTTAGCTGTACAAACAACTCTAGAAGATATTGTGCGCAATCAAAATGCCAAATTGCTTTCATTTGGTTTCTTTTTCGCCCTATTTTTTGCTACCAACGGCGTACACAAACTCATGATAGCCTTTAACAAAGCCTCTTTGGTGAACGAAAACAGATCGTGGTGGAAACAGCGTATCGTAGCCACTATTCTTACCTTTATGATTGTTTTTGCACTCATTTTCGGTTTAGGTATTATTACCTTCGGCGAATATATAGCAGGATTATTGCGTACCAAATTGGGCATAAATAGGTACTTTTTAATTTTAGTAGTTGAATTGGCTAGATGGACTACGCTTACTGGACTCTATTTTATCACTATTTCTATGGTGTATAAATACGGCCCGGCTACTCGTAAAAAGTGGAAGTTTTTTAGCCCCGGTTCTTGGCTAGCTACCGTATTAGCTATTTTAACATTTGTAGGCTTTGCCTATTATATCAACAATTTTAGCACCTACAATAAGCTTTATGGCTCTATAGGCACACTTATTGTAATGATGATTTGGATGTATATCAATTCGCTTATTATTCTCATTGGGTTTGAATTAAATGCCAGTATAGAACTTTCCAAGCGAAGTTTACGATTGGTAAAACCCCAATTATTACGTTTCAGAAAAAACCTGGGCTTAAAGAATCAACCTAAATAATGCTATAGTAGGTTGAAAATGTGAAATATATTTTCAATTTGGCACAATTTTACCAAACACTAAGTAGTTATAAGGGATATAATCTAAAACAATATAACTATGGAAGCCATTAAATCTCCCAACACCAGGTACCAAAAGAAACTTAGAAGTTTACGTTTAAAAGAATTAAGAGTGTTGCTAAAATTCACCCAGAAAGACATGGCCAAAATTTTAAACATTACACAAGTTGGTTATTTCCGAATGGAAAATGGCGATAATGACATTACCGTTGATAAAATCCAATGTCTTTCTAAAGAATTTGGCTTATCTCCTACGTGGTTGGTATGTGGTATCGGCTCTATGTTTGATCCGAAAATTAAAACACAAAAAATTTATAACGAATACCTTATGGATGAAATTGGGCTTGAAATTCAACGAAAAGAATTGGCCTAAGATTTCTGAATCTTGTCATCAAATATTCAAATTATAACTTAAACTATATTGGGTAAAAAAAGACTGGTTATACTTGCAAAAGTATGACCAGCACTCAATTTATTCAACAAGAAATTGCCGACCTCAGGCAAGAATTAGTAAACCATCCGGTTTACAAGCGCATTAATTCTACAAGCGATTTACGCATTTTTATGCAGCACCATGTTTTTGCTGTGTGGGATTTTATGTCGCTTTTAAAAGCCTTGCAAAACAATCTAACTTGCGTGAAAAGCCCTTGGCTGCCCGTAGGATCACCTGATACACGCTTTTTAATAAACGAAATTGTAGTGGGCGAAGAAAGTGATATTGACCAAGAAGGCAATCGCATCAGTCATTTTGAGCTTTATTTGAATGCCATGCAGCAAGCCGGTGCGGATGTTTCAGCAATTAATCTTTTGATTGAATACATTAGGAATGGTGTACCAGTAAACGAAGCCCTAACCAAATTAGACATAGATGAAAGCATTAGAAACTTTGTTGGCTATACCTTCCAAATAATTGAAGAAAACAACTCTCACGTACAAGCAGCAGTATTTACTTTCGGTCGCGAAGATTTAATTCCCGATATGTTTATTGCTTTGGTACAAGACATCAATACGAAAACAAATAACGAAGCGTCTATTTTTCAGTATTATTTAGAACGTCATATAGAAGTTGATGACGACCACCACAGTCATTTGGCTATTGCTATGACAGAAAATTTAATTGCTGCCGATGAAGGTAAAAAAGCAGAAGCATTAGAAGCCGTTAAACTCGGATTAATGCATAGAATTGGCCTCTGGGATGGAGTTATGCTTGCTTTAGAAAAACAAGCTGAACTTGCCTAATCTATTTACGTATATTTAAAATAAAAAATATGCCTTCATTTGATATTGTGAGTAAAGTAGATGGCCAAACCTTAGATAACGCCATTAATACAGCCAAAAAGGAAATCTTGAACCGTTATGATTTTAATGGGTCAAACAGCAGCGTAGAATTAGATAAAAAAAACAATACGGTGCTTATTGTTACCGAAGACGATATGCGATTAAAAGCCATTCAAGATGCTATTATTTCTAGAATGGTAAAACAGCAAATCGATCCAGCTTGCCTAGATGTGGGAAAAGAGCATTATGCATCGGGAAATATGATTCGCAAAGAAATTAAAATTAAAGAAGGTATTGATAAAGAAACTGCCAAAAAATTGGTTAAAAACATAAAAGATAGTGGCATAAAAGTGCAAGCTTCTATAATGGATGACCAATTGCGTGTGCAAGGCAAGAAATTAGATGATTTGCAGGCAGTAATTTCTCTTTGCCGTGGACAAGATTTTGGCCAACCTCTGCAGTTTATTAATATGCGGAACTAAACCGTTTTCACATCTTTGGCATCAAAACCATCAATGTCTGAGATATAGCCATTACTCACCAAGAAATCGAATAAAGGTTTTGCCTCTGGAGAAACTGGCATGTTCTGGGTCGTAATAATTTGGTTATTGGTCTTATCTAAATACGGATAAGCATATAATTTTACATTTTTACTAAACAAATCACTCACATAAGCCAATAATTCATCAGTGTAATTTTCGCCATACTCCTCGGCAGTAAAAATGTGTTTTAAGTTAGAAATATTAGTAGAAATACCCACACTATGCGGACTACAACGGCTTAAATACTGTGCTAATTTATGATTACGGGTATAGTTTGAAACAATTACATAATTACCGGTAGCACATAAAGCCTCTGCCCTACTTGCAAAAGCATCTAAATCTGCAGCACTTACCTCTTTAGAGCTGTCTAACAGATTGGTCATCAACACTTCTATTAACACGATTACTTGCTCATCCTTTACATTTTGAGAACGTTTAAACTGAGCTACGGCAGTATTTAATAAATCAAAATTAGGGTTAGACTTTTGTCCAAATTTGGTACGCAAAATCATCACATCCTTTTTGTACAATACGTCTTTGCTTTGGCAAGCTTCGGCATTTGGATTAAAAATAGCTGCACTAGAAAATCCTTTAGCAATTAAATAGAGGTTTACTAGGCGGTCATCGGCATCTTTAAAAGCCGGGCCATGTAGGCTTACCATATCAATTTCTACCGATCCTTGAGCCAAATTATCGGCCAAAGATTCAATCATGGTTTGAATATCTTGATGATGGAAATAGGCAGCGTATACTAAATTTACGCCCAAAACACCCAAAACGTGCTGTTGCAAGCTAGCATCGCTATCTAACAAACGCACGTGAAAAACAATATCGTTGGCAGGCCCATTAGGTTCTGTTTGAAAACGGAGGCCTAACCAACCATGCGGATCATTACTTTTACTAAAATTTAAGGTAGTTACCGTATCGGCGAAAGCAAAAAAGGTTTTAGTGGCATATTCAGGGCCATTTAAACGCTCGGTTAAAAGCTCAAACTCGTGGCTAAGCATTTTATCTAACCTCGATTTAGTTACATAACGGCCATTTTCTTCACTACCGTAAATGGAATTACTAAAAACCATATCGTAAGCCGACATGGTTTTTGCAATAGTACCAGATGCAGCACCTGCCGTGAAAAAATTACGAGCTACCTCTTGCCCTGCACCAATTTCGGCGAAAGTTCCGTAAATATTCGGGTCGAGGTTAATTTTTAATGCTTTGCGCTTAGTTTCTAATAATTCACGGGCCATAACTCAAAAATAACCATAACAGGCCGTATTTTAAAATATTTTACCCGGATTAAGAATACCTTGAGGATCAAAAACCTGTTTAATATGCCGCATGAGGTTTAAATGCACTTCCGAGAATTTAAGATGCATGTATTCTTTTTGTACCAAGCCAATGCCATGCTCTCCAGAAAGTGTTCCACCCATAGAAACCGTGAGTTCAAAAATTTCGGCAATGCCCTTTTTTAATTTATGCTGCCAATCTTCATCACTCATGCTGCCTTTTAGAATATTTACATGCAAATTTCCATCGCCAGCATGGCCATAACAAATAGATTCGAAGCCATAAGCAAGTCCAATGCGCTTAATGCCTGCTATCAATTTAGGCAAAGCTGCTCGAGGAACAACCGTATCTTCTTCTTTATACACCGAATTGGTTTTTACAGAAACAGCCATTGTGCGGCGCATGCGCCAAAGTTCCTCTTTTTGTGTAGCCGTATCGGCAAAAAGTACGTCTATACATTGGTAGTTTTCTAGCACCTCATTTAGTTTTCCGCCTGTTTCGTACAAGGCATCTAAAGAAGGTCCATCAAGCTCAATTAATAAAAGCGCAGCAACTTGGTCTTTTAAATCAAATACCACTCCATCATTTTTCATCACCCACTCCACTCCTTTGCGCTCCATAAACTCCACGGCAGATGGCGTAATGCCCGCTCTGAAAATAGCTGAAACTGCTTCACAAGCATGTTCATTTGATGTAAAAGAAGCTAACAATAATACGTTTTGGGCTGGCTTAGGAATTAATTTCACCACTATCTCGGTCACAATGCCTAAAGTACCCTCCGAGCCAATAAACAACTGAGTAAGGTTGTAACCCGAGGCGAATTTGAGCGTATTGGCACCGGTCCAGATAATTTCTCCGGTAGGCAATACTACCTTTAAATTCAAAATATACTCTCTAATAGTGCCGTATTTTACCACTCTGGGGCCACCACTGCCATGCGCTACGTTGCCTCCTAAAAAGCAAGAGCCTTTGCTCGATGGATCTACTGGATAATATAAACCTTTATCCTCTACAGCATTCATAAACACTTCGGTTATTACCCCCGATTGCACACGGGCTTGTAAATTTTGTTCATCAATCTCTAAAATAGAATTAAACCGCTCCATAGATAACAGCAACCCACCGTAAATGGGTAAAGCAGCTCCACTTAAGCCCGTTCCGGCACCTCGGGGAGTAAGCGGCACGTTATACTCGTTGCACCATTTAAGTACTTGAGAAATCTCCTCGGCGGTATGCGGTTTTACCACCACCTCAGGAAAATAGGTTAAATCCTCTGTTTCGTCTTGGGCATAGGCAGCCAATTCAGATTGCTGAGTAAGCACAAAGGCTTCGCCCATTAAATTCTTTAGCTGGCTTATAAATTCTGAAGTAATTGGACTATAGCTCAGACTCATGCGGTATGTATTAAACTTACTTCTGCATAGGCAACCTCACCTGCCAATGGAGGGTGCGCTTTACGAATATTCACTTCTACACGTGCTAATGAAGGAAAAGCGCCTAATACTCTATGGAGTATTTTTTGAGCCGGTGTTTCAATCAACTTAGAGGTTTTCTGCATTTCTTCTTTGGCCATAGCAAATAAGTGTTCGTAATTCAAGGTATCGGCTAATTGATCAGTAGCCGAATTGATTGCAGATACGCTTACCACTATATCAACATAAAAAACGCCACCAATTTGCTGCTCTTCTGGATAATAGCCGTGGTAAGCATAAAATCGAACATCTCGTAAAGCAACCGTTTTTAGTACCAAACTCATTTAACAAAAATAGACGAATAGAGAGAATTATTCTTTTTTTTGAGATATAAAATTCGCTTTTACCTATTTTTGATAAATAGCTACTAATCAACCTGAAAAATGCATACACCCTCCTCAAAAAAAGATTTGTTTGAAGCACCCGATTATTATGCAGTGGATGACTTACTGAACGATGAACAACGCTTGATTCGCGATAGTGTGCGCAGCTGGGTGAAAAAAGAACTAAGCCCTATTATTGAGGAATTTGCTCAAAAGGCAGAGTTCCCGAAACATTTAATCAAAGGCCTAGGCGAAATTGGTGTATTCGGTCCAACTATACCGGTTGAATACGGAGGAGCTGGCTTAGATTATATTTCCTATGGTTTAATGATGCAGGAATTGGAACGTGGCGATTCAGGCATTCGCTCTACCGCTTCGGTGCAAGGCTCATTAGTCATGTATCCTATCTATACTTTTGGATCGGAGGAACAGCGGAAAAAATATTTACCAAAATTAGCCACCGGCGAATGGATGGGCTGTTTTGGATTAACAGAGCCTGATTTTGGCTCCAACCCTGCGGGCATGGTTACGCACTTTACGGATGCCGGCGACCACGTGATTTTAAATGGTGCCAAATTGTGGATTTCCAATGCACCATTCGCAGATATTGCTGTGGTATGGGCTAAAAACGAGCAAGGCGACATTCAAGGATTAATTGTAGAACGAGGCATGGAAGGGTTTACTACGCCCGAAACGCATAATAAATGGAGCTTACGAGCATCGGCTACCGGCGAATTGGTATTTGATAATGTAAAAGTTCCCAAAGAAAATATTTTACCACATGTAAAAGGATTAAAAGGGCCTTTAAGTTGCTTAAACCAAGCCCGTTTTGGCATTGCTTGGGGGGCATTGGGTGCCGCTATGGATTGCTACGATACGGCCTTGCGTTATTCTAAAGAACGCATACAATTTGGTAAACCTATTGGCGGATTTCAATTGCAACAGAAAAAATTGGCCGAAATGATTACAGAAATAACCAAGGGCCAACTTTTAAATTGGCGATTGGGCGTACTTAAAAATGAGGATAAAGCCACACCTGCACAAATATCAATGGCTAAACGCAATGGTGTAGAAACAGCTTTAAACGTGGCTAGAGAAGCCCGGCAAATGTTAGGTGGCATGGGTATTACCGGCGAATTTCCCATAATGCGCCACATGATGAATCTAGAATCGGTGGTAACCTACGAGGGCACCCACGATATTCACCTGCTCATTACCGGCATGGATATAACCGGAATGAATGCGTTTGAATAATTAGGCCGAATACACCGCCTGAATGGGTTCTCTCAAATTGTATCGAGAAACCATAACTTCTCCATAGGCCCCAGCAGTACGAATGGCAATTAAATCGCCACGTTGAGAGGCTGGAAGTTCAACTTCTTTGCCAAAGGTATCGGTACTTTCACAAATTGGGCCCACTACATCGTAGTTTACAGCGGCTTTTTCACCTATTCGACTTAAATTCTCAATTTTATGATAAGCTTGGTACAATGCCGGACGCATCAATTCCGTCATACCCGCATCTAAAATCATAAAATTCTTTTTCAAGCCCTTTTTAATGTACAACACTCGGCTAATTAAGGTGCCGCAGGCAGCAACCAAAGAACGACCCAATTCAAAATGGATTTCTTGGCCTTTTTTACGCTCTAAAAATTGGTTGAATATGGCAAAATATGCTTCAAAATCAACCATTGGCTGTGTATCTGGTTGGTAATAATCTACGCCTAAGCCACCACCCACGTTTAACACACGTAGATTAAATCCACGTTCGGCAAACCACATATTAAACTCGTTTACTTTTAAACAAAGGCTTTTAAATACATCTAAATCTTTTACTTGCGAACCTACGTGAAAGTGAATGCCAATTAATTCTAAATGAGGTGATTGTTTCAATACCTCAATACAATCGTTTAATTCCCAAGCATTTATGCCAAACTTATTTTCTTCAAGCCCAGTGGTTATGTATTGATGCGTTTTGGCATCTACATTAGGATTTATGCGAATAGCAATTCGTGCGGTTTTATGTTGGCTTGCAGCCAATTGGTTCATAATGCGCAACTCTTCCACCGATTCTACATTGAAACAGAAAATATCGTGTTGTAAAGCGTTTAGAATTTCTTTGTCTGTTTTACCAACGCCCGCAAATACAATTTCATTAGGGTTAAATCCAGTTTTTATCGCTTGCATAACCTCATTTCCGCTTACACAATCGGCACCAAAACCCTGTTGATGAATGGCGGCCAAAATGGGTTCATTAAAATTTGCTTTTAAGGCATAGTGTACCTTAAAATGGTGTGCATCGGCAGCTTTTTTACAGGCTTGTAAGGTTGCTTGCAACAAACTCATATCGTAATAATAGCAAGGACTTTCTGCCGAACTTAACTGACTAATAATTTGAGGTGTAAAGGTGCTCATACTACTCAAATAAGCGGTTATGGAGTGAACGAAGCGCTTCTGTTTTATCGGCAGTTTTTACCAATAAAGATACGTTGTAATTACTTCCACCGTAAGAAATCATTCGGATTGGAATGTGTTTTAGGGCCTCAAATACACGAGCAGCATAACCGTGTTTATCTGCACCAAAATCGCCTACTACGCAGATAATAGTTTGATCTTGATCTAACTCAACGGTACCAAATTTGTCTAACTCTTTTAAAATATCGTCCAAATTTCGGGTATCGTCAATGGTTAAAGAAACCGCAACCTCCGAAGTGGTAATCATATCAATAGGTGTTTTAAACCGTTCGAATATTTCAAAAACTCTACGCAAAAAACCATAAGCCAATAGCATGCGGCTCGATTGTATTTTAATAGCTGTAATGCCGTCTTTGGCAGCAATTGATTTTATTTTTCCAGGTTCGCTAAACGAACTAATCAAGGTACCAGGGGCTTCTGGCTCCATGGTATTTAATAAACGAACGGGTATTTTGTATTTCTGAGCTGGAAAAACGCTCTGCGGATGCAGTATTTTTGCCCCGAAATAAGCCAACTCGGCTGCTTCATCGAAAGATAAATTGGCTATGGGTTTGGTTCCCTTTACAATACGGGGATCGTTGTTGTGCATGCCATCAATATCGGTCCAAATTTGCACTTCTTCCGAACGAATAGCCGCTCCAATTAACGAAGCCGTATAATCACTTCCTCCCCTACGTAAATTATCTATTTGACCATAGGCGTTGCGGCAAATATAGCCTTGCGTTATATATAAATTCGATTTTTGAGCCAATAGTGGCGTAATATGCTCGGTAATGAAATCAACCATGGGTTCATGATCTTCATCTACCTTCATAAAATCGAGGGCCGGTAACAAAACCGAGTGTACCCCAATCTCTTTCAGGTAATAATGGTATAAGGTGGTAGATATCAATTCACCCTGAGCCAAAATAATTTTCTCTTCGGTAGCTGTAAATAAATCGTTAGCTATCGATTCTAATAATCCAAAGTGATAATCGAGCATATTTTTCCCATCGGTTAAACCCTGCTCGGTAGCAAAGAGTTCGGCAACAAATTGATTGTACTCTGCACGCAATTTTTCGATAGCTGTTACAGCTTTATTTTTATCGCCTGCCTCAAAAAAAGAGGCAATTTCTACCAATTTATTTGTAGTGCCCGATACAGCAGATAAAACCACCAACCGAGGAGTTTCGGGGCGGATAATATCCAACAGTTTTTTCATGCGTTCAGGACTACCTACCGATGTACCGCCAAACTTGAGAACCTTCATCATTTAAGTATTAAAATGCAGCAAATTGATTTATTAGTATTGCTTTAAGGGGCTAAAAATAGAGAAAATTGCCTTAACTTTGGACGATGAATAAAATAAAATTCGGTACAGACGGCTGGAGAGCCATTATTGCAGAAGAGTTTACGGTAGAAAATGTAAAACGAGTAGCCTATGCTACCGCTTTGTGGTTACGTAAGCATTATCAAGAACCTTCGGCCGTAGTGGGTAACGATTGCCGCTTTGCTGGCAAGCTTTTTGCCGATACCACGGCTTGTGTATTGGCATCGCAGGGTATAAAAGTGTATAGAAGCGAAAATACCTTTGTTTCTACCCCCATGGTATCTCTAGGAACGGTAAAATTGCAAGCAGATGCAGGCATTATTTTAACCGCATCGCACAATCCGGCCGAATACAATGGTTATAAAATTAAAGCCAGTTACGGCGGCCCAGCAACTCCGGCCATGATTGATGAAGTAGAAGCTTTAATTCCCGATACCATCAATATCCAACTAAAATCAGTTGATGAATATAGCAAAGAAGGACTCATCAGTTTTGTAGATTTAGAAAGCATGTATTGCGATGAAATTGAGGCCAACTTTGATATGGAAGCCATTCGCAACTGTGGAATGAACTGGGCTTACGATGCCATGTACGGTGCTGGACAAAACGTAATGCGTAGAATTTTACCCAATGCCACCCTTCTACATTGCGAACACAATCCCGGCTTTGATGGGCAAGCGCCAGAACCCATACACCGTAATTTAACCGAATTTTCTGATGTAATTAAGCTTTCGGAAGGTGAAATTGCTTCGGGTTTAGCTACCGATGGTGATGCTGACCGCATTGGTTTGTATGATGAAAACGGAGATTTTGTGGATTCACATCATATCTTACTCCTTCTCATACATTACATGAGCAAGGTTAAAAACCAACAAGGAGAAGTGTATACCACGTTTTCGTGTACCAATAAAATTCAAAAACTATGCGATGCCTATGGCATAAACAATACCATTACCAAAATTGGTTTTAAATACATTTGCGATTTGATGGTAAACTCCGGAAAACCATTTTTAACCGGTGGCGAAGAATCGGGTGGTATAGCCATAGCTGGCCACATACCCGAACGAGACGGTATTTGGATGGGCTTAACCATTTGGGAATGTATGGCCAAAACTGGTAAAAGCCTCACCGAATTGATTGAAGAAATTTACAGCCTTGTAGGCACATTTGCTTTTGAACGCTACGATTTACACTTAACCGAAGAGTTAAAACAAACTATTATTCAGAAATGTGAGAACCGAGCATTCACGCAGTTTGATTCGTATAAAGTGATAAAAACCGAAGATATAGATGGATTTAAATTCCATTTCGACGAAAATTCTTGGGTAATGATTCGTCCTTCGGGAACAGAACCCGTATTACGAGTATATTCCGAAGCCCCAACTTCGGCCGATGCTTTTGCCATTTTAGATGCCACGAAATCTACCCTATTAGCTTAATTATGAAATACTTAATTTATATTTTTTTAGCAACGGGGCTGATACAAGCCTGCAGTAGTGGCCCAAAAACCTTACCCATTTTAGGCGAACGCCAAACCGTTGAAAAAGTAATAGATGGTAAAACTGTCATCGATACAGTTTATCAACATATTCCAGCCTTTTCTTATCTCAACCAAGATAGTGTGTATATCAGCAATGCCGATTTTGATGAAAGCATTTACGTAGCCGATTTCTTTTTTACAAGTTGCAATACCATTTGCCCCATTATGCATCGAAACATGCTCACCGTATTGGATAAATACAAAGGAAATGAACACGTAAAATTTTTATCGCATAGTATTGATACCAAATACGATTGGCCAAATCGCCTTAAAAAATATGCAACCAAATTAGGTGTAACGGGTAATCAATGGCAATTTGTGCATGGTTCAAAAGATTCTATTTATAGTGTTGCTGCTAAAAGTTATTTAGTAGCTGCCTATGAAGATGGTGCTGCCCCACAAGGCTTGGTACACCAAGGTTGGTTTGTGTTAATTGATAAAGAAAAACGCATTCGGGGTGCTTACGACGGCACTAAAACAGATCAAGTAGCGCAATTAATGAGCGATATGGATTTACTTTTGCAAGAATATGAGCAAAAATAAGTTCGCTATTTTCTGTATTCTGAGCTCTATAGGCATCTTTTTTTATGCTTGCCAATCGGAAGAAGAAATTACCTATGCACGCTACTACACCGCTGGCAAGCAACTTTATGAAAACAAATGTGCTAACTGCCACGGCAATGATGGTGCCGGATTGGCTATGCTCTACCCACCTTTAACAGATTCTACGTTTTTAAAACAACATAAAACAAAACTAGCTTGCTACATTAAAAACGGATTGCAAGGTCCAATACAAGTTTCAGGTAAAAATTACGAAGGAATAATGCCAGGGCAGGCTACTTTGAGCGACATAGAAATTGCTGAAATTATTACCTATGTAACCAATTCCTTTGGCAATAAGCAGGGCTTTTACCCCTATCAGCAGGTTGGTGCCGATCTCCAAAAGTGTAGCAATTAAATTATCTTATCTTTGTAGCTGCAAGCCGTTCTATCGCCGCGATTTATCGGGGAGGAAAGTCCGGGCAACACAGAGCATTCTGCTTCCTAACGGGAAGGATTCCGATGCAAATCGGGAGCCGGAAAGTGCCACAGAAAACAAACTACCCTTCGGGGAAAAGATGAAAACGTGAGGTAAGAGCTCACGGCCTTCTCGAGTGATCGGGATTGCGGTAAACCCCAGGAGTTGAAAGACCAAATAGGCTAACGTATGTAGGGCTGCTCGTCCGATGTTAGTGGGTAGGTCGATAGATCCCGATGGCAACATCTGGACTAGATAAATGATAGAAATTCCAATTTATTGGGATACAGAACCCGGCTTACAGGCTTGCTTTTTTTGATTACAACCTCCAAAGCATATATTATTCTGCTAACAAAGTAGACTTAAGTTTCAGAAATTATTGGATTATAAACCGACTGGCCATACCCAATAAGAGCAAGAAACCAAACACATCGGTAAAGGTGGTAATGATAATTGATGATGCCACCGCAGGATCAATACCCACTCGTTTTAATACCAAAGGAATAGCAGATCCCGCTACTCCGGCAATAATAAGGTTACCAGTCATGGCTAAAAATACCACTAAACCAAGAAGGGGATTTAAATCGTAGAAATAAGCGAAAGAAAAAACAATAGCGCCAATAACGGCTCCATTGATTAATCCTACTGTAAACTCCTTTAAAACGGTTCTATAAGCCTGATTATCTGTTAAATCATTCAAGGATATACGACGAACGGTTACAGCTAGAGCTTGCGTAGCCGCATTACCGCCCATACCGGCAATCATGGTCATATAACCAGCAATAATACCCAACTGTGCAATGGTTCCATGGAAATATCGAATTACCGATGCAGCTAAAAAGGCAGTTCCCAAGTTTAGTACCAACCACGGAAGTCTACTTTTTACCGCTTCTCTCCAATTACCAGCAAGTTCCTCATCTTCAGAAACCCCGGAAATTTTCAAAATATCTTCGGTATTTTCCTCTTCTAATACATCAATAACATCATCAAAGGTAATTCTACCTAATAAATGCATCTGTTCATCTACTACTGGAATACTGGTTAAATTATATTGAGAAATTAATTTGGCAACTTCCTCCTGATCGGTATCGGCCAATACATACACAAAATCAACCTGAATAAGTTCGGCAACTTTAATGCTGTTCTTAGCCTTAATAATATCTTTTAACGATACGATACCCAAAAGCACATTATCGTCGTCAATTACATTAATAGTATAAAACTCCTCCATCTCCTCCGATTGACGAATGACCTCATCCAGCGCTTCTTTTTTACTCGATTTACCATTTAGCTTAAGCACCTGGGTATTCATGATACCTCCAGCGGTATCTTCGGCATAGGTTAAGAGGGTACGAATGGTAGAGGCATCTTCCTCATCCAATTCCAATAAAATTTCGTTTTGTTGCTCCTCGGGTAACTGGCTAATGATGTCGGTAGCATCATCATAATCCAACTCCTCTACAATTTCGGAACGTTTTTCGGGATCTAAATTTTCAAGAATTCTTTCCGGGTGACTTTCGGCATCCATCTCCGACAATACATCAGAAGCCAGATCGGAAGGCAAAATATTAATGATGCGATCTCTAGATTCTTGCGGAAGACTCTCTAGAATAATGGCAATTTCGGAAGCATGATACTCCGCTAGCAGTTCTTTTAATACGGCATCATCAGCTTCTAATGCCTCTTTAATGCGCATTAAATCCGTTTTATCCAGTTCAAAAGATTGCATGATGCTAATTTACGCTTTTAGCTGAAATTATGGCGTTTAGCGAACTATTATTTTACCAATATAACTCAAAAGCTGGATTTTTTTTGAGCACCTGGAGCTCTATTCCCAAGCGTTTCGCATCTAGTATCCATTGCTTTATTTTATAATCGGGATTGGTAGCATCTATCAATATGCGGTCAAATTGAACTTTTTCGGCAATTTCTTTCAATTCGATTTGAGGATTATGGCTTAATAAAATGGAGTTTACTTTTACCTTTTGGGTTAATTTCAGTTTGTTTAATTGCGGCCCCCAGTACAATAGTTTATGCGTACCCAAATGCATGAGCATAGCATTAGAAAACGCAAAATTCGTACTAAATGCTGCGTTTGGTTTTAGCCATACGCCATTCTCAAATTTATTTAACGAAGGTTTCACAGAAAACTGAAAAGCTTTATCGCTAGGGCTTAAATCGGTAATTAATACAAAGCTATTGGCATGAGCATATACGAGGGCAGTATTTTTTCTCAAGCTATAAAAAATTAAGCTCGATTTGGGTTTATTAACAACTGTATAAAGCCTATATCCTCCTAAAAAAAGAAACAAAAGAATAGCGGTGAATACCAGTTTTTTGTTCTTATTTATAACCGCAAACAATACGAGTATACTAACTATATACAAGAGCATGAGTTCTATTTTATCAATAAAAAGGCCCTGTAAACTAGCATGGGGCAACTTAGCAATGCGAAAAAGCAATTGATTGGAAATATGAATTAACCAATTGAGTAATTGACCAATAAGAGGCAATATTGGCGTAATGGGCATGAGTAAAACAAAACCCACACCCACATACATAACGGCTGTAATTGGCAGAACAATGGCCAAATTACTTAACAAGAATGACAAGGGAAATTGGTGAAATACATACACACTCAATGGAAATGTAAATACTTGTGCTGAAATGGATAAGGCAGTATAACTCCATACAGCATCTAGATGTTTATTTTTAATGTAAAACCAGCCATATATATACGGATGTATGGCAACCAAACCTAAAACCGCTAAGTACGAGAGTTGAAATCCTACATCGAAAAGATAGAGTGGATTAATTAGCAACAAAATAAAAGCTGAGATAGCCAGTAAATTGTAGCTATTCATTCGTTTGTTGATGGCCTTGCCTACTACAACTAAACTCAGCATGAGGGCCGCTCTATTTACCGAAGGAGAAAAACCACTCAAGAGGGCATAAAACCAGATCATAGTAACAAGAAGTATGGCTTTGGGCAGCGCATTCTTAAAAACCCGATCCAAAGGTTTCAATAAAAAGCTAAGCAATAGAAATACCAAAGCCACATGCATACCCGATACGGAGAGTACGTGTAAGGTTCCTGTTTGAGCATACGCATTTACCAAATCGGGGCTGAGGTCTGCCCGATAGCCCATAATGAGTGTAGAAGCCATGGCAGCATTTTCTGCTTTTTTCATATACGTTGAAAAGGAATTTATGACCTTTTTGCGAAGGGTAAGTGCAAAAGAAATGAGTGGATTACCCAATCCAGAAGCTATTTTTTTGACTTGTTTGAGCTGTAAAAAACTTTGTTGCTGTATGCCATGAGAGCGCAAATACCAGCGATAATCAAACTCACCTGGGTTAAAAGGTGGCTCTACCTCGTGGTAATTGGCTGGTATAAGCAATACATCGCCATAAGCAATAGTGGGCGATTTTTCATTTCCAACTTTAAGCGCAATGAGTAATTTATCTTTAATGGCAAGAGAGTCTGCATACCATACATTGGCCTCGAACCGCAAAATATCTGCCTTGGCTATGGGTTCTGTACGTACCTGCACACATAGCGTTTTGGGGCTCAGTTGATTCAATTTTTTTTGCGGCCAAAACGCTTCCGGGTAACTTGTTAATACCAAAGCTAGCATAGAAACGAACACCGTTAGTTGAAGCCCCAAAAACCATCTAAATTGACGGTAGGGAAACTTTTTGTGAAAAATACGGCTGACTAGCAAAAGTGTAAAACTAGCTAAGAGCAATGCAACACATAGCTTAAAATTGAAATACTGGGGTACATACCAACCCAACAAAATTCCGCATATAAAAGGAATTAATAATCTTACAAAAGGGATTTCACCTTTGTGCATACGCTCTTAAAACTGGTACCTAACCTGAATTTTAACTTCAGATTGGTGATTTCCGTCTATCGCAGTTAAACCCGAACCTACACTGGATAAATTGGTATACCTTTTTGATTCATAGCGCAACCAAAAATCTAAGCCCTTGCGCAAGGTATACCGCGTATTTACATAAAGTTGAAATCCTTTATTTTGATACGCTTCTATTGAATAACTATACAACACATCGTTTTGAAAGGCATAAATACGAGCATCGTAGTCCGATACATTAAAAACAGCCATTCGCATGTTTCCAGAAAACTTAGATTGCAGGGGCTGATATACCAAATCATGAAGCAATACAAAGCCTTGCTCCTGCCCCACTCGAATCATTTCAGCCCGATGGTGCATCGAAAAATTTCGATTAAGTGGGTAACGGAAATCGAGCCTGTATTTTTGTTGCACATGTGGCTGAGGATAAGCGATGGGCGCATCTTGCTCTACACTATTTTGTGCTTTTTGAGTACGTTGATAAAAAAGCTGTAATTGGCTAGTTTTACTAGGTTTATAGGTGATCAAACTGAGTATTTCAGATCCATTGGATGGAGCATTTACCCCAAAACCAAGCCATGGGAAACTGAATACATCGGTATAAAAACTCCACTCCCATTTTGGGTGAAATTTAACTGCTAGGCCCGAATAAAATCCTTTTTCATTGATGCTGTTGCTAGATTCGGCGATGGCTGCATTGTAAAACGAAGGATAAGAAACTGGATAGTTTCGGTACAACAATCCCAAGGTAACGGTAGGTGACAAGCTAGATAACAAGCCAACTAAATAAGCCGATTTGCCGACTGAAGCTTTGGCTACTTCGCCAAAATAGTAGGTATTGGCTACCGAGAAATGATAATTTACGCTAAAATTAGAGAGTGATCTTCCGGAGAATTTAAACTGATTATATGGATCTTGGCCGGCTTGGAAGTTTCTATTGAACTGCGAATGGTAGCCTGTTAATCCAACACTTACTCCATGAAACTTATAAGTTAAAGCTGTTCCATACACCTGCTGATTTAACGTTTTTTTATAAGATAATTCAGAAGCCGTTCTATGTAAGCCACTCAAATTAACACTAGAAATATCCGCACTATCTTGTATGCTGGCATCTAAATTTCGATTGGAGTAAAATGGAATGATTTGTACCCTTTTTACAGCAATTTGAGTAGCTAACCCTCTAAAAAAGAAGCCTTCATTAACAGAAGAATACGACCTTAAACCTATTTCTTGTTTAGCAATGGAACTCAACAAGCTACTTTTACCAAATCCAATACCAGACCACAAGGATAATCCTTCACCAAATTGCAGATTATAATCGCCCAAAACCACTTTTTTAAAGGGCCCAACTTGTTTTAGTTCAACATGGCCCGAAACAAAGTCGAAACCAAGGGGTTGATTCTTTCTAAAAAACGTTTCACCGGGATCTTTCTCTGCCTGTATAGCAACTAACAAATTTTTGCCAGATGCATACCTATAACGAAGCAAAAAATGTTGCGGACCACCCAAAAACCTATTTTGTGAACTATCACCGTGTAGATAGCCCTGCT
Organism: Sphingobacteriaceae bacterium; assembly: GCA_044239195.1. Taxonomy (GTDB): domain Bacteria; phylum Bacteroidota; class Bacteroidia; order Sphingobacteriales; family Sphingobacteriaceae; genus JAIPAN01. The sequence goes on along the minus strand of JBIIBV010000025.1, from coordinate 905 downwards.
CTTTTTGCAAATCTTGTCTATACCGAACTAGTAGATCGTGCGTACCTAAAAAAAATGAGCCTAGTTTTTTACCAGAAAACGGATTGCTAAAACCCAATTGCACAAAAGGCCGGAGTAAACGAATGGTTTGGGAATCAAAATTATCAATAGACTGTAACTCCAATAAATCGATCATAGGCCCATTAGCCAATAGGTGCGCTTGTAAGGCATGAATTTGTAAGGGACTCAACACCCATAATGCCTGCAATTCGGTTTCGGTGGCCTTATTTATGTTTAAAGGATGTGCTTTATATTGAGTTAAGCGATCTATAAGTTCTTCGAAATTGCTAGTTTCTTGCAAACTAGATTCTAAATAGCCAAGAACCAAAGCTATATCTGGGTCTATATCTGCTTGGGCATGCACCCTAGTAAAGGGTATAGCCAATAGCAGTATAAACATCCAAATAACGTTTCTAAAACTCATATTGCAACGAAATTTGAGATCCGGCGCCCACTGTATTTTGGCTATTTATACTCCAATCGAAACACATTTTCTTAATTTTTAACCCGATTCCGGCAAATTGCTTCAGTTGATTAAAGCTGAGCCCACCGCGAAGTGCTAAGGCGGGTATAAGCTGGTATTCTATACCCAATTTGGGCTGTGGCGTTTGGTTTAACGATTGTTGTAGAGCGGCTACTAGTAGAAGTTGCTCGGTGCTTTTATAACTAACACCAAAATCTATAAGCAAAGGGATAGGCGAAAAATTAGCCGTATTGGTAAATGAAGTATTGCTCACATTTTGTACATGTGCACCAATGCCTACTCGTTTAGAAAATTGATATAAAAACCCCACATCGGCACTATAAGTACTAGCTTTTCCGTATGCAGGTATTTGCAACTGATGATAATTTACACGCATAGCAGC
>JBIIBV010000074.1:0-5738 GCA_044239195.1 Sphingobacteriaceae bacterium | reverse complement strand
CCAAGGCAGAATTTTCAATGGTTTCGTAAGCCTTACCCGATAATACGGCATGGCTACAAACGGCTCTTACACTATTGGCTCCGTTTTCCATAATTAAGGAAGCGGCTTTGGCCAAGGTTCCGGCGGTATCGCAAATATCGTCTATCAATACAATATCTTGCCCGCTTACGTCACCAATAATCGACATCGATTCGATTTCGTTGGCACGTTTTCTTCGTTTATCACAAATAACCACTTCGGCATTAAAATATTTGGCAAACGTACGGGCACGGTAAGAACCTCCCATATCCGGCGATGCGATGGTTAAATTCGGTAGGTTAAGGCTCTTAATATAAGGCACAAAAATTACCGAAGCATCCAAATGGTCAACCGGAATGTCAAAGAACCCTTGTATTTGTGCAGCATGCAAATCCATCGTCATAATACGGTGGGCACCCGCTGCAGTAATCAGGTTGGCTATAAGCTTTGCGCCTATGGCTACTCTGGGTTTATCTTTTCTATCTTGACGTGCAAAACCAAAATAAGGTACCACCACGGTTATGTAGTGAGCCGATGCTCTTTTGGCTGCGTCTGTCATGAGCAACAATTCCATCAAATTTTCGGTTGGTGGAATGGTGCTTTGTATTAAGAAGATATCGCATCCTCTTACCGATTCGTTGAAGTGTGGCTGAAATTCGCCATCGCTAAAACGAGAAAGTGAAACATCGCCTAATGGCTTACCATACGATTCTGCTATTTTTTGGGCCAAAACCGTAGTTCCAGAACCAGCAAATAGTTTTACAGGATTAAATTGTAAGGGCATAACCTTTTTGTTAGGCGTTTAAAAAAATTCGGATTGTGTGAATTGCACAATCCGAACTCTTTCATGTTGTCCTACCAGGATTCGAACCTAGACAGACTGGACCAAAACCAGTTGTACTACCTTTATACTATAGGACAATCTCCAAAAACCATGCTAATGCCGGCAAATGGTTTGCAAATATAGAGGGATAAATACTAATCTGCAAATGAATTTACATTTTAGGCAGAAGAAATTACGGGCTGTTAAATTCTGTTAATAGCTAGGCTTGAATTGCCCAAATTTAAATTCTATTCCTTATTTTCGACATTTCTAAAGGAAAACCGTTTATGAACTATTCAAAAATTAATAATCTGGCCGGATGGGTTACTTTTTTAATCGCATCTATCACCTATATTTTAACCTTAGAACCTTCTACCAGTTTTTGGGATTGTGGCGAATTTATTGCCGCTGCCTTTAAATTGCAAGTAGTACACCAGCCGGGCGCTCCACTATTTTTAATGGTGCAGAAAATGTTCTCCTTGTTAGCTTTTGGAGACCCTGCCAAAATAGCTTATTTCATGAATGTAGGCTCAGCACTTTGTAGCGGTTTAACCATTTTATTTTTGTTTTGGACCATAACAGCACTTGCTAAAAAAGTGGTAGCCAAACCCAATTCAGAGCTTAGCAAAGGCCAATTAATTAGTATTATTGGAAGTGGATTGGTGGGCGCTCTTGCCTATACTTTTTCAGATTCTTTTTGGTTTTCTGCAGTAGAATCTGAGGTGTATGCCATGTCATCCTTGTGTACAGCCATTGTGTTTTGGGCCATTTTAAAATGGGAAGCACAAGCCAATGAACCCGGTGCTGACCGCTGGATTATCTTTATAGCCTACGTAATGGGGCTTTCCATTGGCGTACATTTATTAAACTTATTAGTTATACCAGCTATTGCCTTGGTGTATTATTTCAAAAGAAATACCGTGGCCACCCCAAAAGGAACCATTTTGGCCTTATTCACGGGTATTCTTATTTTAGGAGTTATTCAATACGGCGTTATTCAATACCTCATTAAACTAGCTGCCAACTTCGATTTATTCTTTGTAAATTCTTTAGGATTAGGCTTTGGTAGTGGCGTGCTTGTATTTGCACTCTTGCTTATCGGGGCTATTGTGTATGGCATTCAATACAGCATCCGTAAAAATAAAACGGTACTCAACTTAGGCTTGCTATGCTTTACTTTCATCTTATTAGGCTATAGCTCTTATGCCATGCTAATTATTAGAGCACAGGCTAACCCAAGTTTAAACAATTCAGATCCAGACAATGTATATGCCATGTTAAGCTACTTAAATAGAGAGCAATATGGCGATCGGCCTTTGGCATACGGGCAGTATTTCGATTCTAAACCGATTGATGTAACTGAAGGTGGATCTATTTACCGCAAGGGAGAAACAAAATATGAAATTGCTGGCAAAAAAAACGCATATGTATACGATCGCAACACTTTACTGCCCAGAATGTACAGTGATGATCCCAGCCACGTTGGCTTTTACAAAGATTGGATGCAGCTAGGCGAAACGGGCTCTCCTAGTTTTACAGATAACCTTGGTTTTCTATTTAGCTACCAAACCGGCTTTATGTACATGCGTTATTTTGCTTGGAATTTTGTAGGCCGACAAAATGATGAGCAAGGCCATGGAAATTATTTAGAAGGCAATTGGATGACTGGTATTAAAGTCCTAGATAATTTACACATTGGCGGCCAAGACGCACTTTCGCAAGGAGCTAAAACGCAGGTTGCTTACAACCGTTTTTTTGCCCTTCCGTTTATTTTAGGCCTTATTGGTATATTTTGGCATTTTAAACGCAAAGAAAAAGACGCTGGTATTGTAGCACTCTTATTTTTCTTTACCGGCATGGCTATTGTATTGTACTTAAACCAAACACCTTTGCAACCTAGAGAGCGTGATTATGCCTATACCGGATCTTTTTACGCTTTTGCTATTTGGATTGGCTTAGGTGTTGCCGCTATTTCGGAGTTTTTGAGCAAAAAGCTGAATCCACAAAATGGCGCCATTTTAGCAACACTAATTGGCCTATGTATGGCACCTGTATTAATGGCCAAAGAAGGCTGGAACGATCACGATAGATCAAGCAAAACCACGCCACGAGATTTTGCTATTGATTATTTAGAATCGTGTGCGCCCAATGCTATTTTATTCACCTACGGCGATAACGATACCTACCCTATTTGGTACGCCCAAGAAGTAGAAAATATTCGCCCAGATGTACGGGTAATTAATTTAAGCCTTTTAGGTACCGATTGGTATTTACGTCAGTTAAAAGATAAAATAAATGAAGCAGAGCCCGCTCCATTGAGCATGCCGAACGAAAAATTTGTACAAGGTGTGCGTGATATTTTATACTTCCAAGACATCGGATTAAAAGAACCCGTTGAACTTAAAAACTTGGTAGAATTCCTTTTATCGGATGCCGATGCCGATAAAGTAGGTTACGAAAATGGTGACAAACAAAATTTCTTGCCAACAAAAAACTTCAAGCTTAGTGTAAACCCTCAAGAAGTTTTAGCAAGCGGTACGCTTCCAGCTAATTTAAAAGATCAAATTACCCCTGCTCTGACGTGGACTTATAATAAAAACCACGTTACTAAAGATAATTTAGGGTTATTAGACATCTTAGCGCATAATAATTGGAAACGTCCGATTTATTTCGCTATTACCGTACCTTCTGATAATTATGCCGGGCTAGATAAATATTTGTACAAAGAAGGTTTTGCCTACCGCTTGCTTCCTCTTCAGCCAAGCGCAACTCCAACCGAAAGAGAATTGCTAAACACCAACACCATGTACACCAACATGATGACAAAATTCCGTTGGGGTAACATGAAAAATGCCAACTACCTCGACACAGAATCTAACCGAATGATGCTCATCATCATCAACAACTTTAATATACTGGCCGAGCAATTACTATTAGAAGGAAAAGTTGTTGAAGCGAAAAAAACTTTGGAGAAATGCCAGGAAGTAGTACCCGATAAATTGTACTCCATGAGTTTTGCGGTACGCACTTATTTCACTGCAGATTTACTATATAAAGCCGGTGAAACCCAAAAAGCAAATGCACTTATTGGCAAAATATGCGATTATGTAAGCGACGAGTTGCGCTATTTCATAGCCATAGAAAAAGACAAGCCCAATGCAGCCAGCAACGACATCCAGTTAGGATTCTCTATTTTAAACGAAGCCCTCAGAAGCACCAGTGCGCAAGGGCAAAAAGAGCTAAACACCCGTATTCAAAAACAGTTTACAGACTTGCAATCGAGTTTAAGTCCGAGATAAATTACAAGCATAAAAAAAGGGGGCTTACCGTGGTAAGCCCCCTTTTTTGTATACAGCAACATGTACGTTTATTCTTGTACCACCCCCATGCTGCAAAATTTCTCAATGCGTTGGTTCACCAATTCATCAATATCTATTTTCTTTAATTGAGCTAAATCTTTAATCACCTGCTCTTTAATGGTTTGCGCCATTACTTCCATGTTTCTGTGCGCACCGCCCAAAGGCTCGGGCACCACGCCATCAATTAACTTATTGGTAAACATGTCTTTGGAAGTTAATTTTAAGCATTCCGCTGCTTTCTCTTTAAAATCCCAACTACGCCATAAAATAGATGAGCACGATTCTGGAGAAATTACCGAATACCAAGTATGTTCTAACATGTATACTTTATCGCCAATACCAATACCCAAAGCTCCGCCCGAGGCTCCTTCGCCAATAATAAAGCAGAGTATAGGCACTTTTAATACCGACATTTCTAATAAATTTCTGGCAATGGCTTCGCCTTGTCCACGTTCTTCGGCCTCCAAACCCGGGTAAGCACCCATGGTATCTATAAATGAAATAACAGGCTTGTTAAATTTCTCAGCCAATTTCATCAAGCGCAAGGCTTTTCTATAACCTTCTGGGTTTGCCATACCAAAGTTACGGTACTGGCGCTCTTTGGTATTTTTTCCTTTTTGATGACCAATAATCATCACCGTTTGGCCGCCCAAGGTGGCAAAACCACCAATAATTGCCTTATCATCTTTCACCGTTCTATCGCCATGCATTTCAATAAAATCATCGCAAATTTGCTCTATATACTCTAAAGTTTGTGGCCTATCTGGGTGACGAGAGAGTTGGACTTCTTGCCAGCGACTCAAATTCTGATACACTTCGTTTTTTGTTTTCTCGAGTTTAATTTCCAACTCTTTTACCTTATCAGACATATTCACTTTTGTCTTTTCAGCAATCTGTTTCACCTTTTCAATTTCCTGATTTAAATCAGCAATTGGTTTTTCAAAATCAAAAGAAGTAGTATCCATGTTGCGCTCTTTTAGACCACTAAATTAGGCATTTCTACTACTAAATGAAAAATCAGATAAAATACCGCTTTCAAACAATAAGCCACAAACACAAAGCGTTGTTTCAAAAACCTACAAATACTATGATGCAAAATCGCTTTCTAGCACCCGCAGCCATAATGGGCTCGGCTATCATTTTATCGGTAAGCATTTTTGCAGCCGCTTGGAAATCTTCAAAATCCGAAAATCAAACTATCAATGTAACAGGCTCTGCCAAAAAAAGTATTGTTTCTGATTTAGGTATTCTGAGGCTAAGCATCAATGTAGAAGAGCCCGGCCAGTTAGGGGTGTACCAAAGTCTTAAAACACAAGTGCCAATTGTTATGGCTTATTTAGCGAAGAAAGGTCTTAATAAAAGCAAAATGAGCGTGCAGGTAATGAATGTATTTCCCAATTATATTTATAGTGAAGCAGGTAGCCCCATTAGTGTACGATCATTTGGAGGTACACAAACTATAGAGGTGCAATCATCCAATGTTAACCTAATCAGAGATGTTTCGCTAGATGCGGCATCCTTGGTAGAAAGAGGATTGA
>JBIIBV010000024.1:0-21914 GCA_044239195.1 Sphingobacteriaceae bacterium | reverse complement strand
AGAGGGCTGAGGGTTTATATTTATATAGCCCCGATGGAAAACGTTACCTCGATTTTGTATCAGGTTTTGCGGTGAGCAATTTGGGACATCGTCACCCAAAGGTGGTAGAAGCCATAAAAAAGCAAGTAGACAGCTATTTACACCTTACCGTATACGGCGAATATGTACAGGCACCGCAAGTACAATTCGCACACAAATTAGTTTCCGTTTTACCGTCGTCGCTTAACTCGGTTTATTTTGTTAATTCGGGTGCAGAAGCCACCGAAGGGGCTCTAAAATTAGTCAAGCGTTTTACCAATCGGTCGGAAATTATTGCTTTTGAAGGCGCCTACCACGGCAGCACCCACGGTGCGCTAAGTGTAATGGGCAACGAAGAATACAAACAAGCGTATCGGCCACTATTGCCAGATATTCGCTTCATCAAACTAAATAAGCAAGAGCAATTGGCTCATATTAGTACGAATACAGCCGCCGTAATTTTAGAAAGTATACAAGGCGAAGCAGGTATTAGAGTGCCCGATAAAGTTTATATGCAAGCGCTAAGGAAGCGTTGCACCGAAACTGGTACTTTACTCATTTTAGATGAAATTCAGGCGGGCTTTGGCCGAACGGGAAGTCTCTTTGCTTTTGAGCAATTTGACATTAGCCCCGATATTGTTTTGCTGGCTAAAAGCATGGGCGGCGGTATGCCTATAGGCGCCTTTGTAGCCGCTAAAGAGATAATGGATGTGTTGAAAGAAAACCCCATTTTAGGACATATTACTACTTTTGGTGGGCACCCCGTAAGTTGTGCTGCCGGATTGGCTAGTTTAACTGCGCTTTTAGAAGAAAACCTAATAGCTGCTGTGGCAACAAAAGAAGCGCTTTTTAGAAAACATTTAGTTCACCCAAAAATTAAAGAAATACGGGGCAAGGGCCTCATGCTTTGCATAGAGCTGGGCGATTTTGACTTGGTACAACGTGTATCATCCTATTGCCAAGAGAGTGGCCTCATTATCGATTGGTTTTTACATTGCAGTACGGCCTTGCGCATTGCTCCACCACTTACTATTGGTGAACTAGAAATTGAAGAAGCCTGCACCCTTCTCCTGGAAGCCCTGGATAAAGCATAAAAAAGCCCCGCCAATTGGTGGGGCTTTTTTGCTGTATTAATATATTACAATTGAGCTGTAAGCTTTTGCGCTAAAACCGATTTAGGCACCGCACCAATTTGTTTATCTACAATTTCGCCACCCTTAAAAAATAATAGAGCTGGAATATTACGAATGCCAAATTTCATAGAAATTTCTGGGTTGCTATCTACATCTACTTTACCAACCACAGCTTTGCCTTCAAATTCTTTAGCTAGCTCTTCTACCACCGGGCCTACCATGCGGCATGGGCCACACCATTCTGCCCAAAAATCTACCAATACGGGTTTATCTGATTTTAATACAACTTCATCGAAGTTTGCATCTGTAATTACTAGTGCCATGTTTTTATCTTTTTAAATGAATACACAAATATACGCCATTGCTCGGCTTAGAAAAATTATCGGCCACCTTTGTGACACTAATTTAACTTAATACTCAGACCCTGAATGCCTTGTAACTGCCAAAGCAAGTCATCTGTAGGATTAATTTTAATGTTTTTAGCAGGCATTTCTAAACTCGTGCCTTCCTCTGCATCGACCAACTTAAAGCGCAAAGCGCATTTTCGATTGGGATGCTCTGCAGCATTCTCCAATATTAAGGTGTTTAATTGAGCAGTAAGTGCTGGCGAAAGCTCACTCAGAGGCACCTGCACGGTAAGCACTTTAGCTAATTTATCACGTAATTCAGATAACAAGGAAATGCTGTTTATTTTAAATTCCCAATTACCCGATTGGCGGAAACGTTCAGCTACTACTCCTCTTAATTGCAAGAAATAACCATCTTCCATAAACTGTTTTAATTTCACGTAATCGTCGCCAAATAGCACCATTTCTACCGATTCTTGGTAATCTTCAAAAATAAAAGAGCCGAAAGGTTTGCCCGTTTTAGACATGCGGTGCGTAGATTTAGAAACCAAGCCACCCACTATCAATTCTCTGCCTTTTAATTTAGAGAATTCCATTAAGTCTTCATCCAAGCCTTCGCCCGATTTTACTCGGTTTATTAAGGCTAAATGCTTCGCTTGATGGCTACAGAAATTGTTTATTTCGAAACGATAATTATCTAAAGGATGACCGGTTAAATAAATACCAATCACCTCTTTTTCGTATTTCAATTTCTCCAACAAGCCCCACTCCTCACATTCGGTCAAGGTAGGTTCGGCAATATGCGCATCTACGGTTCCTCCAAATAGCGAATTTTGGGTAGAGCTTTGCTGATTTTGAAAATCGTTGGTGTATTTGGTTAAGCGATCTATAGCGGTGTTTAGCCCATCGGTTTTAACAAAAAATTTCGCTCTATTGCTTTCAAAAGCATCAAAAGCCCCGCTGTACACCAAATTTTCCCATACTTTTTTGTTAACCGTTCTAGGGTTAACTCTACGAGCAAAATCGTAAATACTACTAAAAGTACCCTTAGATAGGCGTTCTTCTACCAAAGTTTCTACGGCTTTTTCGCCCACTCCCTTTATCCCCGACATGCCGAAGCGAATTTCTCCTTTTTTGTTTACGGTAAAGTTCAATTCCGATTCGTTGATATCTGGCCCCAATACCGGAATGCCCATTTTGCGGCATTCGTCCATAAAAAAGGCTATTTTATCGATATTTCCTTGGTTATTTAATACTGCAGCCATATATTCGGCCGGATAATTAGCCTTTAAATAAGTGGTTTGGTAAGCCACAAAAGCGTAACAGGTAGAGTGCGATTTATTAAAAGCGTACTGTGCAAAGGCTTCCCAATCGACCCATATTTTTTCACATATTTTGGCATCGTGGCCATTGGCTAAGCAACCCTCCACAAACTGGGCCTTCATTTTATTGAGTACACCCAAATCTTTTTTACCCATTGCTTTACGCAATACGTCGGCATCGCCTTTACTGAAATTGGCCAACTTTTGCGATAAAAGCATCACCTGCTCTTGGTACACCGTAATACCGTAGGTTTCTTCCAGGTGTTCCTGCATATCCGCCAAATCGTATAGCACCGCTTCGCGGCCATGTTTACGTGTAATAAATTGCGGAATGTAAGCCATCGGTCCCGGACGATACAGGGCATTCATGGCGATTAAATCTTCAAATTTATCGGGTTTTAACTCCCGTAAATACATTTGCATACCATCGCTCTCAAACTGAAAAGTTCCATTCGTATCGCCACGTTGGTAGAGCTCAAAGGTCTTCGTATCTTCTAAGGAAATGGTATCGATATCAATAACCACACCGTGGTTTTGTTTGATTAAGCGCAAGGCATCTTTAATAATGGTGAGGGTTTTTAAGCCCAAGAAGTCCATTTTAATAACCCCGGCATCTTCAATTACCCGCCCATCGTATTGGGTAACCAATAAATCCGATTCTTTGGAAGTGGCTACAGGAATAATATTGGTTAAATCCTCGGGAGCGATGATAATGCCGGCAGCGTGAATACCCACGTTGCGCACCGAGCCTTCTAAAATGAGGGCTTCTTTCAACACCCGGCCTTGAATACTTTTTACGTCTTCGGCTATTTTGCGGAGTTTTTTAACGTTTTCTAAATCATCGGGGTTGAGTTCTTTGCTCAACACATTCAAGGGGGCCGTCATCATTTGCACCAAGTTGGTACCCGGTCTGTCGGGCACTAATTTGGCTAAAGCATTCGATTCTGATAAAGGCAAATCTAAAACCCGAGCCACATCTTTTATACTCGATTTGGCGGCCATAGAGCCATAGGTAATAATTTGAGCTACTTGGTTTTTACCATATTTATCTACCACATAATCAATCACTTTTTGGCGGCCGGTATCGTCAAAATCCGTATCAATATCGGGCATTGATTTACGATCGGGATTTAGGAAACGCTCAAATAGCAAATTGTATTTAATAGGATCGATATTGGTAATGCCAATACAATAGGCCACCACCGAACCTGCAGCCGAACCACGGCCAGGGCCAACAAATACGCCAATATCTCTACCGGCTTGAATGAAATCGGAAACAATAAGAAAGTAGCCAGCAAAGCCCATAATTTTGATGGTATTCAACTCAAAATCAATACGTTCTTGTACTTCTGGGCTGAGATCTACATAGCGTTTATGCGCCCCTTTTAGGGTAATATCTCGTAAATATTCCCATTGGTTTAAGGTATCATCGGCATGTAATTTAAAGGCATCGGGGATTGGGAAATTCGGCAACATGATATCACGCTTCAAATCTAGCGTGTCTACCTTATCTACAATTTCGTTGGTATAATCGAGGGCTTCGGGCAAATCGTGAAACACGGTAGCCATTTCTGCCTGGCTTTTAAAATAGAATTGGTCGTTCGGGAAACCAAAGCGATAACCCCGTCCACCTTCCTCGTCTGTAGCAATGGGCGTGCTTTGCACATCGCCCGTATTTACACACAATAAAATATCGTGGGCATTCGAATCTTGTTGATCTACGTAATGCGAATCGTTAGAGCAAATAACTTTTACTTGGTGCTTTTTAGCAAAGCGAAGCAACACCTCGTTTACTTTCTCTTGCTCCGGAATATCGTGTCGCTGTAGCTCGATATAATAATCTTCGCCAAACAAATCTAACCACCATTTAAATTCCTTTTCGGCAGCTTCTTCGCCATCTTTTAAAATAGCTTGAGGTACCGAGGCCCCCAAACAACAGGTGGTTGCAATAAGTCCTTCGTGGTATTGCAAAATAAGTTCCTTATCAATACGAGGCCATTTGCTATACAAACCTTCCATATACCCCAAAGAAGATAGTTTTACCAAGTTTTGGTAACCTTTGGCATTTTTTGCAAGAAGTAGTTGATGAAAGCGCTGATCGCGACTTTCTTTGGTAAACACTTTTTTGTGACGATCGGCTACTACATAAAATTCGCAACCAACAATGGGTTTAATGCCGAATTTTTTGGCCTCGGCCACAAATTTAAACACCCCAAACATATTACCATGATCGGTAATGGCCATGGCTTTCATGCCATCGGCTTCTGCTTTTTTAAATAAACGAGTAATGTCTGCCGCCCCATCGAGCAAAGAAAATTGGGTATGAACGTGAAGATGGGAAAAATCGGGCATTGTATGTAAAGGGGTTTATAGGATTAAAACGACAATTCGTTTTTAAATAATTTGGCGTATGTACGCTTATCAAACTTGTATAAGTTAGCGGCTCTAAACGATACGCCTTTTTGTTTTTCACCAAGCTCTTTTAGTATGCCGTAATTGAGCATTTTTTTTCTGAAATTCCGCTTATCCAATTTCTTATTTAACACGGCTTCGTACAAGGTTTGTAGCTGAGTGAGTGTAAATTTTTCGGGCAACAACTCAAAAGCAATAGGCTGGTAGGTAATCTTTCTTTTTATTTTAAGTAAAGCCCGTTCAAAAATAGTGCTGTGGTCAAATGCCAATTGGGGCAATTTATTTACCGGATGCCAAAAAGCTTTTTTTGCAAAACTACTTATGGGCTTTAATTCTTTTTTACCATTTATACGGAGCATGGCAAAATAAGCAACGGTAATTACCCTGCCTTGCGGATGCCGATTAACTTCGCCAAATGTATGAAACTGCTCCATGAAGATATCACGCAAACCAGTTAATTCATACAAAATACGCTGAGCGGCAGCATCAATACTTTCATCTTGTTCTGCTATATAACCAGGCAAGGCAAAGCTGTCTTTAAAAGGTTCTTCGTTTCGCTCAATAAGCAAAACTTTCAACTCACCACGATCGAAGCCAAAAATGACACAATCGATAGAGAAAACGGACTCAAATGTAGGCAATAGGGCTTCCAAAATAGGCGGTATGTTTTTGTATAAAGATAGATTTATTCGTGCAGCAAGAAAAAGAATGTTGATAATTTAAGCATGAATTTTACAACAAAAAAATTCGCTAAAATTAATAACTTTGCAGCTCTTAATTTTGACTATCAACGAATACAATCACCATATAAAAATCAGTAAAAATGAAAATTGGAATTAACGGATTTGGACGTATTGGACGCTTAGCGTGCCGCGTTGCCGCCGAACGTAATGACATCGAAATTGTGGGTATTAACGATTTAATGGATGTAGATTATATTGCTTATTTATTAAAATACGATTCTACCCACGGACCTTTTAAAGGCGAAGTCGAGGTAGTAAACGGACAATTGGTTATTAATGGCAAAACTGTACGTGTAACGGCTGAGCGTGATCCAGAGCAATTGAAATGGGGCGAATTAGGTACCGATGTAGTATTGGAATGTACCGGTTTGTTTTTAACCCAAGCCGATGCGCAAAAACACATTACTGCCGGTGCTAAAAAAGTAGTTATTTCTGCTCCAGCTAAAGACGATACGCCAACCTTTGTGATGGGTGTAAACCATAAATCGCTTACAGCAGATCAAAAAATTATTTCAAATGCTTCTTGTACCACCAATTGCTTGGCGCCCATTGCTAAAGTATTGAATGATGAGTTTGGTATTTTAGAAGGTTTAATGAGCACCATTCACGCCGTTACGGCCACTCAAAAAACGGTAGATGGCCCATCTGCTAAAGATTGGCGTGGTGGCCGTGGGGCGTACCAAAATATCATTCCTTCATCTACGGGTGCGGCTAAAGCGGTTGCTTTGGTTATTCCGGAATTGAAAGGAAAATTAACAGGCATGTCGTTCCGTGTACCGGTAGCCGACGTATCGGTAGTAGATTTAACCGTACGTTTAGCAAAACCTGCTTCTTACGACACCATTAAAGCGGCCATGAAAGCTGCGGCCAATGGAGAATTGAAAGGCATTTTAGGGTATACCGAAGATGAAGTAGTTTCTCAAGATTTCTTGGGCGATGCCCGTACCTCTATTTTTGATGCCAAAGCAGGTATCTCCTTAAATGATAACTTCGTAAAAGTAGTATCCTGGTACGATAACGAATGGGGCTACTCCAACAAATTAGTTGATTTAGCGCAATACGCTACCGACTTAAGCTAAGCATACATTCTATTTAAAAGCCCCTGCCTTGCGGCAGGGGCTTTTTTATGCCCAAAAATTTAGGGACTAATTCCTAAATTTTATAAGTACTATTTCCTAAAAAAATTAGATATAAAAAAAGCCCCGAGAAATTCTCGGGGCTTTTTTTATAAGACCGGAGTCTTATTATTTTCTCATTAACTGATCGAAAGTGAAGGATACATAATACACTGCACCAACCATTGGGTTACCATAGTTAGTTCTGTAGTATTTGTTTAAGATGTTAGATCCACCAAATTTCATGGTTAATTTCTGAGCTGGGAAACGGAAGTTTACCTGCGCATCCATAGTACCAAAAGCGGCTACATCACCGGCAATAAATACCGACTGCCATTTGTAAGCACCTTGGTATCTGTACGATACGCTTGCACCTACATTTTTATACAGGTTGGCGTTAGAAACTCCAACATTGTAACGGTACTCAGGTGTGTTGAATTCACTCTGCAATACAGAAGTGCTTTCTTTCAATCTATCGCTAGAGAAGTTGGCGCTAATTTTGAAATCTTTGTATAAATAATCGGCACCGATACCAAAACCGTATGCTTGTACTTTATCTGGATTGTTTACAACCGTACCATAACTTACCGCTTTAACATTTTCAGTAACTCCTACTGTAGTAGGGTCATCACCTAGTGGTCTTTCCACACCAGGTGATATGAAATAAGTTACAGGTACACCGTTATTTTCTTTTCTAAGTAAAGCTAAGCTAGCAATGAAATCTTTATAATTTGTGCTGTAACCATATACATCCACCAATAAGTTAGGTAGAATCAAACCCTTATAACCCAATTCAATAGATTGTGATTTTTCAGGTCTTAAGGCAGAGCTAAAGTTATATTGAGCTGGAGAGCCTGCAACTACACTATTACGGGTATACGCTTGTCCAACACCACTACGTAAACCAAATGCATCTAAGGTACTAGCAACACCACCCACTAAGGTAGTAGAACCCGTATTTAAGCTGATGTATTGGTTTTGTGTAGTGGGGATACGGAAACCAGTTTGGTACGATACACGAATGTTGTTGTTAGGCGCAACGGTGTACACACCAGTAACACGTGGCGTAAACTGACCTTTAAAGTTTTGGCTCTTATCGTAACGAGTAGCCGCGGTTACTTTCAATTTATCATCCAAGAATTTTTTTCCTAATTGGATAAAACCACCGTATTCTTTAATGGTTAATTTTTGAGCTAAATCATTAAAAATAGTACCATTAGAATTTAAGGTGTATTGTCTGTACATACCACCAACTTGTAATTCTACCGCACCGTTAAGCGCATTGGTAAAGTTGTACATACCTTCGTATTGGTTTACAAATGTTTTATCAGCAAATTTAGCACCACCAGGAGCAGAACCAATGGTTCTAGCCGTGATTAATGATTTTGCATAATTAAAAGCATCGGTACCCGGCTTAAATCTGTTGGCATCAGCAGCAGCACGTGCAAAGGTGTTTGCTCCATCTGCAGTTAAACCACCACCACCAACAGCAACGGGTAAAATTTTACTAGTAAATGCTGATAAATAAGTAGGCACCCAAGTAGTCGTAGAATTGCTGTAGTACTCATTCAAATAAGAACCCAATGCAGTAGCATTGTATGAATCGCCCGAGTTTTCACGAGTAGTATAAGCTCTTAAATAGAAATCGTTACCCTTGATTTCTGCTTTGTACTGAGACAATTTGAAGTTTTTAATAGAATAACGCTCAGAACCGGTATATACCGTAGTACCTGAACCCCAACTTGCGGCTAAGCTAGCTTCCACTGTACTGTTTAATTTGTAGTGGAAAGAGTTTAAGCTTTTTACCGATTTGGTATTATAATCTACCAAATCGCTTTCATTATAACCCGTACGAGTTAATGAATTAGTTGGATATTGATTGACACCTCCATTATAAACACCGTAATAAGCCAAATAAACAGGTAAAAACGGAGCAAGATTAGCTGGTAAAGTTGAAGGAGTAGCACCTGCTGCAAGTGCAGCGGCAACATAACCCGCAGGAGTTGCTGCAAGTGATCTCAATGAAGGAATTAAGGTTTCATCACCATAGGTGTTAACCCCATCGTAAGCCGGATCGGTTGCACGAGTACCCGCTTTAGCACCTTGTGTATTTCTATCAAAGTTGTTGTAATCGCTACCACCCCAATCCTGTCCAGATAAATAAGAAGTACTGGTTTTAAAGGCAAAACGGTTGTTGGTAGTTTTCACTGCATAGCGGAAAGAGAAATCTCTTAGTCCAGTAGATGGTGTTCCAGAAGGATCATCGAAATGATTTGCACCTAATCTAAGCTGTGCACTTAAACCCGGATAAGTAAACGGGTTTTTTGAGTTCATCAACATCGTACCATTGGTACCACCAGAACCATACAATGCAGAAGAAGCACCTGGCAATAGTTCCACGCTTTCTACATCTAATTCTGATAAACCAATAATGTTACCTACCGAGAAGTTCAAGCCTGGGGCTTGTGTATCCATACCGTCGGTAATTTGGTTTACACGCACGTTACCGTTTGAGTTAAAACCACGGGTATTGATAGAACGGAAGGTTAATGATTGTGAGCTACTTTCTACACCTTTTAGGTTAGCCAAGGCATCGTAAAACGAGTTGTTTCCACTCTCTCTAATTGCAGCAGCACTAACACGCTCAATAGACACCGGCGATTCTAAGATTTTTTCTGGTGTACGAGAAGCAGCTACTACAACTTCTTGACCAAGAATAGCTTGTGCCTCTAATTCGAAGTTCAAGGAGCTAGAAGCGCCACTTACAGTAGCTTCTACAGATTTGAAGCCTAAATAAGAAACTACTACGGTAAATGGAGTTTTCTCTGTAGTAGTAAAGCTGAATTTACCGGAACCATTAGTAGAAGCACCAATAGTTTTACCTTTTACGGTAACAGAAACTCCCGGTAGAGCCTCTTTGCTTGATTTGTCGGTAACAGTACCGCTAATGGTTACGCTTTGAGCCATTAAGGTAGAAACCGATAACAGGAGCATAATAAATGCACCTGCAAATTGGGTAAAAATTTTACGCATAGTGATAAATTTTAAGTTTTAATTTGGTTTGATTTTTCAAATTAGGGATAAACTTAATACTTATTTCACACATAACAAATATTTTTTGTGCTTAAACTACATTCTTTATGGAAGTTTGATTATAAACCGAAGTGAAAAATAGAGTAGAAATGCTCAAAAAGGTTAAACAAGTATTGTTTAGCGAAAAAATACCTACATTTAAAACGTTAAAAAACAAATACACGAAAAACGAGTCAAAACGTATGAAAATGTTCAAATTTCTTTTTACTGCAGTACTTGCCTTGGCACTTACCTGGAGTTTAAACCACAAATGGGGGGCTGTACCTCCCCTAGGAAAATTCCTCGATCCTTTTCAAGGATTTTGGAAAAACGCCGAATCCAAAAACACAGCTACCGAAAACGCCCTCTCTTTAGCCGGTCTGAAGGGAGAAGTAACCGTACAATTCGATGATCAACGTATCCCGCACATTTTTGCAGAAAACAACCACGATGTATATTATACCCAAGGTTACTTAACGGCAAAAGATCGTTTGTGGCAAATGGATTTTCAAACCCGTTTTGCCTCGGGCCGTTTGGCCGAAGTAATTGGGCCAAAAGCGATAGAAATAGACCGTTTTCAGCGTAGAATGGGCATGGGCTTTGGTGCCGAAAATATGGTTAAAACCATGATGCAGGACCCCGAAGTTGCCGAATTGATGAATGCCTATGCCGAAGGGGTAAATGCCTACATTCATTCGTTGAAACCTGGCGATTATCCCATCGAATTTAAATTATTAGATTATGCTCCCGAAGAATGGACACCCATTAACTCGGCCTATCTGTTAAAATTAATGTCGGCTACTTTAGCAAGCAGTTCCAATGAATTTTACATGACTAATATTCTACAAAAATATGGTCCAGATGTAGTAAAAGACCTTTTTCCCGATTATCCCCTACGTGAAGATCCCATTATACCTAATGGAACCGCTTGGAACTTTAAAAAAGTACCGGTTCCTTCGGCTACCACCACTACAGCACCTACAGCTACTGCGGGTATAAAAACCAAAGAAAAAGATGAGGTTATAGGAAGTAATAACTGGGCGGTATCGGGTAGCAAAACAAGCACCGGCTTACCCATGCTAGAAAACGACCCGCACTTAGACCTCACCTTGCCTTCTATTTGGTACCAAGTGCAATTGGTAACTAAAGATATGAATGTGTATGGCGTTTCCATTCCAGGTGCTCCGGGCGTAATCATCGGTTTTAACAGCAAAGTGGCTTGGGGTGTAACCAATGTAGGATCGGATGTGTTAGATTGGTATAAAATCAGCTTTAAAGATCAAAGCCATAAAGAATACCTGTACAATAACCAATGGAAAGCCACTAAACCGCGTATAGAAACCATACAAGTAAGAGGCGGCGAAACTTTGAGCGATACCGTTTACTATACGCATCACGGACCGGTAGTCTATTTAGAAAATCAGAAACCTGAGAAATTTAGTAAGGCAGATAATATTCCGGCTGGTTATGCCTTACGTTGGATTGCCCACGATGGTTCTAACGATGTAAAAACCTTTTACATGCTAAACAAGGCAAGCAATTATTCCGATTACCGTAAAGCATTAACTTATTATACTGCTCCTGCACAAAATTTTGTTTTTGCTAGCATGGATAACGATATTGCCATTACTCCCAACGGCTATTTTCCACTAAAATGGAAAGAACAGGGTAAGTTCTTATTAGATGGCAATAACCCGAACGACGAATGGCACGGACGCATTCCGGCAGAGCAAAATCCAACGATTAAAAATCCGTCAAGAGGCTTTGTAAGTTCGGCTAACCAATTTTCGGCCGACCCCAGCTATCCGTATTACTTGCATTGGGAATTTTCGGGTTACGAGCGTGCACACCGGATAAACAAACGCTTGACTGTAATGACTAAAGCTACCGCCGACAGTATGCGTGCTTTACAAAACGATAATTACAGCGTTTTTGCTGAAAATGTATTGGCCAATCTAAGTGCCGGTGTAAACGCCCAAACTCTAAGTGCTACAGAGAAAAAAGCATTTGCGGTGGTAAGTTCGTGGAATAAGTTTTACAATGCCACCGAAATAGGTGCCAGCATCTTCGAAATTTGGCAGAAACAACTAGCCAAAGAAATTTGGTCGGATGAATTTGGTGATCAACAAAATTTAATGCGATACCCATCTAGAGATAGAATGGTAGAATTACTACTAAACGAACCCAACTCAAAATGGTTTGATAAGGTAAACACCACACAAAAAGAAACTAAAACTGACGTGGTAACTGCTTCCTTTAAGTTTGCAGTAGACAGCCTAACCAGAGCCTATGGCCCGCAAAGCAAACAATGGCAATGGGGTACTGTAAAAAACACCCACGTACCGCATTTGGCAAAAATTGCCGCTTTTGGTTCTAAAACCCTATTTACAGGTGGTTCTAAAACCTCCATAAATGCGACCAGCGAAAGCAATGGCCCTTCTTGGAGAATGATTGTAGCCTTAGGCAAAGACTTAAAAGCTTACGGCGTGTATCCAGGTGGCGAATCGGGCAACCCGGGTAGTTTTTACTACGACGATATGGTAGATACCTGGGCCGATGGCAAACTAAATGAATTAGTTTACCTACGCCATACGAAACAAGCCTCCGATCGCATTATAGCTACGTGGAAATTCACAAAAAAATAACCTAAAAAAGAGAAAACATGTTATTCATACTCATCTTATTACTCAGTTTAATTGCTCAATTTTTCTTACCCTGGTGGGTTATTGCTCCCATTGCATTTATCCTAGCCGCTTGGATGGGCAACAAACCAAGCAAATCTTTCGGAAACGGCTTTAGCGCCATTTTTATTCTGTGGGCCTGCATGGCTTTATTGCATACCCTGCCCAACGAAAACTTATTGGCTAACCGTGTAGGCCAGGTGCTTACATCTTCTGTAAAAGGCATGCCTTGGTTGCTGCTGGTACTACTAACTGCTACGCTTGGTGGCTTAGTTGCTGGCGTATCGGCCTTGGCAGGTGCGTATTTTAAAGAAGCATTCGGAAAAAGAAGACGATAAGTCCTCAAATTGTATCTTTGTGCTGTGAACAGCAGCCCAACTAAAGATATTTTTACGATTAAAAACCTCCACGGCTTTGAACAGAAGGCTTTGGAGGTTTTTCAGTATCAGGCCGTTCACAACCCCATTTACAAAAGCTTTATTGAGCATTTGGGCATAGCCCCTAGCGATGTTGTACGGGTAGAAGAAATCCCATTTTTACCCATTTCCTTTTTTAAACATCATGCCGTAAAAACTTCCGACAAAACGGAACAAGTATTCAGCAGTTCGGGCACAACGGGCATGCAAACTAGCAAACACTATGTGCATAATGTTGGCCTCTACGAAGAAAGTTACCGCAGGGCTTTTAACCTTTTTTATGGTGATATATCGCAATACACCTTACTAGCGCTGCTACCTTCTTACACCGAACGGGAAGGCGCTGCTTTAATTTATATGGTTGATGATTTGCTGCAACAAGCCCAAGAAGGCAGTGGCTATTATCTACACAACCATAAAGAGCTTTTTGAAACATTAGATAATCTTAAAAAATTAGGGAAGCCCACTATTTTATTAGGGGTTACCTACGCCCTACTCGATTTTGTAGAACAATTTCCCATAAATTTCTCCGAGCTTATTGTAATGGAAACCGGTGGCATGAAAGGTAAACGAAAAGAACTCATTCGCGAAGAATTACACGAACTTTTATGCCGTGGGTTTGGGGTAGCCAATATACACTCCGAATACGGCATGACCGAATTACTTTCTCAGGCCTATTCTAAAGGTGAAGGAATTTTTAACTGCCCACCATGGATGAAGGTATACATTCGCGATACGAATGATCCTTTTCAACTAATCGAAGCTGGAAAAACTGGAGGCATCAACATCATCGATTTAGCCAATGTGCATTCTTGCGCTTTTATAGCTACGCAAGATTTAGGAAAACTAACAGGCCCCAACCAATTTGAAGTATTGGGGCGTTTTGATGCCAGCGATATTAGAGGTTGTAATTTATTGGTTCAATAAACCTTATTCGGCGCTAAGCAAAAAGTAGTTTTTCTTTCCTTTTTGTACCACCAAAAATTTATCATTCACCAAATTAGTAGTGTTAATTAACTGAGTCGGATCTTCAAGCTTTTCTTTATTAAGCGCTACCCCACCACCCTGAACCATTTTACGAGCTTCTCCTTTTGAGGGGAAAACCGCAGTATGTTCAGCCAAGAGATCGGTAATAGAAACACCTGCTGCCAATGTGGATTTAGCAACAGTATATTGCGGAATACCTTCAAAAACATCCAATACCGCTTCGTTAGAAAGTTCACGTAAAAAGTCTAAAGAACCGTTACCAAACAAGAAATCGGTAGTTTTTAAAGCCGTTTGCAAAGCTGCTTCGCCATGTGCACGGGTAGTAATTTCTTCGGCCAAGGCTTTTTGCAAAATGCGCAAATGCGGAGCTTCGTTATGCGCTTTTTCCAAACCTTCAATTTCGGCTTGGGTTTTTAGTGTAAATATGCGAATCCAGGTTTTGGCATCGTCATCGCTCGTATTTAACCAAAACTGGTAAAATTTAAAAGGGGATGTTTTTGCCGGATCTAACCAAACGGCACCTTCTTCGGTTTTACCAAATTTAGTACCATCGGCCTTTTTAATTAATTGGGTAGTAATGGCAAAAGCGGTTCCACCGGCTTTACGGCGAATTAATTCGGTACCAGTAACCATATTACCCCACTGATCGGAGCCGCCCATTTGTACCAAGCAATTACGCTCTTTCCATAAGTAGTAAAAATCGTAGCCCTGCACCAATTGGTAACTAAACTCGGTAAACGACATGCCGGTATCCCCTTCTAATCGTTTTTTTACCGAATCTTTGGCCATCATATAATTCACGGTAAGGTGTTTACCCACATCGCGAATGAAATCTAAAAAGCTGAAATTTTTAAACCAATCGTAGTTATTTACCATGACGGCACTATTGGCGCCCGAATCAAAATCTAAGAATTTTTTTAATTGACTTTCTAAGCAAGCCACATTGTGGTTTAAGATGTCTGACGAAAGCAAATTACGTTCCGCAGATTTCCCCGAAGGATCTCCCACCATGCCCGTTGCGCCACCTACCAACACTACGGGCTTGTGGCCAGCACGTTGAAAATGAATCAAGGTCATAATCTGGGTTAAATGGCCCACATGCAAAGAATCGGCCGTTGGATCAAAGCCAATATAGCCAGCTGTAAGCTCTTTACTCAATTGCTCCTCTGCTCCAGGCATCATATCGTGGAGCATGCCACGCCAACGTAATTCGTCAATAAAATTCATCTTTTTCAATCGTTCAGAAAAACAAAGATAATAGAATTGCCTAAATGCCCCGCCCTTGATACCAAAATGATGCATTTTACGTACATTTAAACAAGAAGATGAATTTTTTATCGCACTATTATTTCGACCAAAGCAGCGATTCCTACACGGTTTTAGGAACTCTTTTGCCCGATTTAACCGCCAATGCGCAAAAAGAATGGAAATTGTATCCACAGAAAAATCCTCAGCTTTTTGAAAACGATACGGAACTGAACGCAATTTTTAAAGGATGGATGCGGCATTTGGCGGTTGATAAGCATTTTCATAATTCCAATTTCTTTACCACACACAGCCAGCAGCTAAGTGCTAAGTTGCGCCCCGTACTCCAAAATAGCCCAGTTAAAGCCTATTTTTTAGCGCATATTAGCCTCGAACTGCTATTAGATGGCCTCTTATTAAAAAACAATAAGGTTAGTACCGAAGCCTTTTATAGCCACTTAGCTGCTTGCGATGTAAAAAAGATAACCGAGTTTTTAGAGCTTAATTTAGTAGAAGACACCCAGCCATTCACACTTTATTTCGAGCGATTTTGCAGCAGAGCCTACTTAAACAGCTACCGTGAAACTGAAAAAATAGCCTACGCCCTGCACCGTATTTGCCTAAGGGTGTGGCCAGAATCATTAACGCAAGCAGAACAAGAAGAAATTACCAAGGTTTTGGTGGCTTACCAAAGGGAATTGGAGTCGGTATATTTCGAAATTTTTACTGAAATTTCTAGCGCTTTAGCCCTCGAAACAAAACAGTAATACTTATCTTCGTTACATGTCGCTTTTTGCCATTAAAGACCGAATTGATGCCCTTGTGGCCGAACTTAACGAACATAATTACCGTTATTATGTATTGGCGCAACCCAGTATTTCTGATTTTGAGTTTGATAAAAAACTCGAAGAACTTACTGAGCTAGAAAAAGCACATCCCGAATTTGTACACCCCGATTCACCTACACAAAAAGTGGGCGGACAAATTACTAAAGAGTTTAAAACAGTGGCCCACAAATGGCCTATGCTCTCTTTGGGTAATACCTATAACGAACAAGATCTGCGTGATTTCGACGAACGCATTCGCAAAGCCATTGGCAATAATTTTGAATATGTATGTGAGCTAAAGTTCGATGGCCTTTCCATCAGCTTAACCTACGAACAAGGTAAATTGGTACGTGCTGTAACCCGTGGAGATGGCACCAAAGGCGACGATGTGACTACCAATGCGAAAACCATACGCACCATTCCGCACCAATTAAATGGTAGCGGCTACCCCGAAAGTTTTGAAATTAGAGGGGAGGTGTTTATGCACCGCCAAGCTTTCGATCGCTTAAATGAAGAACGGATAGAAAACGGGGAAGCCACTTATGCCAATCCTCGAAATTTTGCCGCCGGCAC
The DNA here is from genome assembly GCA_044239195.1 of Sphingobacteriaceae bacterium. Lineage (GTDB taxonomy): Bacteria > Bacteroidota > Bacteroidia > Sphingobacteriales > Sphingobacteriaceae > JAIPAN01. Next base: position 5,023 of record JBIIBV010000024.1, on the reverse strand, counting down.
ACTCAAATTACAAGATTCAGGCGAAGTAGCCAAACGTCCGCTCGATTGCTTTTTATACTTTTTATATACCGATAAACGCTTGTACTCCAGCCATTGGGATAGCCTACAAGCCGTAAAAACATGGGGTTTTCATACCTGCGAACACAATACACTTTGCACAACTATTGATCAAGTTTTGGCGTTTATTGCCCATTGGGATAGCAAACGCTTCGATTTAGGTTACGATATTGATGGTATTGTACTTAAGGTAAATCAATACGCTCAGCAAGAAGAATTAGGCTTTACGGCCAAATCGCCCCGATGGGCCATTGCCTATAAATACAAAGCGCAAGAAGTAGAAACCATTTTAGAGCACGTGAGCTACCAAGTGGGCCGTACCGGAGCGGTAACGCCGGTGGCCAATTTAAAGCCCGTATTATTGGCAGGAACTACTGTAAAAAGAGCCACCTTACACAATGCCAACGAAATTGAGCGCCTCGACTTACACCTCGGCGACACCGTATTGGTAGAAAAAGGCGGCGAAATTATCCCCAAAATTATTTCGGTAAACACGAGCAAACGACAGCCTCTTGCACAGCCCGTAATATATCCAAAAATCTGCCCCGAATGCAACACTCCGCTAGTGAGAGAAGAAGGAGAAGTGGCATTCTATTGTCCCAACGATGAAGGTTGTGGACCGCAAATAGTAGGGCGTATACAGCATTTTATTGGCCGAAAAGCCATGAACATTGATGGCTTGGGTGACGAAACCATTGACCACTTCTACAAACAAGGGTTTTTAACACAAATTTCAGATTTGTACACCCTAAACCAAAAACGAGATCAGCTTAAAACTTTAGAACGTTTTGGTGAAAAATCTATCGAAAATATGTTGGCCGGTATTGAAGCCTCTAAACAAATGCCTTTTGAAAAAGTGCTATTTGGTTTAGGCATTCGTTTTGTGGGCGAAACGGTAGCCAAAAAATTGGTTGCCCATTTCCGAACCATTGAAGCGCTTCAGCATGCTTCTTTAGAAGAATTAGTAGCGGTAGATGAAATTGGCGAACGTATTGCCGAAAGTGTGCAGCGCTATTTTGCCAATCCGGAGCATATTCATCATCTTAATTTATTACAAAGCTACGGCCTGCAATTCGAGAGTATATTTAAGGAAGTAGTATTGGCCGGAACGCAACTAGAAGGCAAAAGTTTCATCATTTCGGGGGTATTTGAAAATCGTAGCCGAGAAGAGTTAAAAGACCTTATTGAATCGTATGGCGGAAAAATACTGAGCAGTATTTCTGCCAAACTAAGCTATGTTGTGGCAGGCGCCAATATGGGGCCGGCTAAATTAGAAAAAGCACAAAAATTAGGCATTCCTATTATATCTGATGAAGATTTACTGGCTATGCTAGCCTGATACACCTTTTAAATCGCAAAATGTGTATTTTTGCGAGGCTAAACTCAACAAAATGAATAAACTATACGGTACAGGCGTTGCCTTGGTTACCCCTTTCAATACCGATGAATCTGTGGATTTCGACGGTTTAAAAAACTTAATTAACCATACCATTTCGGGTGGCGTAGAATACCTAGTTTCTTTGGGTACTACCGGCGAAACGGCTACCTTAACTAAGGAAGAGAAAAATGCTATTTGGAAGTTTACCAAAGAAACCGTGAATGGCCGAGTAGGTTTAGTAGCTGGTATTGGTGGCAATAATACGCAAGAGCTTGTAGATAGCTTAAAACATTTCGATAGCGAAGGTTTTGACGCCATTTTATCGGTAAGCCCATACTACAACAAACCCACACAAGAGGGTATTTATCAGCATTATAAAGCCATTTCGGCGGCTTCTCCATTGCCTATTATTTTGTACAATGTACCAGGCAGAACAGGTAGCATGGTAAGTGCAGATACGGTATTGCGCTTAGCCAATGATTTTAAGAATATTGTAGCGGTAAAGGAAGCCTCTGGTAATTTCGATCAGTTTAATAAACTAGCAAAAGACAAACCGGAAGGCTTTTTATTGATTTCGGGCGATGACCCCATTACGTTACCCATGATTGCTTTAGGAGCCGTGGGTGTAATTTCGGTGGTGGGCAATGCGGTTCCTAAGATATTTTCGAGCATGGTACGTTTGTGCCTAGCTGGGAAGTTTACCGAGGCACAGCCTTTACACTATAAATTAATTAATTTTACCAATTTATGTTTTGTAGAAGGCAATCCGGCTGGAGTTAAAGCAGCCTTAAAAACATTGGGCGTATGTGGCGATACTGTTCGCTTGCCTTTGGTACCGGTGAGTGATAGCACACAAGAAAAAATAAATAAAGAATTGCCTCAGCTAACTTAAGCTAATAGCCCTATAAACAAAAAAGCCCCCGAAGTTCGGGGGCTTTTTTGTGTTTTAGAAACTTAAAATTAAGCTTTGTTTTTGGTAGCTTGTACTTCTAAACGGATAGCTTGTGCTAAGTTTTTCAAATCTTGCATTCCTTTACGTACACGAGTACCAGCAGCGCTGTTACCTTTGTTGTAAAATTTGTCTGCATCACCTTCTAAGGCTGCTACTAAAGCTTTGAATTCGTTAAATTTTTTCATTTTTTGTTACTTTAAAGTTTGTTTAATAAGGTTACTGTGTAATAACGTGTAGCTAATGTAGATTCTTTTTTTGGGAAAAAAAATAGATTAAACAAATAAAATCGCTGTTTTCGAACGTTTTTTTCCACATTTTAAATAGCTCTCCACAAAAAAAGAAATAATAATACACTTAAGTAATTGATTACTAGATATTTGATTAAAAATTAAATCAAAAAAAAGCCCCTCAATAATCACTGAAGGGCTTTGTCATTTTTTTATTTTTTTTACGCTATTACGTTTTTTGTTCGCTATATGCGCCATTTTTTAACCGTTCTCCTACAATGCTAAAGGCATCGAGGGTTCTGTTCACATCTTCTAGGGTGTGCATGGCTGTTGGTATGATACGTAATTCGATTAATCCTTTCGGAATTACTGGATACATTACAATTGAGCAGAAAATACCAAAATTTTCACGCAGATCCATGGTAATGCCCGTTGCTTCAGAAAGTTCGCCTTTTAAAAACACAGGAGTAACCATGGTATTGGTAGCACCAATATCAAAACCACGCTCTTTTAAGCCTTTTTGTAAGGTCGTAGCAATGGTCCATAATTTTTCTCTCAGCTCGGGTTTTGTTTTTAGCAATTCTAAGCGTTTCAGCAAACCCACTACCATAGGCATAGGCAAGGCTTTTGCAAAGGTTTGTGAGCGCATATTGTAACGCAAATAATTGGTTATTTCTTCGGTAGAGGCTACAAAGGCACCAATACCCGCCATCGATTTTGCAAAGGTTGCGAAGTAAACATCTACCCCCTCAATACAATCTTGCTCCTCGTGTGTTCCGGCACCGGTTTTACCCATAGTACCAAAGCCGTGCGCATCATCAATTAATAAACGGAAATTAAAGTCTTTTTTCAGATCAACAATCTCTTTTAATTTACCTTGTGCTCCAGACATACCGAAAACGCCTTCGGTAATCACTAAAATACCACCACCGGTTTGTTCAACTAGTTTAGTAGCTCGTTCTAATTGCTTGCGACAGCTATCAATATTGTTATGCTGATATACAAAACGTTTGCCTAAATGCATACGCAAACCATCAATAATACATGCGTGAGATTCTGCATCGTATACAATTACATCGTTTCTATCAACTAAAGCGTCAATAGCCGACATAATTCCTTGATAGCCGTAGTTTAACAAGAAGGCATCTTCTTTCCCTACAAATTCGGCCAATTGTTGTTCTAAAGCCTCGTGGTTGTTCGAGTTACCCGACATCATACGGGCACCCATGGGGTAAGCCATACCGTATTCGGCAGCAGCATCGGCATCGGCCTTACGTACTTCCGGATGGTTGGCTAATCCAAGGTAATTGTTTAGGCTCCAAACTAAATGTTCTTTGCCTCTAAATTTCATATGTGGTGCAATTTCACCCTCTAATTTTGGGAAAGCGAAATATCCATGGGCCATTTTCTGGTGTTGCCCTAATGGGCCCATGTTTTTCGAGATTTTTTCAAAAATATCCAATGTATTCTATTTTGATTTAAAAATTGGTACAAATGTACGATTTAAGCGTCTAAATCGCAATTCATTCTGCATATAGCTTTATGGCTTAGGCAAAAAAGAAGTCTCAACCAAGGGGCTGAGACTTACTTATTTAGTCAACGTTATCGTGTAAGAACGAGTTGTTTGGTCTTATTTCTGTAATTCCTTCTTCGCTAGATAAGGTGAATCTAGAAACCTGAGATTCTGATGAATGAGGAATATCGTCTAATGAAAGTTGCTTGCGCTTGTAAGCAGGCTCATTTTCTAGTTCTTGTAAGCCATTTGAGCTACGCAATTTCATGCTTAAATCTTTTAAGCGCATAATGCGTTCTTTCGATTTACGCAATTGTTCTTCTATTGAATCATCGGTCTTGCTAGCATCTTCATGTACCTCCATTTCGGGCTCTGCTACTTCATTTTCAGCAGCCGGGCTGTAGGTATCAAATGGCAATTCAGCTTCTTCTACTTTTAGTTGAAATTCGAAGGCCATAGAGGGTGCAGCTTCTTCTGCAACAGGCTCCTGCGTTACTTGGTACATTACAGGCTCTAGCACTTCTTCTTGTTGTACAATTTCATCTTCCATTGCAGGAATAGAAGATACGCCAGCAAACAGATCGAGTACACTGGTAGTCAATTCCTGCTCTTCTACTTCTTGCTCGGCAAGAGGTTCGGGTGCTGCAAAAAAAGAATTTACATGCTCTACGGGTTTAACCAATGGTGCATCTTCTACAGCAAAATCGGGAGCAAAATTAATGGCTTGGCTTCGCGATTGTTGACGCTCTTCCATGGTTTGGAAACCGGTAGCAATAATGGTAACGGCTAATTTATCGCCCAAAGTTTCGTCGGTGCAATTACCCCAAATAAGATCGGCAGATAAACCAGCCTCTTGTTGAATGTAATCGGTAATTACCGTTACCTCGTCCATGGTT
>JBIIBV010000101.1:0-5946 GCA_044239195.1 Sphingobacteriaceae bacterium | reverse complement strand
GGTATTGCCAAACCCTATAACTGCTTGCGCGTGAAAGTACTTGTTTTTCTGGCGGAGGATAGGGGATTTGAACCCCTGAAAGGTTGCCCTTTACACGCTTTCCAAGCGTGCGCACTCGGCCGCTATGCGAATCCTCCTGAGGAGACGAACTCTATCGGTGCGCTAACTATGCTTAGACCAGATCCCTCGTGCGGCGTTACCGCACTGAACTCCCCCAGGGTAGGAATACAGCAAGGGTAGGTGCGCTCTAGCGGGTGTACGAGGGATCCCTTATTACAGAATGGAGTTGTGATGTCACTAGCGTTGTATCGCAAGTATCGCCCTTCTGTATTTGCAGATGTTATTGGTCAAGAACATGTGACCGTTCCTTTAAGTAATGCGCTGTCATCAAATAAAACACATCACGCATATTTGTTTAGTGGTCCACGTGGTTGCGGCAAAACTTCTAGTGCGCGCATCATGGCGAGATCGCTTAACTGTGAAAAGGGACCGACACCAACTCCGTGCGGTGAATGCCAATCCTGTAAAGACTTAGTAGCTAATGGTCCAGGATCAATTGACGTTATTGAATTAGACGCTGCAACACATGGTTTAGTAGATGATGCAAGAGATTTAAGAGACAAAGCTTTCTTTGCTCCAGTAAATAGCAAGTACAAGATTTACATTATTGATGAGGCACACCAACTTGGACCGGGTGCTGCAAATGCGCTGCTTAAAGTTGTAGAAGAGCCACCTCCTCACGTTATTTTTATCTTTGCAACAACAGAGCCAGAAAAACTTATTTCTACTATTCGCTCTCGTACGCATCATTACCCATTCCGTTTAGTGCCGCCAGGTGTACTTACTTCGCACTTAGAAAAGATCTGCGCCGCAGAAGGTGTAGAAGTTGCTAAAGGTGTATTGCCATTGGTTGTTCGCGCTAGCGGTGGATCGGTGCGCGATGCCTTATCTGTACTTGGGCAATTACTTGCAGGTGCTGGCAAAGATGGCGTCAGTTATGACATTGCAGTGCAGCTGTTGGGATTCACCGACGGTGCATTACTTGATGATGCAATCGATGCGTTAGCCGCACATGACGCTGGCACCTTGTTTGCAACAATTGATCGTGTCATCGAAAGCGGACATGATCCAAAGAGATTTACGGCCGACTTGTTAGAACGTCTGCGCGATCTAATGATTGTTAATGCACTGGGCGAAGTAAGTGCCAATTCAATCTTGCGCGATATGCCAGATGACCAATTAGAACGCATGCGCTCACAAGCAGATCGGATTGGCACAGCATCTTTATCTCGCGCAGCAGATATTGCAGCACAAGGATTAACAGAGATGCGCGGCGCTACAGCACCGCGCTTAATACTCGAGCTCATCTGTGGCCGCATCTTGTTACCTGTAAGCGACGCGACAGAGAGTGGATTACTTGCACGCATCGAACGTTTAGAGCGCGTCGAAAACATCGCGCCTATGGCTGCGAAATCAACTGGTGGCGGCGACACTAAAAAAGTTCTTCCCGTGTCGCCAAACCAAGTTGATGAGCCGGTAAAGAAGACAGCCGTTTCTTCGGAACAACCGACCGTGAAGAAGGTAAGTGTTGATTCCATGGACATTGCTGGTCTTCGCCGCATATGGCCCGATGTAATTGAAAATGTTAAGAAGCGTCGTAGATTGACGTGGTCTCTCTTGTCGGCGAGCGCACAGATCCTTAGTGTCGATGACACAAACATAACGATCGGAATCGTTAACGCTGGTGCCCGTGATTCTTTTGTGCGATCAGAGAGCGATGAGATCTTGCGCCAAGCATTTATTGAAGTTGTTGGTTTAGACCGCAAGATTGAATGTGTTGTGGATCCATCTGTGAATCCAAATACGCCTGCAGCACGCGCTGTTCGAGTGGATGAATCTCCAAGTGATGCTGAGCAACTCAGCGGCGCAGCATTGTTGGCTCGCGAATTAGGCGCGCAAGTTATTACGGATAAGAATTAATAATGAGTGGAATGTATGAAGGTGCGATTCAAGATTTAATTGACGCACTAGGGCGTTTGCCTGGTGTGGGACCAAAGAGTGCTCAGCGAATTGCTTTTCATATTCTTCAGTCGGACGCGGACATTGCAGCAGCTTTGGTTGATGCGATCCGAACTGTTAAGGAGCGAGTGAAGTTTTGTACGCAGTGCGGAAACGTGTCTGAAGAAACTGAGTGCCGCATTTGTCGTGATCCACGTCGCGATGTGTCACAGATTTGTGTTGTTGAAGAGAGTAAAGATGTGATTGCAATTGAACGGACACGCGAGTTTCGTGGCAAGTACCACGTGCTCGGTGGAGCGATTAGTCCTATTGATGGAATCGGTCCTGATCAATTAAGAATTAAAGAGCTGATGACTCGTTTGTCTGATTCTGCGATTACCGAAGTTATCTTGGCGACGGATCCAAACCTCGAGGGCGAAGCAACGGCCACTTATCTAGCTCGATTGATTAAGCCGCTGGATATAAAGGTGTCCCGTTTGGCCAGCGGTCTGCCGGTGGGCGGGGATCTTGAATACGCCGATGAAGTTACCCTTGGTCGTGCATTTGAAGGCAGACGGAACGTCGAAAACTAATTATCTCGTTATTTGAGATGCCTGCCGTATCATTATTTGAGAAATCCTGTAATTCGATTACAAATCAGTCTTTGAGCCTGTCATGCTTTGCGCATGGGATTAATCGTTCAAAAGTACGGCGGCTCATCCGTCGCTGATGCCGAGGGCATGAAGCGGGTAGCTGCTCGAATCGTGGCTTCCAAGCGAGATGGCAACAAGGTTGTCGTTGTGGTCTCTGCGATGGGCGATACAACCGATGAACTAATTGATCTTGCTAATCAGATCACTCCAATTCCAACTGGTCGCGAACTAGATATGTTGCTGACAGCTGGCGAACGAATTTCAATGGCGTTACTTGCAATGGCGATTTCAAATCTTGGTCACGAAGCTCGTTCTTTTACAGGCAGCCAAGCAGGGGTAATAACAGATAGCGCACATGGTCGCGCTCGCATTATTGATGTGACACCAGGACGCATTCAAGAAGCACTAGAAGAAGGCGCAATTGCAATCGTTGCTGGTTTCCAAGGAATCTCGCAAGATACAAAAGATGTAACAACACTTGGTCGCGGTGGATCAGATACAACTGCTGTTGCACTCGCTGCGGCTTTGGACGCAGATGTCTGCGAGATTTATACAGATGTTGATGGTGTTTTTAGTGCTGACCCACGAGTTGTTCCAGCCGCAAGAAAACTGAAAACAGTTACCTATGACGAGATGCTTGAGCTCGCAGCATCTGGAGCAAAAGTTTTACATCTGCGTTGCGTTGAGTACGCACGTAGATATGACCTACCAATTCACGTCCGTTCATCTTTTACAACCAACGAAGGAACATGGGTGGTCAAAGATCATCCTGAAGGAGGCAACATGGAGCAAGCAATCATCTCGGGTATCGCACACGATAAATCCGAAGCAAAGATCACCATCGTTGGCGTGCCAGATCGCACCGGTGTTGCTGCACGCATATTCCAAGCAATCGCTGATGCTGACATCAACATCGACATGATTGTTCAAAACGTCTCTGCTGCCGCTACTGGTTTAACAGATATTTCATTTACTCTGCCAAAAGCAGAGGGCGCAAATGCTTCAAAGATTCTTAAGGGCATTCAAGGTGAAGTTGGTTTTGCTTCAATTCAATACGATGATCAAATCGGCAAGCTCTCTCTAGTTGGTGCTGGCATGCGTTCACACCCTGGTGTTACAGCAACATTCTTTGCTGCGATGTCAGAGGCAGGCGTAAACATCGAAATGATTTCTACGTCAGAAATTCGTATCTCAATTATCTGCCGCGAATCAGATCTAGATCGCGGCGTAAAAGCAGCGCACACAGCCTTCGAATTAGATGCTGATCAAATCGAAGCAGTTGTGCACGGAGGCACAGGACGATGAGTACAAAACCATCACTCGCAGTTGTTGGCGCCACTGGCGCTGTTGGCACAGTAATGCTCAGTATTTTGTCTGAACGTCCAGATGTATGGGGCGAGATTCGTTTGATTGCATCTGCTCGCAGTGCTGGAAAGAAACTTAAGTGCCGCGGCGAAGAACTAACTGTCGTTGCACTTTCGCCAGAGGCATTCGATGGTATTGATGTTGCAATGTTTGATGTGCCCGACGAAGTATCTGCCGAATGGGCACCGATTGCGGCGTCATGCGGTGCAGTAGTAGTTGATAACTCTGGAGCGTTCCGTATGGATGCCGATGTTCCGCTAGTTGTTCCAGAAGTAAACCCAGAGATGGTCAAGAAACGTCCGCGCGGAATTATCTCTAATCCAAATTGCACAACTCTTTCGATGATTGTTGCAATGGGTGCACTGCATAAAACTTACGGACTAAAAGAATTAGTTGTCTCTTCTTACCAAGCAGCATCAGGTGCTGGTCAATCAGGCATTGATGCACTTCGTGCACAGATGAAACAAGTTGCTGGAACAGATGCAGGAGATGCTGCAGGAGATGTACACAAACTAGTTTCAGATCTTGGTCCGTTCCCGTCACCACTTGCACTTAACATTATTCCTTGGGCTGGTTCACTAAAAGCAGATGGTTATTCATCAGAAGAGTTAAAAGTGCGGAACGAATCACGCAAGATTCTTGGGCTTTCAAATTTAAAAGTTTCTGCAACATGTGTTCGTGTACCTGTGATTACAACACACTCACTAACTGTGCACGCTGTCTTTGAGAAAGAACCGTCACGTAAAGCAGCGCAAGACATTCTTGCTAATGCTGCCGGCGTGAAGTTGGTTGATGATCCAGAGAATTACAAGTTCCCAACGCCAGCAGATGTTGTTGGTACAGACCCAACATGGGTTGGTCGTGTTCGAAAGAGTATTGATGATCCAATGGCTTTAGACCTATTCGTATGCGGAGATAATTTACGTAAGGGCGCTGCGCTTAATACAGCGCAGATTGCTGAATTACTGGCCGTTGAATTTACGAAGTAGGAACAGCTGGCAATAAAGCTTTTAAGTCATCGGCAATAGTTGACTTACCAGCAAGGGGTGCAACCAATTCAATAACTTTGTTAACCGCTTGGTAATCACCAACTCTTGCCAGCAAATTACCTAATTGCAACCAATTGTCGGTGTCATTTGGATCCATCTTCGTTGCAACAATTCGAATCTTAATTGCCTCGTCAATTAGATCTGCCCGTTCATAAACTTGCGCGGCATAGCCAATTGCTTCATATGACTTTGGATCCATATCAAGCGCATCTTTTAACTGTTGACGAGCAAGCTCTAATTCTTGCGAAGTAACAAGCGCATCGGCTGCAATAATCTTGTATCGAATTTCACCGGGCGCACTTGATACAGCACTTAGTGCAACACGCTTTTTCTCGGCCAAGTAATTGAAATCGCCTGGATCACCTTGAAGAACTCGAGCCACCTTGATGTTGTAATCAGATCTCCAAATAGGCACTAACCAAGCAAAAGATGTAATCACCAATACAAGCGTTAAACCACCTGCGACCAATGTGGAATTAGCAGCGGGACCACGACGTTTCTTCGCGTAAGTATTTGGTTGGAAGGCTTTATCTGCGATTAACTCACTGTTAAATCCAAGTGCAACAACAGCGCCCGCAAGAACCCAACCAATTGCAGCGATTGTGATTTGATCAATTGAAACCTGCGCTTGAACCTGAAATGCAAACCAGAGTGAAACAAGAGCGCCAAATAGCGCTTTGTCATTACCTTTGAACTTCTTGAGTCCCTTTACTGCTGCAAGTGCAACAAAGACAATCATTACTAAATAAGCAAGGAAAAGAATTATTCCGCCGGTTGCAAGTAATTGCAGAAATGCATTATGTGCGTAATTCGCAACTGAACTTGGTCCTAAACGAAGGGCTGCGTCAACGTCGCGAAACGTGCGGTAGTACTCGCCGTAT
>JBIIBV010000073.1:0-6059 GCA_044239195.1 Sphingobacteriaceae bacterium | reverse complement strand
ACCAACACCTGCAATCCGTTGGCTAAAGTAAATCGTTCAAAAGAAACCATAGGCTAAAATAGAGCATAAATATAGGCAATTTAGGGGCTTTTGAAGAAGATTTGAGCCAACAATCATCAAGGCTTGGTCATAAATAAAGGCAAAGTATAGGAGCTAAAAAAATCAACTGTATCTTTGTAGCTATATGAAAGTAGCAGATTTATTGAGCCGGGCTTTACAATTCGAATTCTTAAGCCAAGAAGAAGGGATATTTTTATTCAAAGAAGCGCCAACCGCCGATTTGATGTATACCGCCAACGAATTGCGTAAAAAACAAGTTCCGCACAATAAAGTTACTTGGATTATAGACCGCAATGTAAATACCACCAACGTATGCATTGCCAATTGCAAATTCTGCAATTTTTTCCGCCGACCAGGGCATGAAGAAAGCTACATTACCGACATTGAAACCTATAAAATTAAAATTGAAGAAACCTTTAGATATGGTGGTGAGCAATTGTTATTACAAGGTGGCCACCACCCCGATTTAGGCTTGGCTTTTTATGTCGATTTATTTAAAAAACTTAAAAACTTATATCCCAATTTAAAACTGCACGCTTTAGGCCCACCCGAAATTGCACACATTGCCAAACTCGAAGGCTTAAGCCACACCGAGGTGTTAAAGGCTTTAATGGAGGCAGGCTTAGACAGTTTACCCGGGGCTGGTGCCGAAATTTTGAACGATCGTGTTCGCCGATTAATTTCTAAAGGTAAATGTGGTGGGCAAGAATGGTTGGATGTAATGAGAGCGGCTCATCAACTACACTTAACCACCTCGGCTACGATGATGTTTGGTCATATAGAAACTCTAGAAGAGCGTTTTGAACATTTGGTGTGGTTACGCCAAGTACAAGCTGAAAAACCAGCTGATGCAAAAGGATTTTTGGCCTTTATACCTTGGCCTTTTCAGGATGATGGAACGCTGCTTAAAAAAGTCCGTGGCATAACCAACCAGGTTAGTGGCGACGAATATGTCCGAATGTTGGCCTTAAGCCGCATTATGTTGCCTAATGTGAAAAACATTCAAGCATCGTGGCTAACTGTGGGTAAACAAGTAGGTCAAATGTGTTTGCATGCCGGTGCCAACGATTTTGGATCTATTATGATTGAAGAGAACGTGGTTTCGGTAGCAGGCGCTCCTCACAGGTTTACCGCCAATGGCATTCAAGAAGCTATTAAAGAGGCTGGTTTTGTGCCGCAATTGCGCAATCAACAATACGATTTCATTTCGCTGCCTAAGCAAATTGAAGAACAAATAATCAACTATTAAATATGTTGGATACGCTAGCCTTACATATAGAAGCCCTCATTTTTGCCTCTGAGCAAAGCATCGGGAAAGGCGATATAAAAGCCATCTGCGAAGCAGCCTTTGAAAGACCTATTGAAGAAAAAGAAATCATAGCAGGTATTGCTGCCATTAAAGAAAAATACGACAGCCCGAACTTGGCTATAGAATTGGTAGAAGTTGCCAATGGGTATTTATTTCTCACCAAAAAAGATTTCCATAGCAGCATTAACCAACTGCACCTACACCGAGCAAAGAAAAAATTAAGCCAAGCAGCCATAGAAACGCTTGCCATTATTGCCTATCGCCAACCCATTACCAAGCTAGAAATTGAGCAAATTAGAGGCGTTAACTGCGACTATACGGTTCAAAAATTACTGGAAAAAGAACTGATAAATTTAGCAGGAAAAGCCGATACGGTGGGCAAGCCGATTTTGTATCAAACCAGCGACTTGTTTATGGATTATTTTGGCCTACAAAACATAGCTGATTTGCCTCAATTGAAAGATTTTAGTACCGAGACCAACGAAATTGGCGAACAGCAAGAATAATTTTTTGAGAATTTTTCTTTTCTAGCTATTTGAATCTAAATTCTTACTAATTTTAAGTCATAAAAATGATTCTCATTTCTGATGAAAACGCCAAACAAGAAAAGTGCTGAAAAAGGTACTGTTGCTAAGAAAAATTCAGCAAGTAAGAAAACTACGCCGAAGCCCCCTTTAGGATTTGCTGCTGGCGAAGAAGATGAGGATTTCGATTTATCCCTCAACGATGAGTTAGACCTAGACAATCTAGATACGCTGGAAGATGACGATGACGATTTCTAGAACGTTAAAATAATACATATTTAAAGCATTCGAAGCTCAATCGAATGCTTTTTTGCATACAGCCACCTATGACTATAACCGAAGTTAGCAACCCAAAAGAGCAACAAGCTTTTCTAGACCTTGTTCGAAAAATTTATGCAGATGACCCAAACTTCATTTGTCCTTTAGACAAAGATGTAGAAACAACTTTTCATCCAGAAACAAACAGTTTTTTTCAGCATGGTTCTTGTACTCGATGGATTTTAAGCAACGAAAAGGGAGAGCATATCGGTCGAATTGCAGCCTTTATTAACGATAAAAAGGCCTATCAGCATGAAGTACCCACTGGTGGCATTGGTTATTTTGAGTGTATAGATGACCAAAAAGCAGCCGATTTATTGTTTGATACTGCAAAAGAGTGGTTGAGTAAAAGAGGCATGAAAGCCATGGATGGCCCCATAAATTTCGGCGAAAACGATACGTTCTGGGGTTTACTGGTAGAGGGCTTTACTCCGCCTTCGTATGGCATGAACTACCACAAACCCTACTACCATGCGCTTTTCAAAAACTACGGTTTTGAAAAAGAATATGAACAAATTACCAACCATTTAGACTTACGCCTTCCCTTCCCCGAGCGTTTTACAAAAATTGCAGAATGGGTTGCAGGCAAAGAAGGCTATCGCTTTGAACACCTAAAAGTGAGCGAATTCGACCGTTATGCGGATGATTTCATGGAAATATACAACGATGCTTGGCAAGGATTCGAAAACTTTGTTCCCCTAAACAAGGATATTGTGATGGATAGCTTCCGCAAAATGAAACTCATTATGGATGAAAAACTGATTTGGTTTGCCTATGTAAACAACGAACCGGTATCATTTGTAGTTATTTTACCCGATGCCAATCAGTTAATAAAATCTTTTAACGGCAAATTGGGCCTTTGGCAAAAAATTCAGTTTGTATACAATAAATGGAAAGGTGTTAGACGCATGCGGGCCGTAGTTATGGGCACAAAAATAGCCTTCCAGAAACATGGTTTAGAATCGGCATTATTCATTAAATTGAAACATTACGTCATACCAAAAAACCAATACGATGAATTGGAACTTTCGTGGGTGGGCGATTTTAACGATAAAATGATTGCCATACACCAAGCAACGGGCGCCACTTTTGGCAAAAGGCACTTAACCATGCGAAAGATCTTCTAACATAAAAAGGCCTCTGGATTTTCCAGAGGCCTTTTTATTTTTTCAAAACGGACTAAACGCTTACTTTCGCTCGGCGTAATTCTTCGTATAAATCAATTACTTTCTTTTGCAATTCAATTACATCGGTTTCACGATCTTGCAATTTTTTAGTCAATACTTCTACTTCGTTGTTGTATTTCTCTTGTTCTTCGCTATCGGTAATGGTTAGCAATTGAACAACTGTTAATCCAAAAAGTGCGGAAACTTGTTCTAAACGTGATAAATTAACATCGGTAATACCCGTTTCAATTTTAGAAAATGCGGGTATAGAAATATCCAATTGTTTGGCTACATCCTCTTGGCTCCAAGAACGCTGATGTCTTAATAAGCGAATTTTTTTTCCTAATGTGTTCATATTGGTATGTTTTGGCTGGTGTGTGTATTTCGTTATAGTTTATTTCTTTAAGATCTTATTTTTCAATTCCTCCAAATTCAATCCCCCAAAATTGCCCGAACTCATGAGCAAAAGATTTGTATTCGTAAAAGAATTTCTATTCAAATATGCTTCGAATATTTCAAAACTATCGAAAAATTTTAACTTTTCGTTATTAAATGACTTTTTAACGATAGTTTCATCAAAAGGAGTCATTTGTTTTTGCTTAAAAGTTTGTTGATCTATAATTACAATCGGTTGATCAGCCTCGTCCATAGTACCAGCATACTCTTTCAAAAATTCGGCGTTTAAACTGCTGAATGTATGCAATTCTATCGCCGCAATTAATTTCCGTTCGGGAAATTGCTGTTTTACTGCATGAATGGTAGCTTCTAGCTTAGATGGCGAATGGGCAAAATCTTTATAAATCACGCAATCATCGGTTTTACCCACCAACTCTAAGCGACGTGCAGCACCTTTAAATGTAGCAATGGCTTCGTAGAAAACTTCGGCAGACACACCTAATTTTTCGCACACCAAACGAGCTGCCGATAGGTTCATTAAGTTATGTTCCCCGAAAATTTGCAGCGGAACCAAGCCTTTATCGGTTTGCAAAGAAGTTACACCTTGATTTATTTGATTGGCTGGAACATTGTAACCTAACTTTTCTACCGAAGTATTTTTTGTGGTCACTAGCTTATCTAAGGTTTCATCGGCTTGGCAATAAATTAAGGCACCACCCGGTTGCAGGGTATCTATAAACAAGTCAAATTGCTTGATGTAAGATTCCCAAGTTGGGAATACATTGATATGATCCCAAGCTATACCACTAATTACACCAATATGGCCTTTGTAGAGATGGAACTTGGGGCGCCTATCTATTGGTGAAGCTAAATATTCATCACCCTCAATCACAATAATGGGTGCTTCGTTGGTAATTTTTACCATGGTATCAAAGCCTTCTAACTGCGCTCCTACCAAATAATCAAAATCTTTACCAGCATGTTGCAATACATGCAAAATCATGGAGGTAATGGTTGTTTTGCCGTGGCTACCGCCAATTACTACTCGGGTTTTTTCTTTCGATTGTTCGTAAATATATTCCGGATACGAATAAATTGACAAACCCAACTCTTGCGCACGTAGCAATTCGGGGTTGTCTTCTCGGGCATGCATACCTAAAATAACCGCATCTAACTCTGCCGTAATGCGTTCGGGGAACCAGCCAAATTCAGCCGGCAAAATATCAAAGCGGGCTAAACGAGATTTTGAGGGCTCGTTAATCACATCGTCTGAACCACTAACTTGAAATCCTTTTTTGGCTAAAGCAATGGCCAAATTGTGCATCGCACTACCGCCAATGGCTATAAAGTGTACTCTCATGGTTTATTTTATAAATTTTGCCGCTGTCCAGTCTTGCTTTACGAGATGTCTTTCATACCGTAAACCCAAAGCATGGGCAGCTTCTTTAATAATTTCTAAATCGGGCTGTTCGTAGAAACCACTCAGTATTAAGCTTCCTTCGGGTGCCAATACTTGCGCATAGCGATCTAATTGATCGAGTAATATATTGCGATTGATATTGGCTAAAATGACATTATATCTGGTATTGGGAATAACTTCTTTACCTCCCAAAATAGCCTGAATATCGGTCATGTTATTTAACGCTGTATTCTCGAGGGTGCTTTCAAAACACAGCGGATCGTAATCAATAGCATCTACAACTTGGGCACCCATTTTCTTTGCCAAAATAGCCAAAATGCCTGTCCCACAGCCCATATCGAGCACCTTTTTACCTCTAAAATCTTCAGCTAGCATTAATTCCATTACCGAAGCTGTAGTTTGATGGTGCCCCGTTCCGAAAGCCATTTTAGGATCGATGACAATTTCGTAGGAAAAGCTAGGCTCGGGTTGATGAAAGGTAGCACGAACGTATACTTGATCGGCTACCGAAATTGGATGAAAATTACTTTCCCAAAGAGTATTCCAATTTTCATGTTTAATGGCCTTAGCACTAAAGCTAAACTGCGTTTCTTCTTTATAATGGGTAAGCAAGTTGAGAATTGCTTTTTCATTATACAAGTTGGTAGGAATATAACCTGTAAACCCCTGTGCTGTTTCTTCAAAAGTATCGAAACCCAAATCTGCCAATTCAGCAATCACTATATCGCGGTAGGCTTCCGCCCCTTCATTCTGTATAAATACTACTTCTTGGTAGCTCATTAGTTATTAAAGGCTTTCACAATGTCCACAAAATCACGTGATTTTAAGGAGGCGCCTCCAATAAGACCGCCATCAATATCGGCTTG
>JBIIBV010000002.1:0-70249 GCA_044239195.1 Sphingobacteriaceae bacterium | reverse complement strand
TATGTTTCCCGATTTTAAGGCCGGAGAACGGAATTCGGTATTGCTGTAAAAATTTCAAAGCACGACAGTTAAGCCTGCAAATTTAGGAAAAATTATTCTAAGCGGAAACAGTTTTTTGGAAAAAGGCAGTGCGTGCTTAATCGCGATCTCTAGAAAGCTTACTCACCTTTAAGGGTTTGGCTGTTAAAGCAACATTTTCCCTGCGATTTTTAACGATATGAATGGCCGCAAATAGGGCTTCGCGGAATGATCCAGCATCGGCTTCGTTTTTGCCGGCTAAATCATAAGCGGTTCCATGATCGGGAGAGGTGCGTACCACCGGTAAACCGGCCGTAAAGTTTACGCCTTGATGAAATGCCAATTGTTTAAAAGGAATTAATCCTTGATCGTGGTACATAGCCAATACGGCATCAAACTTTTTCCAGCTTTGATTGGCAAAAAAGCCATCGGCTGGGTAAGGCCCAAAGGCCAATAGTCCATTTTTATTCGCTTCGGCAATGGCCGGTGCAATGATGCTTTCTTCTTCTTTACCCAATAAGCCCGAATCGCCGGCATGAGGGTTGAGACCCAAAACCGCAATTTTCGGTTTTTCAATCCAAAAATCACCCTTTAAACTTTCGTTAATAAGCGCCAATTTGCTTAAAATTTTCTCTTTGGTAATACTTTTAGGCACTTCGCTCAAGGGCACGTGGCCGGTAACAACGCCTACACGTAAATCTTCGCCCATTAAAAGCATAAGCGAATCGGAGGCGCCTGCTTTGCTTTGAATGTATTCGGTATGCCCCGCAAAGGTGAAGGCCTCACTTTGAATATTTTGTTTGTTGATGGGAGCCGTAACTAAGGCATCAATTTCGCCGGCTATTAAATCCTTGGTAGCCCGTTCTAAGGATAAAAAAGCATACTTGCCGCCAGTTTCATTGGCTTCGCCCAAATCAATTTTAACATCTTCTTCCCAGCAATTAATCATGTTGGCTCTCCGGTGATGTGCATCGGCGGCTTGATTAATTACATTGAAACTGAAATCGTCGATTCCCATGGTTTTACGATGAAAGGAAGCCACTTTGGTTTGGCCATACACAATAGGCGTACAATAATCTAGGATGCGTTTATCTACCAACGTTTTGATAATCACTTCTAAACCGATGCCATTTACATCGCCAATGGAAATTCCTATTTTGATTTTATCGCTCATATGTTCCTTCGAATTTCATCGAATTTTGGTGCAAATTACGGATTTGGCCCGAATGTTCGTCAAATACTGCCTAAACTTTGCTTATTTTGCCCCAAATTTACGCCCAATGAGTTTGGTAAGAGCCAAGAAACAATTAGGACAACACTTTTTAACCGACAAAAATATTGCCGAGAAAATTGTGAACAGCTTGCAGCTGTCCGAATCGGTACAACACGTGTTGGAAGTGGGGCCAGGTATGGGCATTTTATCCGATTTTTTATTTCAACAAAAAGGGTTTGAAACCTATTTAATTGATATTGATACCGAATCGATAGCCTTTTTGCATAAAAAATACCCCGAGGCAGGCAGCCGCATTATTTCTGGCGACTTTTTAGCCTACGATTTTTCTACCA
Source organism: Sphingobacteriaceae bacterium (assembly GCA_044239195.1). GTDB lineage: Bacteria > Bacteroidota > Bacteroidia > Sphingobacteriales > Sphingobacteriaceae > JAIPAN01. The sequence continues at coordinate 68,665 of JBIIBV010000002.1, read as the reverse complement.
TTAGCCAAGGCCCCATGGCTATTATTGGGAATTTTCCCTATAATATTTCGTCGCAAATTTTGTTCAAAGTATTGGATAATCGCCAACAAGTACAACAAGTGGTGGGCATGTTCCAAAAAGAAGTTTCTGAGCGTTGTGCGGCTAAAGCCGGCAGTAAAGAATACGGCATTTTGAGTGTGTTTTTGCAAGCTTATTATAAAGTCGAGTATTTATTTACGGTGAAAGCCGGCGTATTTAATCCACCACCCAAAGTATTATCGGCTGTAATACGCCTTACTCGAAACGAGGTTAGTGCCTTGGATTGTGATGAACAGCTTTTTTGGAAGGTGGTAAAAGCCGGATTTAACCAACGTCGCAAAACCTTGCGCAATGCCCTATCGGGTATTGTGGCCAAAGATAAATTGGCGGCCGATGAACCTTTGCTAGAATTAAGAGCAGAGCGTTTAAGCGTGGCTAATTTTGTATTTTTAACACAGTTAATTCAAACCGCCAATGCCCACTAAACGTGTCTTACTAGTTGATGATTTGCATCCGCTTTTCAAACAAGAAGCCGAAGCCTTAGGTTATCTGGTAAGCGACGAGCCCTTATTTACTCGTGAACAAACCCTAGCTTCTATTAAAGAATACGATGGCTTAGCTATTCGCACCAAATTTCAGGTAGATCGGGAAATTATAGACGCTGCCCCAAATCTAAAATGGATTGCACGGGCCGGTGCCGGAATGGATAATATAGATGAGGCTTATGCGAAATCTAAAGGTATTCAATGTATCAACGCACCCGAAGGGAATGCCGATGCGGTGGGCGAACATGCCGTGGGTATGTTATTAGCCTTACTAAATAAATTTCGCCAAGCCGATATGCAGGTACGAAATGGCATTTGGGACAGAGAGGCCAACCGAGGCTGGGAGCTGAAAGGCCGCACCGTAGGTCTAATTGGCTACGGACATATGGGCCAATCTTTTGCTCAAAAGTTGCAGGGTTTTGGTGTGCAGGTACTAGCTTACGATAAATATAAAACCGGTTTTTCGGATGCTTTTGCAAAAGAGGTAAGTATGGAAGAAATAGTAAAACACAGCGATGTGCTTAGTTTACATGTACCCCTTACTCGAGAAACCAAACACTTGGTTAATCAAGAATATTTCCATCATTTTCGTAAACCCATCTTCTTATTAAATACCGCTAGAGGAGAAGTGCTAGATACCGCTGCCCTCGTTAAAGCCTTAAAAGAAGGTAAAGTGCTTGGCGCTGGTTTAGATGTGTTAGAAGTCGAAAAATTCCCTGCTTTGGGAAATCAAGCATGGTACCCCGATTTGCTTGCGCAAAGCAACGTACTCTTAAGTCCACATGTGGCCGGGTGGACCCAAGAATCGTACCGCAAAATAGCTGAAGTATTGGCCCAGAAGTTAAAAAATTTGCAAATCTAAGTAGCTAACTTTATCTTCGTACATATCAAACAAGACTATATCGGCCCTGTCGACATAGTCTTGTTTGTTTTTAGTAGAACCCCAATTTTAATGAGATGGCAGAGATTACGTATTATACCAAAGAAGGTATAGAAAAGCTGAAACAAGAATTACATGAATTGTGTACCGAAGGTCGTGCGCAAATAGCTAAAGCCATAGCCGAAGCTAGAGATAAAGGTGATTTGTCTGAAAATGCCGAATACGATGCCGCTAAAGAAGCGCAAGGCCACCACGAAAGCAAAATTTCGAAACTAAAAAATGTATTGGCTAATGCCCGCATTATCGATGAATCTAAATTGGATTTATCGAAAGTATTGGCTCTTTCTATTGTGAAAATTAAAAATACAAATAACGGTGCCGAAATGACTTATCAATTAGTTCCAGAAAGCGAAGCGGATTTAAAAACAGGTAAAATATCTGTAAAATCGCCTATTGCTCAAGGCTTATTAGGTAAATCTGTTGGCGATAAAGTAGAGGTAAGCATTCCGGCCGGAAAAGTTACATTCGAGATTATAGAAATTAGCCGCTAACATGAGCATCTTTTCAAAAATAATTTCTGGAGAAATACCTGCCCACAAAGTTGCTGAAACTAGTGATTTTTTAGCTTTTTTGGATATTAACCCCTTAGTTGAGGGCCATGTATTGGTCATTCCGAAAAAGGAGGTAGATTATATTTTTGATATGGACGATGAAACCTACGCTGGCCTACTAATTTTTTCCAAAATTGTAGCCGAAGGCGTTAAAAAAGCCATTCCTTGCAAAAAGGTAGGCGTATCGGTTATTGGTTTAGAAGTGCCGCATGCGCACGTACATTTAATTCCGATGAATGCGGTAAGCGATATGAATTTTAGTCGCGAAAAATTGAACCCAAGCGCCGAGCAATTGGCCGTAACGGCTCAAAAAATTAGAGCAGCACTTAGCTAATTCGTTTCTCATTGGCTTTGGCAAAAGCCGCCCAACCCGAATAACTTTTCCCGCTGTTGCCAGCATCATTTCGTTGAAAAGCATGGCAAACGGCTACAGCCAAGCCATCGGTGGCATCTAAAAATTCAGGCTTTTCTGTAAATTTTAATAAGGTTTTAAGCATGGCTGCCACTTGTTCTTTGCTGGCATTACCATTTCCGGTAATGGCTTGTTTTATTTTACGGGGCGAATACTCTATGATGGCCAAATCGCGGGCTAGCCCTGCCGCCATCGCTACGCCTTGGGCTCTGCCTAATTTGAGCAGTACTTGCACGTTTTTGCCATAAAAAGGAGCTTCAATGGCCAAGCAATCGGGGTGATATTCGTCAATAATGGCCAAGGTGCGCTCAAAAATACGTTGTAATTTTAGTGGATGGTCCGTTAAATCGTCTAAGCGGATAACGCCCATGCTAAGCAACTCCAAGTTCGATTTCACCTCCTTAATAAGGCCATAACCCAAAATGTTGGTACCGGGGTCAATCCCTAAAATAATTCGTTCTTTGGCTACTTCTTTGCTCATTAGCACAATAATACCCAATTTATAGTGGCTAAACCAATCTCGTGGGCTAATTTTTTTCTATCTTCAAGCAATGCTTTTAGCCTACCACCAAGAGAAATTAGTAGAAGCCGGTTGCGATGAGGCCGGTCGTGGTTGCTTGGCCGGTCCAGTATTTGCCGCAGCGGTTATTTTGCCCCGCAATTTCGAGCATCCTTTGCTAAACGATTCTAAACAATTAACAGATAAACAACGCTTCGAGTTGCGTAAGGTGGTAGAAGAGCAGGCCCTGGCCTTTGCCGTGGCCCAGGTAGATCATGCGGAAATTGACAAAATTAATATTTTGCAAGCCTCCTTTTTGGCTATGCACCGAGCATTAGATCAACTTACCTTACGACCCGAATTTATTTTGGTAGACGGCAATCGCTTTAAAAAATACCAAAGCCTACCGCACGAGTGTATGGTAAAAGGCGATGGGCGTTTTTTCTCCATCGCGGCAGCCTCTATTTTAGCCAAAACTTATCGCGATGAGTATATGGACCAATTGGCCGCTGAATTTCCGCAATACGATTGGCTGAATAATAAGGGCTATCCCACTGCCAAACATCGCGAAGCAGTACTAAAACACGGTTTTTCTCCCTACCACCGCCGAACTTTTAAAGTGTCGGATCCACAGTTGTCTATTTTTGGCTAAGGCTTCATTGCTTTTTCGTATTTTCGCACAAATTTATAGCTCATGAATAACACCGCTTTAACCAATACCCACATTGCTTTAGGTGCCAAAATGGTTCCTTTTGCCGGATATAATATGCCTGTTCAATATGTGGGCATTAACGCCGAACACGAAACCGTGCGCAAAGCCGTAGGCGTATTTGATGTAAGCCATATGGGCGAATTTATTTTAAAAGGCGAAGGCGCATTGGATTTGATACAAAAAGTATGTTCTAACGATGCCTCTAAATTATACGATGGTAAGGTGCAGTATGCTTGCTTACCCAATGAACAAGGCGGCATTGTAGACGATTTATTGGTGTACCGCATGGATGAAAAAACCTACATGTTAGTGGTAAATGCTTCTAATATTGAAAAAGATTGGGATTGGATTTCGAAATTTAACAGCTTCGGTGTAGATATGAAAAACATTTCTGACCGTACTTCTTTATTGGCGGTACAGGGCCCTAAGGCAGCTCAAGCCTTACAATCATTAACCAATACCGATTTATCGGCTATGGAGTACTACACTTTCGTAAAAGGCACCTTTGCCGGAGTAGAAAATGTAGTGATTTCGGCCACGGGTTATACCGGTGCCGGCGGTTTTGAATTGTATTTTGATAACGAGCATGCCGACAAAATTTGGAAAGCCATTTTTGAAGCTGGGGCTCCCTTTGGCATTCAGCCTATTGGCCTGGGTGCCCGTGATACCTTGCGTTTAGAAATGGGTTTTTGCTTATATGGAAACGATATTGACGATACCACCTCTCCACTAGAAGCGGGTTTGGGTTGGATAACTAAATTCACTAAATATTTTGTGAATTCGAGCAATTTAGCCGCTCAAAAAGAAGCAGGAATACAAAAGAAATTAGTGGGCTTTGAAATGATTGACCGCGGCATTCCGCGTCACGATTATGAAATTTGCGATGCTACCGGAAAGGTTATTGGAAAAGTTACTTCGGGCACCCAATCACCTTCTTTACAAAAAGCCATTGGCTTGGGTTATGTGCAAAGCGATTTTGCGAAAGAGGGTACCGAAATATTCATCAACATTCGTGAAAACTTGGTGAAGGCGCAGGTAGTAAAGTTTCCATTCTACAAAGCATAAGCATGCAACAACGGAAATTAGAAGTTTGCCTTAGCCCTGCCTTATTACATTTACACGATATTCGCGAAAGCATTGTGGTGGTTATTGATATTTTTAGAGCCACATCATCTATGTGCTATGGCTTAGCCAATGGCGCCGAAGCCATTATACCTGTTGCATCGGTAGAGGCTTGCCGTTCGTATGAAGATACCGACTATCTATTGGCCGCCGAGCGCAATGGCGAAGTGGTAGCAGGCTTCGATTTTGGCAATTCACCTTTTTCGTATACCGCCGAAAAAGTGGCCGGAAAAACCATTGTGCTTACCACCACCAACGGCACGCATGCCATTAACGAAAGTAGAGAAGCAAAAAAAGTGGTAATTGGTTCATTCCTAAATTTAAGTGCCTTAAGCGTCTGGTTACAATCACAACCCCACGATGTATTATTACTCTGTGCCGGTTGGAAAAACAAGGTGAATTTAGAAGATAGTTTATTTGCAGGAGCAGTAGCCCGTCACTTAAAAAATGAAGCCTATAAATTAGATGACGCAGCAATTTTAGTGGCCGATTTGTACGAGTTAGCCCAAGGTGATTTAAATGAGTTTATGAAAAAAACTTCCCACAGCGAACGCCTTAAAGAATTGAATATTGAGGCCGATATTGCTTTTTGCCTACAAACGGATGTAATTGATAGCATTCCGGTATTGGATGGCGACCGTTTGGTGAAACTGATTTAAGGTTTCAGTTTCTCGTTATTCCGATGCCGAGTGGCATCTCTCGTTGTTTTTTTCTCGAGATTTTGTTCTAGGGCCTCGGTGAGGTTCACGCCCGTTTGGTTGGCCAAGCAAATGAGCACAAACAATACATCGGCCAATTCATCGCCCAGTTTCGCCTCTTCTTCAGCATTTTTAAAAGATTGTTCGCCGTATTTTCGGGCCATAATGCGGGCCACTTCGCCTACCTCTTCCATTAAAATAGCGGTATTGGTAAGTTCGTTAAAATACCGTACGCCGGTAGTTTTAATCCATTTATCTACGGTGGCTTGTACTTCTTCTAGGGTCATTTTATTCTTTGTTTTGGGTATCTATGAGAATGGTTACCGGGCCATCGTTAAGCAAACTAATTTTCATATCGGCTCCAAAAATGCCCGTTTCTACTTTCGAATTGCATTGTTTCTCCAATTCTGTTTTCATGAATTCGTATAAGGGAATGGCTTTCTCTGGTCGGGCGGCACGAGTAAAGCCCGGGCGATTGCCCTTTTTGGTTTGCGCAAAAAGCGTGAATTGAGAAATTAATAAGATGCGGCCTTTAACATCGGCTAGGCCCAAGTTCATTAAGCCTTGCTCATCAGAAAACACCCGCATATTGGCTATTTTTTGCGCTAACCAACTGGCATCTTCGCTGGTATCGGCATCTTCAATGCCCAGCAATACCAAAAAGCCGGCTTCAATTTGCCCGGTAATGGTTCCCTCTACGGTACAAGAGGCGTGACTTACTCGTTGAATTACAGCTCTCATTTATACTCTAGTTTCGTTTCCGTGGTATATACTTAAATAACTATCGTATCGGCTTGGCTCTATGTCGCCGGCTTCTAAAGCTTTGAGTACCGCACAACCGGGTTCGTTAATATGCTGGCAATTGTGAAATTTACAATCGCTCATTCGAGATCTAAATTCGGGGAATAATCGACCGAGTTCCTGGGGTAAAAGGTCAAAAACACCCAATTCCCGAATGCCAGGGGTATCAATTAAAAAACCACCAAAGGGCAGCGGATGCATTTCGGCAAAGGTGGTGGTATGTTGGCCTTTATCGCTCCAATCGGAAATGGCGCCGGTTTTCACATCGGCATCTGGCAACAAAGCATTAATTAAGGTCGATTTTCCTACGCCCGAGTGGCCGCTAATGAGGCTCACTTTATCTTTGAGCAAGGCTTGTATGTGGCTTATGTTGGTACCTTCCAAGGCCGAAACTTCGTAGCAGGCATAGCCCAATTGGGTATAAATTTGTTTGTATTCCGCCAAAATTTCTAGGCCTTCATCGCTAAATAAATCGAGTTTATTAAAGATGATGTTGGCCGGAACTTCATACGCTTCGGCAGTTACCAAAAAACGATCGATGAAACCCAAAGAAGTTCGGGGAGAGGCTAGGGTAACCACTAAAAAAGCTTGATCGAGGTTGGCTGCAATGATTTGCGCTTGCTTGGAAAGGTTTACCGATTTACGAATGATGTAATTTTTGCGCTCGTGTAACTGGGTAATAATGCCGGTTTCTTGGTCGGGCTCGAGTTCCACATCTACCCAATCGCCTACGGCAATGGGGTTGGTGGTTTTAATCCCTTTTAAACGGAATTTGCCTTGTATGCGGCACGCCAAACTTTTACCAGATTCGGTTTGAATTTGGTACCAGCTGCCGGTTGATTTGATAACGAGTCCTTTCACGTTGCTATTTCAACAAAAATACGAAAACGAGCGACTCTGCACCTACACGGACCTTAAAATATGGCTTCGGCAATTTTTTTGGTTGGTCCCGGGTTACTCATGGTGTAGAAATGGAGCACCGGAGCGCCTATTTTTACCAATTCTTGGCATTGATGAATCATCCACTCAATGCCCACTTCTTTCACTTCTGCTTCCGATTTGCAGCTACTTACCGCCTCACTCAAAGCTTCGGGTACATCAATATGAAAAAGCTTGGGTAGGCTAACCAATTGTTTAGAAGAAGTAATGGGCTTTAGGCCCGGAATAATAGGCACATGAATGTCGTTTTTGCGGCATTGATCTACAAAATCGATATATTTTTGTACGTCGTAAAACATTTGGGTCACAATAAAATCGGCCCCCAGATCCACTTTCTTTTTCAGGTATTTAAAATCGGTTTTCAAGTTCGGCGATTCGAAATGTTTTTCGGGATAGCCGGCAACGCCCACACAAAAATCGGTTTTAAAGGTATCGTCGTGTTCTTGGTGCAGGTATTTACCCTGATTCATTTGAGTTACTTGTTTTAATAAGCCACTAGCATGGGCATGTCCGCCGGGTGTGGGCACAAAAGTAGCATCTGCTTTGCGGGCATCGCCACGCAATACCAATACATTATCAATGCCTAAAAACTGTAAATCAATAAGTGCATTTTCAGTTTCCTCTTTGGTAAAACCACCGCAAATTAAGTGCGGTACGGCATCTACTTTATAGCGGTTCATAATGGCCGCACAAATGGCTACCGTGCCCGGGCGTTTGCGGTATGATACCTTTTCCAATAAGCCGTCTTCCCGTTCTTTATAAATGTAATCTTCGCGGTGGTAGGTTACATCTATAAAAGGCGGATTGAATTCCATGAGCGGATCAATGGCATCGTAAATTCCTTTGATACTATTCCCTTTTACAGGGGGTAGCAGCTCGAAAGAGAATAAGGTTTTACCCTTGGTATTTTTGATGTGTTCGGTAATTTTCATTTAATGGGTTTCGAGTTGTAGGTAGTATGTTGTAGGTATTAGGGTTGATTATAATATCTAATAAAACCATGTAGTAATTTTCTTACTAGTTCTAATTGGTTTAAATTTTGAGTTAATTCATCTTTATTCAAAAAATGCAAATCATTGCTTAAGTATAATTGTGTTTCTAGCTCAAATACAGAGCCTCTTGCAATATAAAAAAACTGAAGACTCTCTTTTTTGTGATTTCTACCACATCCTTCGGCAATGTTAGAAGGGATGGAAACCACACATCTTCTCATCTGAATAATTAATCCAAATTGTTCTTCTTTTGGGAACGATTTGGTTAGGCTATATATGTTAGTTACTAATTTTCGAGCTTCTGCCCAAACTTCTAATTCTGTGTATTTTTTGTAGTTAGAGTCCATGCTTTTTTCTTTTTCAAGCATTAACCTCAAACTTTAATTTATATTGTTTTATTCCCTATAACTTTAAACTTACACCCCATAACTTCAATAAGCTAAATTTGGGCTGAGCCATTTTTCGGCTTCTTCTATGCTGCAGTTTTTTCTTTTAGCGTAATCGTTCACTTGCTCTTTAGTTATTTTCCCTAAACCAAAATAACGGGCTTGTGGATGGGCAAAATAATAGCCACTTACCGCTGCTGTTGGGTACATGGCTAGGCTTTCGGTGAGCGAAATGCCGGTATTTTTCTCCGCTTCTAATAAATTAAACAAGGTCTGTTTTCCGGTATGATCGGGGCAAGCCGGGTAACCCGGAGCCGGACGTATGCCTTGGTATTTTTCTTTAATTAAGGATTCTTTATCCAAAACCTCGTTTGGTGCATAGCCCCAATACTGCGTGCGTACCAATTCGTGCATTTTTTCTGCAAAGGCCTCAGCTAAGCGATCGGCTAAGGCCTTCGTCATAATGCTGTGGTAATCGTCTTGTTGGGCTTCAAACTCTTGGGCCAGCTCGTCGCAACCAAAACCGGTGCTCACCGCAAAAGCACCTATGTAATCGGTTTTCTCACTAGTTTGTGGGGCTATAAAATCAGCTAGACAATAGTAGGGCTCACCCGCAGGTTTTTCTGCTTGTTGGCGTAAAAAATGCAGTTTTGTGCCATCTTCTAAAATCACATCGTCTCCTTGTGCATGTGCTTCCCAAAATCCAATGACGCCTTTTGCGGTAAAGCGTTTTTCTGCAATTATACGTTTTAATAATTTTTGCGCATCGGCAAATAGGTTGGTGGCTTCTACACCCACCACCTCATCACTTAAAATTCGTGGATAGGTTCCTCTTAATTCCCAAGTATGGAAAAAGGGCGTCCAATCGATATAAGGCAGGAGTTCTTCTAAATCGAAATTATCGAATACTTTGGTGCCTAAGAACGCAGGTTTGGTTGGCGTGTATTCTTCCCAATTGATTGTGGGTTTTTGTGCCCGACTATCTGCTAAGGATACATAAGGCTTTTCTAATTGCTTTTGCAGATGTGTTTCTCGGCTTTGGGCATAGTCTGCTTTAAGCTCGGAAATGTAGCTATCTTTTTTATCGGCATTTAAGAGGGTGCTGCACACGCCTACACTTCGCGACGCATCGAGTACGTGTACGCTGGCGCCCGAATAGTTTGGTGCAATTTTTACCGCCGTGTGAATGCGGGAGGTGGTGGCTCCACCAATGAGTAGGGGAGTGCTCAGTCCTTCACGTTCCAATTCTTTGGCTACGTGCACCATCTCATCGAGTGAAGGAGTAATGAGTCCACTCAATCCAATAATATCAACTTTTTCTTCTTTAGCCCGACGAATAATTTCTTGGGTAGGTACCATTACACCGAGATCTACCACCTCGAAATTGTTGCAAGCTAATACTACGCCCACAATGTTTTTACCGATATCGTGTACATCGCCTTTTACAGTAGCCAGCAATACCTTGCCAGCAGTGGTAAGAGCCGATGTTTTTTCAGCTTCTAAGTAAGGTTGTAAATAGGCCACAGCTTTTTTCATCACCCGTGCCGATTTTACCACTTGGGGTAAAAACATTTTGCCGGCGCCAAATAAATCTCCTACGGTATTCATGCCAGCCATGAGCGGACCTTCAATGACTTCGAGTGGTTTGGCGTATTGTTGGCGGGCTTCTTCTACATCCTCTTCTAAATAATCGATAATGCCTTTAATGAGGGAGTGCGATAAACGTTCGGCTACAGGAGCTTTGCGCCATTCTTCGTCTTTTACTAAGGTTTTGCCTACGCCTTTTACATTTTCGGCAAATGTTACCAAGCGTTCGGTGGCGTCGGGCCTGCGGTTAAGCAATACATCTTCTACCAGGGCCAATAAGTCTTTTGGAATTTCTTCGTATACTTCCAACATGCCGGCATTTACAATGCCCATATCTAAACCTGCTTTAATGGCGTGGTATAAAAAAGCCGAGTGCATGGCTTCGCGAACCACGTTATTTCCTCTAAAAGAGAAAGATATGTTGGAAACGCCGCCACTTACTTTGGCTAGTGGGAGGTTTTGTTTAATCCAACGAGTGGCCTCAATAAAATCAACTGCGTAGTTATTGTGTTCTTCGAGCCCGGTGGCAACTGTAAGAATATTTGGGTCGAAAATAATGTCTTGTGCCTTAAAGCCAACATCGTTTACTAAAATATCGTAAGAGCGTTTACAAATGTCTATACGGCGTTGTAGAGAATCGGCTTGCCCTTTTTCGTCAAATGCCATAACCACTACGGCTGCTCCGTATTGTGCTATTTTTTTTGCTTGTGTTTTAAAATTTTCTTCGCCTTCTTTTAAGGAAATGGAGTTTACAATTCCCTTCCCTTGCAAACATTTTAAGCCGTTTTCAATCACGGTCCATTTCGATGAATCGACCATGATGGGCAGTTTGGCAATATCGGGTTCGGAAGCTAAGAGGTTTAAAAATTTGGTCATGGCCGCTTCGGAGTCGAGCATGCCTTCGTCCATATTTACATCAATAATTTGTGCGCCACCCTCTACTTGTTGGCGGGCAACAGCTAATGCTCCCTCGTAATCGCCACTTAAAATAAGTTTCGAAAATTTGGGCGAACCGGTAATGTTGGTGCGTTCGCCAATATTTACAAAATTGGTTTCGGGGGTTAGATTCAGGGCCTCTAATCCGCTTAATCGCAAATAAGGCTCGGGATTTGATGGAATGCGTGGGCTATATTTCTGTGCTTTTTCGGCAATGCATTTAATATGCTCGGGCGTGGTGCCACAACAACCACCCACAATGTTTACCCAGCCGCCAGCCATAAAATCTTCTACTAAATGAGCAGTTTGATGTGGTACTTCATCGTAGGCGCCAAATTCGTTGGGTAAACCTGCGTTGGGGTAGGCCGAAATAAAGCAGGCTGATTTTTCGGATAATTCCTGAATATGCGGACGCATTTCTTTAGCACCCAAGGCACAATTGAAGCCAATGCTTAATAAATTGGCATGGCTTAAGGAGTGTAAAAAGGCTTCTACTGTTTGGCCAGATAGGGTTCGCCCGCTGGCATCGGTAATGGTGCCCGAAATCATAATTTCTAAGCGCTCTTCTTGGAGTTTGCCAGCAGCTTTTAATACGTCTTCATATTTTTTGATGGCAAAAATGGCTGCTTTGGCATTTAAGGTATCAAAAATGGTTTCAATGAGCAAGGCATCTACACCGCCATCTACCAAGCCTTTTACTTGCTCGTAATAGGCTTCCACCAAATCATCGAAGGTTACCGCCCGGTAACTGGGGTCGTTTACATCGGGCGACATGGATGCGGTGCGGTTGGTAGGCCCAATGGCTCCAGCCACAAAACGAGGTTTGCTGGGATTTTGTTTCGTAAATGCATCCGCAACTTCTCGAGCTATTTTGGCACCTTCGTAACTCAATTCGTAAGCCAAGGGTTCCAACTGATAATCGGCTAGAGAAATACGTTGCGTACTGAAGGTATTGGTTTCAATAATATCGGCACCGGCAGTTAAATATTCGGCATGAATGACTTTTACCACATCGGGACGAGTGATATTGAGCAAGTCGTTATTGCCTTTTAAATCGCAAGGGTGTTGGGCAAAGCGCTCACCGCGAAAATCGGCCTCGGTTAACTGGTAGCGTTGAATCATGGTGCCCATGGCGCCATCAATTACTAAAATACGTGTATGTAATTCTTCTCTTAAATTCATTTGTTTATTGGCTTGTAAAGAGAAGCGGTCTGTGAGACGTTGACTTATCTGTTCCCATCGGGATAGAATGTAGCACCTTGTTAGCACAGGTTGCTAAGACTTCGCAGGGTCTAGTCCCTCCGTCTTTCTTTATAAGCAGTGCAAAAATGCCATTTTTAGGCCGATAATCCAAAAAATCAGAATATTATTTTGATTGATTGGTTAAATGAAGCTTTCGTGAAATATAATTTGGCAAAAGGGATTTAATTCAATCGTTTTGTAAGCAGTTCTTCTACTTTTTTAAATAATTGAATCGGCTTGAGATTGCGCCAAGGGAGTTGATCTAGCTCTCCGCCAAAATTGAGGTAGTAATCGATGTTGTTTCGTTTAAACTCATCAATCACATGTTCGCGAAAGTTAATGGCGGCTATCCAACCGTCTTCTACTTCTTGGAACCATTCTTCGTAATAGCAATCGTCGGAAGAGTGGAAATTAAGTACGTTTTCGCCAATGAGCATGAATTTATTGAGGCCTTCGTCCACCATGAGGTCTAAAATTTCTCGTTTCAAAAACATGATGTCGTTGTGCAAGGCGTCGTTCCATTCGCCAATCAGTTCAATAATGACGTAGCCACGATCGTAATCGGCAAATAATACTTTTAAGTAGAGCGTTTGGGAGCCAAAAAAATCCCATTGTGGGTGGATGAGGTAATTATAAATCTGCTTGTCGTAAGTAAATTCGCTATACACCGTTTCGTAAAAAGGTGATCGTGGGTCTTCAGCAGCAATATAGTCGTCACGCCAGCGGTAATAGGGTTCTAATTCGTGCATGGCCTAACCGTTTTTTCTGAAACCATCACAGGCTTTACGCACGTTCCCAAATTGATCGAGCAATTGTTTGGCTTTTTCTTCGCTTACGCCTAATTCTTGTACCACCATGCCAATGGCTCGGCCTACCAATTTATGGTTGCTAAGCTGCATATCCACCATTTTATTGCCTTTTACTCGGCCTAAACGAATCATTATGGAGGTGCTAATCATGTTGAGCACGAGTTTTTGTGCCGTACCCGATTTCATGCGGGTAGATCCGGTTACAAATTCAGGGCCTACTACTACTTCAACCGGAAATTGAGCTTGGGCAGCAACCGGGCTACCGGCATTGCATACCACGCAACCGGTTAATAGACCGGCTTCATTGGCTTGTTGCAGGCCGCCAATAACGTAGGGCGTACGGCCCGAAGCGGCAATACCAATTAGCGTATCGCTTGTGTTTGGTTGATAGGCAGCAAGATCTTTCCAGGCTTGCTCGGCATCGTCTTCGGCAAATTCTACGGCTTTACGTATGGCAGTATCGCCACCGGCAATAAGCCCAATTACCAAATCGAAGGGTACGCCGTAAGTTGGTGGGCATTCGGAAGCATCTACTACGCCTAAACGGCCGCTGGTGCCTGCTCCAATGTAAAATAAACGTCCACCGGCTTGCATACGAGGCACAATGGCTTCTACCAAGGCTTCAATTTGAGGGATAGCTTTTTCTACAGCCAAGGGAACGGTTTTATCTTCTTGATTCATGCCTCTCAACAAGTCGTGAGTAGACATTTTATCTAGGTTATCAAAATGTGAATCTTGTTCGGTACTTGGTTTCAAATTAATGGAGCTTTGAGATACGTAAAAATGAGAATATTATCCCAAAGCCGGAAGTTTTGCTGATTTTAATTTGTGGGTTGCTTAAAGCGATATTTCTAATCCTGCAGTGATCAATCTGGGCAAGCCCACACGAATTCCTTCGGGCCTTCGGGTGCTTATATAGCGCACATCGCCTATATTTTTTGCAGCTATATATACACTAAGTTTTCGTTTGGGTACTTGATAAAATAGATTAAAATCTGTGATTATACGACTTCCTATTTTTCCGCTACGGCCATTGGCATTTGGGATAATGCTGTTTATTTCGTCTGAAAACTGAGAGCTGATGAAATTTGTTGCCAGTTTGAACCCGATACCTTTGTCCGGGCTGTAACTTAAGGCTGAATTGATCATTACTCGGGGTGAGTAAGGCAATTGATAACCTTTTACATTGAAGGTACTACCATTGGATGCTACAAAGCGGTTGGCAGTGTAATAGCTATTTTGGAAAGTAGCATTACTCTCTATGTTTATTGAATTTTGGATGCCTAGTACTTTGCTTAAATCAAATTTAAAACCAGCTTCAATTCCTTTATGAATGGTTTCCCCGCCATTTACGATTCCAGATGCATTGGCATTTCCGGATGAAACCGACACCGGTATGAGTTGATTCTCGAAATCCATTGCAAAGGCGGTCAGTTCAATATCTAAAAATTCACCCATTTTAAATCTACTTCCTACTTCATAATTGGTGCTAATTTCTGCATCTAAATTATAGGGTAAACCGGTAGAGGTAATGGCATCTTTAATTCTTGGGGGAGCAAAACCTTTGTGTATGCCTGCAAAAAATTGCAGATTATCAGACCAAGCATAATTCACGCCAGCCCCAGGAATAATGCTTTGCACGTTATTGTTGGCAACCAAATTCGTATCGCGAACAAGCACTTGATTGTTAAAGGTGAACCGCCCTCTTAAAATTTGACGTTCATAATTGAAGTTTTCATAACGGACCCCCACGTTAAGTGATAATTTTGGATTGATGGTAATTTTATTCTGGGCATAAAAGCTCAGAGCATTCCCCCGTCTAACTTCGCTATCACGCATATCGCCGGCAGAGGCATTAGCCTGTTGCCCAAGTACAAATTGTTCTTCAGCCTGTTCATACAAGTAGCGTATGCCGCTTTGTAATTCGTTTTGAGTATTCAGAAACGTATACTCCCACTTTAGTTGCGGTTCTATTCCTGCAACGGCAAAATTTCTATTACGATTTCCGCTTGAATTTAACATGTAAATGGCCCCATTGCTTACTCCGGCATCACCCCAAATTTGCCCGCTTTTATTAGGCGTTGCAGCGTTGAAAGTAAAATCTTGCCTTTGCCAATTTCTAGATATGGTATACCCAAAAGCAGTGGTTTGTAAGCTAAATCGTGGGTTTACATAGATTTTGTGTGTAGCGCTAATGGAGTATCTTTTTATTGGTAATCTATCTAGTGGAGCCAGTTGTGCATAATCTTGGCCGCCTGCATCAAACATGGTTTGGGTTAAACCAATGTATGTTGAATTCGATAATTCATGGTACATACCTAATTTAAGTCCGAGACTAGAATGTTTGCTAGTTTGTAATTTAATTTTGGCCGATAAATCGTTTACTTGAAACCAGGTTGGCCCCAGCTTATTGGCACTTTTGTGTAAGTAACTTACTAAAAATCCAACTTTACCTAGGCTGTTGCCATAGCTCCATAAGCCAGAAAAAATACCGCCCATTCCACCCGATAGTTTCATACGTGTTTGTTCGGTAGCTGGGGGATCGAACGTAAACATGTTGAGTACACCACCAGTAGTTTGTGGTCCGAAAAGTATTTGGCCGCTTCCTTTTACCACCTCTATGCCAGCCATTTTATCAATGGAGGGGCTAAAATATAATTCTGGTTCTCCGTAAGGGCCTAAGGCTATAGGAATCCCGTCTTCTAAAACCAAAACATTCCTACTTCTGTCGGGGTCTAGGCCTCTAATGCCAATATTGAGTCTCAGCCCGGCCCCTTCTTCATCTACCACATTTATACCGGGTATTTTTCTTAAAACCTCATTGCTAGTTAATGCGGCTGTTTGTTTGAGTTCTTTCGGGTCAATTAAGCTTAGCGATCCGGGCACTTGTGTAAATAGTCTATCTTTTTTACCAATAATGACCACCTGAGGCATCTCCATCCGAATGCTATCTGATTGTGATGTAGTAGATTGCAACTTTTTTTCTTGTGCATTTAGTCGGGTTAACGCAGATACCAGTAAAAAAAAGAACAATAGTGTTCTACCCATCTCTTATTTAGATTAATTATAAATAATGTGCGAACATAGCACAGAAATTTATAAGAATCAAATTATTTAGAATAATTCTTAATAATATGAGAATAAAATGAAAAAGGAATTAAAAGGGGTTATTTCTGCCTGAAAAAGATTTGAATAGGCACTCCTTTAAAATCGAAGTTTTCTCTCAACTTGTTTTCGATGAAACGTTTGTAGGGTTCTTTAACGTATTGAGGTAAGTTGCAAAAGAAGGCAAACATGGGTGATGTAGCATTTATTTGCGTTACGTATTTTACCTTGATGTATTTTCCTTTAGTAGCCGGTGGCGGGTAATGCTCAATAAGGGGCAGCATCACATCGTTAAGTTTGGAGGTAGGAACTTTTTTAAGTTTGTTCTCGTATACTTTGGCGGCTGCCTCAATGGCTTTGAAAATACGTTGTTTCTCTACCACCGAGGTGAAAATAATGGGCACATCGGTAAAGGGAGAAATTTTTTCATAAATCTGCTCTTCAAATGCTTTTGTAGTTTTGTGATCTTTTTCAATTAAATCCCATTTGTTTACCAAAATTACAATGCCCTTTTTATTTTTCTCGGCTAGGTGAAAAATATTGATGTCTTGCGATTCAATTCCTTCTACGGCATCAATCATCAATACAATTACATCAGCTTCTTCCAATGCTTTAATGGTTCGCATGACCGAGTAAAACTCAATATTCTCTTTTACTTTGGTTTTTTTACGCAATCCGGCGGTATCAATCAGCATAAACTCGTGGCCAAATTGGTTGTAGTGAATGTGAATAGAATCGCGGGTGGTGCCGGCAATTGGGGTTACAATATTACGTTCTTTGCCAATTAAAGCATTTATAAGCGATGATTTTCCTACGTTCGGGCGGCCAACAATAGCGTATTTAGGCAGGTTATTTTCTGCTTCGGGTTCTTCTTCGAAATGGGTAATTACTTCGTCTAATAATTCGCCAGTTCCAGAACCCGTCATGGCCGAAATGAGGTATATTTCGCCAAGTCCCAAGCTATAAAACACAGCGGCTTCGTTGCGTAAATTGTTGTTATCTACTTTATTGGCAACTACGTATACCGGTTTTTTACTACGACGTAAAATATTGGCAATTTCATCATCCAAATCGGTTACACCGGTAACCACATCTACCATAAAAATAACCACACTAGCTTCTTCAATGGCAATGGTAACTTGTTCGCGAATGGCTACTTCGAATACATCTTCCGAATGGGCTACATAACCGCCGGTATCAATAACGGTAAAGTGGTTACCCACCCATTCCGATACGCCGTAATGACGATCACGGGTTACGCCACTCATATCGTCAACAATGGCCTTACGGCTTTCTATTAAACGATTAAAAAGTGTTGATTTTCCCACATTTGGGCGTCCTACTATGGCTACTATATTACTCATGTTTCTTTGGTCTTAATTCTCGTATCCGAAGCTTTTTAGGTAATTTTTTCGGTTACGCCAATCGGCAATAACTTTCACAAAAATCTCCAAAAATACCTTTTTGTTCAAAAATACTTCAATATCTTGGCGGGCATAGGTGCCTACCTTTTTAATCATTTCTCCACCCTTGCCTATTATTATATTCTTTTGCGAATCACGCTCTACCACCACTTCGGCACTAATGCGGGTTAATTTACCTTCTTCTTTAAAGGCGGTAATTAATACTTCGGTGCTGTACGGAATTTCTTTGTCGTAGAGTTTAAATATTTTTTCTCTGATAATTTCCGAAACAAAAAAGCGCTCGGTACGGTCGGTTAGTGTGTCTTTATCGTAATAGGGCGGATGTTCGGGCAATTTATCGTGAATAAATTGCAATACCGCGGGTATATTATGGTCGTGTAAGGCCGAAACCGCAAAAATAGCTTCGGGATTCAATAGCTCTTTCCAATGCTCAATCTTCGCCATTACCTTCTCCTCGTCCGATTTATCAATTTTATTAATGATGACCGCTACCGGCGATTTTGTTTTCTGTAAACGTTCTAGTACATCGTTCTCATCATACCGTTCGTTGATGTCGGTTACAAACAAAATAAGGTCGGCATCTACTACCGAACCATTCACCACACTCATCATAGATTCTTGCAATCCATAATGCGGTTTTATGACGCCCGGAGTGTCTGAAAAAATAATTTGCAGGTCGGGTTCGTTCACAATTCCTAAAATCCGGTGCCTAGTGGTTTGAGCCTTCGAGGTAACGATGGACATCTTTTCACCGACTAGGGCGTTCATGAGGGTAGATTTACCCGCATTCGGTTTCCCGACGAGACTCACAAAACCGGCTTTATGCGACATGGAATTTTTTTTGAAAAAGATTTGGACTGCAAAGAAACGAAATATATCTTTGCAGTCCAATTTAAAACAGAGGCAAGGCGATCTTTCCGACATTTAAATTGACCAAAAGATAGTGCGGGGTGGAGCAGTTGGTAGCTCGTCGGGCTCATAACCCGAAGGTCGTCAGTTCGAGTCTGGCCCCCGCTACCAAAACGTTAGAAGTACCTGAGGCACCGAAAACGATTTATGGCCCGTTCGTCTAGGGGTTAGGACGCCAGGTTTTCATCCTGGAAACAGGGGTTCGATTCCCCTACGGGCTACAGAAATTAAAAACCCTCATCGAATTCGGTGAGGGTTTTTTGTTTTACAACACTTTCGTGTTTTCTCCTCCTATTTTTTACCTTGCTTTCTTAATTACTACTAATTATTCGAAACAATGATTTTCAGTTTAAGAAACTATACGTTTTAACTTTTCTTTTTCTTCGTTCTTCATAATCAACATCGCTAATTGATACTTTCTGAATATCTGTTATTCTGCAAATACCTAAGAGCTATTAGTTCACCGTAAAACTATACACTCCAGAATCGGACGTATTGCCCTTTAGATCTTTCGTAACCACTTTCCAATAATAGGTAGTAGCACTACTTACAGTAACGTTGTTGAGTACACTAGCTGAAAGGTTGCTTTGCAACACATTAGGCGAATTAGTTGTTCCTAAATATACGTCGTAGGTACTGATGTCGTTGTCTACATCGCTGCCATTCCAATCGAGGGTAATTTTGCCTGCACTAGCCGTAACCGCTTGCCCTTGGGTAGGTGTAACCATTTCGGCTGGGAATGGAGCATGACTTGTAACGCCAGATCCCGAGTTAAAAAACTTCCAAATATCACTCGGGGTAATGGTGCTTGTTTTGCTAGTTTTAGCTACAATTTGCCACGAGTAAGGGGTGTTTTGCAACAAGGTTACTTCCAAACTAGTGCTCGTAGTGTTTTGTGTGGTACTGGCTTGGGTTAATAGGTTTTTAATAATTAAATCGTAGCTCTCTGCATTACTGGCAGCAAACCAAGAGAATAAAATTTTACTCTCTGTGGCCGATACTGCTGTACCGTTTAAACAAGCCTCATTTTGAGCTGGTGCTGCTAAGCTAGGTTTAGTAGGTGTAGCTGCTACAGGGGTACTACCACCTTTTTTCCCACACGAAAAAATAGTAAAACAAAGAATACATGTTGCTAAAAAAGTTCTCATTTTTTAAAGATTTTATAGGTTTGATCTCCTACGGTTAACAGATAAAACCCGCTTTCTAAATTACTTACGTTAATTTGTAGGGTTCCGGTGGCATTCTGATACGTTTGCTTAAATACTTTTATCCCCGAACTATTACTGATGTTTACAGCTACAGTGCTCGTTTGATTCCCACCTAATTTAATAAACAACATATCGCCAAATGGATTTGGATAAATGGTGGCCTTTTCGTTCACTAATATGGCTTCATCAAAAGTACCTTGGCAAGGTTTATCGGTGTTTACCAAAATTTGGTTGGTACCCATTTGTAATGGCAGGGTAATGCTATTGCTATTGGTTTGATAGCTTTGCCCATTTAATTGAATTTGATAGGTATTTGCTCCAGCTAGGTTTAAGGTAACCGAATTGGTGACAGGGTTTACTTGCGACAGCACTGCCAAATCTTTTGGTTCTCCCACTACTATGCTATAACAAATTTTGTAGCTGGTATTCCCGTCGGCAGTAATACAAATAGCATAAGTACCTGCTTGTAAATTTGAAAGCGTATAACTATTTACAAAAGATTGCGTAGTGGTTTGGCCATTTACGGTAACAGTAGCCCTATAACTCAATGGTTTTACAGCCGTAATGGTTATGGAGCCGTTATTGCTTGTTCTACATGTTTCATCTACCACTGTTGTTGTAAAATTATTATATGGCAAAGGGAAAGTAACACCTACCAAGGTAGTGGCGGAAGTAGCGGTACAATTTCCTGCCGTTAGTTTCACTGTATAGGATCCAGCTACATTCGCTGTGTACGATGTTGCAGTAGCACCGGCAATCAACGCTCCATTGTAATACCACTGATTACCCGATGATGCACTGGAAGTAAGCAGATTTCCGTTAACGCTAATGGTTGGAGCGGTCAAACCACTTGTAGTTACTGCAGTGCGTTGTGCGTTGGTACAGCCTGCAGCACGAACCGCTAAATCGTAGAAATAGTAATAAAAGGCTTGATAATAATTGGCATTTACTCCATTTGGATCGGTAGCTGTATTGCCAGTGATGCTGAATACATCACCCAACTTAAATGGATACCCAATCACTCCGCCGTTGTTTCTGTAAATTGATGCTCCATTTTGGTATTCAATAGAAACGGTATAGTCACCAGCTTCAGGTAGGAGTAAATTTAATGGGTATACTTGCCCTGTAGCACCATTTGGCGTTACATCGAGTGTTACCCTAGAGACCTCTGCACCCGTACTAGTTTTACTTGCAATGAAACTAATTTTGCCAGCACTACCAATATAGAGCTTAGCACTTTCGAGAATTACAGGCGCATTGGCTTTCATTAATACAGATGGATTGTTGCCATTCAAATAACCCCCCGCTGAAAATATTGTGTTGGTTGCTGGCCCTACTTTACCGCTAAAATCGTTTACACCGGCATGAAAGGTAGTTATAGTACTTCCTGCTTCGGTATAGGTTGCACTTTGCCCTGGTAAATTAAAGGCTACAGGTAGGGCATCATTTGCATTTTTATACCAGAAAATGGTGCCTCCGCTACTTCCTGATAAGGTGTATGAACTTGCATTTTCACATTTTGTTACAAGTAAATTGCTTGCAGCTGGCGGGTTGCTCGTAGTAACGGTACTGCTAAGTACATTATTTAGAGCATTTAAATCGCCTGTTAGCGTGGTTTCTGTTTCTATGGTATAGGTAGTACCACTTGTTAAGTTAAATCCACCTGTTGTAGTAATGTTTACATCCATCCCAGGGTCAATACTACCCGAATAGCTGCCCGTTAGGGTAGTAAGCAACGTTGTTCCATTGTATATGCGTGCGGTTAAGCCAATACCACTTACTGCGCTGCTACCAAAATTTTTAACATTTGCAGTAACTGTTTGGCCCGTTTTTGAGCATGTACCGCTTGCAGGATCTATCAGTGTATTTACACCCACATCTTTGCTAGGTGCATTAAACTTGATATTCATATCTAAAATTTCACCATTGGCATATGTTCCGCATGAAGTTATGGTCGTGGCATCGGTTGTTTCGGATAGCACAATTCGTGCACGGCTGGTATTTCCTATGGTTACCGTTGCTGGTATTGCGATAGAGACCGTTAATGGGAGAATTCCCGTACTGCCGAGGTTCGGCGTTGGAGTTGCAACCAACTCATTCACCTCGTCAAATGCACCATCGCTATTAAAATCGATATATACTTTAGCAATTTTATCCTGTTCTGTACCACAGGTTCCTAAAGTTACACTACTAAGTGGGTAGGTAGCTCCTGCTTCTACTTGTATGGTTTGGTTCGTTAAATTGGTATATCCACCTGTACTATTACAGCCTGCGGCTGCAGCGTAGGTTACATTGGCTAGGCTAAAGCCTAAAATTTTAGAATTGAGCGTACCAGCTAATGTAGGAACACAGTAAGTAGTTCCCCCTACACCTGATAAGATTAAGGAATAGGCCTGTTTACCACTACTTAGAGTAGTTCCTTTATGGTTAATGGTAAGGGTATATGTTTTGCCAGGTATGGCGTTGGGAATAATTATTTTTTCGACATTATCTCTAATGTTATCTCCAGTAGTGGCCACATTGGCTGGTTGCTCTGGGTCAAGTTTATAGGGGAGGTACGATTGAGTACCGTCGCTAATGCGAAGATCTAAATCGTTTACCAATTTTGGGGTACGGTCGTCAATGCTACTTCCCTGGGTTGGGTTTCCGGCGGGGTCTGTCCAGCAAATAGTGGCTACCAATGGCCCTGCACCGGAACTAATTAAGGTAAGGGTTTTAGGGACATTTTGGTTTAATTCATCTTGGATAATTTTGTGAATGCTTGTGGAGCTAGCTCCATCACCAAGGATTACCTTTGCCGCTTTTTCCGCATTTACTAAGCCCCAACCATAAATATAATCCGGGCCGGCATTCCCTGCATCATCTGCTGTATGAATAACCAAGCCTTTTAAAGTGGCAGACCGCATGACTGTTCCTGAATTTTTCTGTGCATAGGCTTCTTGTAGCAACACCAAAGTACCTGTAACATTTGGTGCTGACATTGAGGTGCCACTTAATGTTCCATATGCTGTAGGGCTTGTTTCAATGGTAGAGGTAAGTGATACTCCCATTCCAACCACATCGGGTTTTATACGTCCATCGTCGGTAGGACCAAAACTACTAAATGATGATATTTGGATGTTACTCGATGTAAATGGGCCATTGGGAATGCCATTAATTGCACCTACGGTTAAAATGTTTTTTGCGTTTGATGTTAGAGACAGACAATCGTATAAATCGTTGCTGTAAATATCTCCAGCAGTACGAGTAAATTGTGTCCAGGTGCCACTCACTTGTCTATAATAGGTTTGCCCAACTGAAGGCCCAGTTTCGCCACGGTTATTTCCGGCTGATTTTACCGGTAGGTAGAAAGGTGCTTGGTAGCATATTTCATCATAATTTTTCGCACTATTATCGTAATATCCAAATTTATAATCTTCATACTCTCCATTATTACCCATCCACTCCCAACGTGCTGCCCCACCACCGCTTGGCGATGAATTGTAATTCCAGCCAGCAATATACCCGTAAGAGTGATTAGATATTAACATGCCATTAGCGGCCTCTGTGGCCATTTCAGGAGAATCTCCGTTGAAATCGTAGGAAGTTAAGCGTTGTAATCCGAAGGCCATACCTTTGGCATTTGAGTAAATGCCAGTAGCCATAATGGTACCGGCTACGTGGGTAGCGTGCTGGCTTACTGCCGATGTAGCATTTTTATTTAAAATGCGATTGTTCGCAAATTCTTGGTGCAGTGGATATACCGATCCGCCATCCCATTCGCCAATTTTATCTTTTAAAAAATTAGTAGATCCACTTAAATTTAGCCCCAATCCACCGTTTGTGTACAGTTTATTTGCTCGGGTAGTGGCCGCTGCGTAGGAATTGTTATCGGTAACTAAATACAAAGGATGGCCTTCAGCATCTAAACTTTGCAAAGACATCACTTTCCCGTTTTCAAATACCTTAAAGGTAATCCAGTTGTTTTTTTCAGCCTCCTTAAAAGCTTCTTTCCGATCTTTATCTACCGATTTTTTTTGAATTCGAGCAAATTTGTTTAGCTCTTTGGCGTTGGTAGAAATTTCTTGGGCGAAAAGTACATATCCGGGCAAAAGCAGGATTAATAGTACTAGAAGGAATTTTTTCCCTATATAAAGAGAAGGGGTTAGCTTGGAGAAAAGAGTATTCATATCTTGTAAATTTAGCGGCGTAATGAACCGTTAAATTACAAAATACTTGTTATAAAGAAATAAAATATATGCTTTTTAATTATAAATCTAGTTAACCGATAGTTCTCCACTTAATTGCTTGAGCGCTATCTCCGCTTGCTTGGCCTGAAATTGCGCATCGCTGGTACGGGCCGAAGCATTTACATAGTTTAATTGAGCTTCTCTAAATTCAATAGCACTCAAACTCCCTAAGCGGAATTTTTCCAAAGAAATGTCCATGTTTTGTTTAGCAGTTTGTTCATTTTGAGTTTCTAAACGTACCAATACTAAGTTGGTGGTATAGGTTTGATAGGCTTGTTGCAATTGTGCTTGTATGCGTTGTTGGGTTTGTTTAAATTGAATTTGCGCACTATTGACTCCTAAATTGGCATTTTTCTCGTTTCTGCTTTGTAAAAAGCCATTAAATAAGGGCATGCTGGCACTAATAGCATAGGTAAATCCTCTTCCTGTAGCTTCACGGGCAAACCCTAGTGCCGAGCTGGAGTTTGAGAAGTTGTAGCCAGTATTTACGCTTATGCCCGGGTAGCGGCTAGCTCGTACTTGAGTGAGGTTTAGTTTGGCAACTTGTTGTTGTATGTCGGCTAAATGTATTTCTGGATTTTTGTTTTGTACCGCTTCTAGTAATTCGGCATAGCTAAAAGTAGCTTGCAGCGCAATGGTGTCACTTACCGTGAAATCTGTTTCTAAACCTCTACCCATTAGTAAATTGAGTTGAGTTTTAGCTTGCTGAAAAGCATCTTGCTGACGCAGTAAATTTGTTGTATCGGTATTCAAATCAACTTTAGCAGCTAGTACTTCCAATTTAGATGCTTTGCCAATGCTATAACGGGCTTGTGAATTCTTTAGGCGAATTTGAGAAACCGCAACTGCCGATAAAAATGATTGAATATATTGGTTTTGGCGAACCAAATCGAAGTAGGTATTCATTACTTCGGCCAAGGTATTTTCTACCGTGAGTCTGAAATTGAGTTCGCCGCTGGCTTGTAATTTTTGTAAACGAGTGTAATTGGCAAACATGGCAAAACCATCGAAAATCCTCCAATTAAGATTTATTCCGTAATTGGAGTTGGCGTTTCTGGCATTATCTTGCTGTTGCTGGGTGCCGTTAGCTAGTGTTTGTTCGCTATTTTGTACCGAGTGATTGTTGGTAAAATTGCCGGTAATTAATGGCATAATTCCGGCATTGGCCAGGCTTACGTTGTTTTTAGCTACGTTAAGCTGATTGCTACGAAGTTGAATGTCGTAGTTGTTTTGCAGAGTGAGTTCAACAGCCTGTTGTAGGCTGAGTTTTTCTTGTGCATAGCAAGCAGTACTCACTAAAAGTAATACTAAAACACGGAGACTATTTTTCATTGTTTTTAGCTGGAATAGGTGATTTTAGTGGTTTTGACCATAAGCTGTAAATGGCCGGAATTACATAGAGCGTAAGCACCAGAGAAAATAAAGTTCCTCCAATAATAACAATGCCCATACCCATTCTACTTTTTGCGGCGGCCCCAATAGCCAAGGCAATAGGAAGTGCACCCAAGGCAATGGCCAAGCTGGTCATTAAAATAGGGCGCAAACGTGCCTCGGCGGCTTTGCGTATAGCCGATGCCACGGGCTCTCCTTTTTCCTTTAATTGGTTGGCAAATTCTACAATTAAAATACCGTTTTTGGTTACCAAGCCAATAAGCATAATGGTTCCAATTTGGCTAAAAATATTCCAGGTTTGGCCGAAAAGCCATAGAGAGAAAAATGCTCCGGCTACGGCCATAGGAACTGTTAAAATAATAATTATGGGGTCTATAAAACTTTCGAATTGAGCAGCAAGTAGTAAATAGATGAGTAATAATGCTAAGGCAAAGGCAAATAGGGTGTTCGAAGAACTTTCTTTAAAATCTCGAGATTCGCCACCTAAATCGGTAGAAAAACTATCGTCCAATACTTTTTTAGAAATATTATCCATGGCATCAATGCCATCGCCAATACTTTTGCCTGGCGCTAAGCCTGCAGAAACGGTAGCCGAAACAAAGCGGTTGTTATGGTATAGTTGTGGCGGGGTGCTCTGTTCTTCCACCTGAATTAAATTATCTAATTGGATGAGTTCACCTCGGTTGTTGCGCACAAAAATGGAGGTTAAATCTGTGGGGTCGTTTCGGTTCATCCGATCGTATTGCCCAATAACTTGGTATTGTTTGCCATTTTGGATGAAATAGGCAAAACGCTGTCCACTTAAAGCAAATTGCAAGGTTTGCGCAATATCGAGCACCGAAACCCCTAAATTTTTTGCCCGTTCTCTATCAATGGATAGGTTTATTTCGGGTTTGTTAAATTTCAGATTCGCATCTGATACGGTGAAAGTAGGATCTTTACTCACTTCCTCCATAAAGAGGGGCAATTTTTCTCTTAATTTCTCAAAGTTAGGAGCTTGTATAATGTAGCTAATAGGCAAACCTCCTCTACGATTTACCGAGATGGTAGGTTGCTGTACTACAAATATTTTTCCTTCAGAAAAGCCTTTGGTAATTTTAGTAAGCTTATCTGTGATCTCACTTTGTGTAGCTTTCCGTTGGTCGGGCTCCGTTAAACGAATACGAACAAAGCCCGTATTTGCTGCGCCACTACCACTAAATCCGGGAGCAGTTACGGTGAGGTTTATACGTTTATCGGGAATAGAATCTTCTACCATTTGTGCCACCTTTAACACAAAGTTGTCGGTATACTCAAAAGATGCTCCTTCGGGTGCAGAAAGCTGCATATTAATGGCACTTCGATCGTCGTAAGGGGCTGTTTCTTTTTGTAAAACAACCCAAAACAATCCAATTAAAGCAATGCAGCCTGCTAGAATGGTGAAGGCTCTTTTCGGTTTTTGCAAAAAGCGTTCAAGAGATTGTGTGTAACCGTTGGTTAGGGCTACAAAATAAGGTTCGGTTCGCTCATAAAATTTAGTTTTTTTCTGATGCCCTTTCATTAAATAGGCATTCAGCATAGGCGTTAAGGTAAGCGATACAAAGGCAGATATGAGTACGGCTGCCCCAATGACTACGCCAAATTCTCGGAACAATCGGCCTACAAATCCTTCTAAAAAAATAACCGGTAAAAACACCGCGGCTAGGGTGATGGAAATGGAGATTACTGCAAAGAAGATTTCGTTAGAGCCTTTAATGGCGGCTTCAATTGGCGAATAGCCCTCTTCAATTTTTTTGAAAATATTTTCGGTTACCACAATGCCATCATCAACCACCAAACCGGTAGCCAATACAATGGCTAGCAAGGTGAGTACATTGATGGAAAACCCAAACAAGTACATAACAAAGAAGGTGGCAATTAATGAAACCGGAATATCTATTAATGGGCGGAAGGCGATGCTCCAATCGCGGAAAAACAGGTAGATTATTAGAATCACCAATACCAAAGAGAGCAAGAGTGTTTCGGCTACTTCGGAAACTGATTTTTTGATGAAAATGGTCTGATCAAGGGCTATATCGAGTTTAAAATCTTTAGGCAAATCTTTTTTAATTTGCTCATAGCGTTTATAAAACTCATCAGAAATGTCTAAATAATTGGCACCCGGTTGCGGTACAATGGCCATACCAATCATGGTTTTACCAGATTGACGCAACATGGTTTCCTCATTTTCTGGTGCCATTACTGCCGAACCGATATCTTTTAATCGGATGATGTTTACCCCATCGTTTTTGATAATCAAATTATTAAAATCATCTTCCGAAGACAGGTTGCCCATGGTTTTTACAGACAATTCTGTAGATTCTCCGGTTATTTTCCCGGAAGGGAGTTCGATGTTTTCTTTATCGAGAGCCGTTTTAATATCTAGTGCGGTTAAGCGGTAGGCCGCCATCCGCGATGGGTCTATCCAAATGCGCATCGCCATGCGTTTTTGACCCCAAATTTGTACATTACTTACTCCCGGAATAGTTTGTAGGCGTTGCGCCAATACGTTTTCGGCATAATCGCTCAATTCCAATTGGTTGCGGGTATCGCTTTCTAAGGTCATTGATAAAATAGATTCCGAGTTGGCATCTGCCTTGGCCACAACCGGTAATCCGTCTATATCTTTTGGCAGAGAACGAGCCGCTTGCGACACTTTATCGCGAACATCATTGGTGGCTTCTTCTAAATCTTTAGTCAGGTTAAACTCTACAGTAATATTGCTCGATCCTTGATTGCTTGATGAGGAAATGTTGCGTACGCCATCGATACTATTGATGGCTTTTTCTAATGGCTCGGTAATTTGCGATTCAATTACATCGGCATTGGCGCCAGGGTAGCCAGTACGTACCGATACAACCGGCGGATCAATTGATGGAAATTCTCGGACGCCCAAAAAATGAAAGCCAATAAGCCCAAATAGGACCAAGCTTAGGTTCATGACAATGGCCAGAACCGGACGTTTAATACTGGTGCTAGATAAACTCATGTACTTAGTTTTTCACAATTACTTTTACCGGGGCCTCGTTTTTTAGCGACATCATTCCCGTGGTTAATAAGGTATCGCCAACTGTTAAGCCAGAGAGCACTAAAATATATTTATCGGTGCGTGGTCCGGTTTCAATGAGTACTTCTTTTGCCATGCCATTGCTGCTAATAAATACTTTTTTCCCTTTTAAAACAGGTATAACAGCTTGTGTAGGAATTAAAATAGCATCGGGAATACCCGCTAGTGGCAAGGTAATTTTAGCAAAAGAGCCGGGAACCAACTGGTTGCCCACATTACTAGTCTTGGCTTTGATTTGCAAGGTTCTGGTATTGGTTTCTATGCCCGGATCCATAGCGTAAATTCTAGCACTAAAAGGTTTGTTGTTTCCGTCTACGGTAAATTGTATTTCCGTTTGATTTTTAATTTTTCCGGCATATTTTTCGGGCACAGAGAAACTAATTTTAACGGTTTGGCTATTTACGAGTTTTGCAATGCTAGTGCTCGGGCTTACATATTCGCCGGTAGAAATAGAGCGTAACCCAATACGACCACTAAAAGGAGCTTTCATGGAGGTTTTAGATAATTGTGCTCTAATTAGTTCTGTTTGTGCCTTTAGGTTGGTTAATTCAGCCAAGGCCACGTCGTATTCTTCTTGGCTAATGGCTTCTTTATTTACCAATTGTTTTGCTCTCGATTCGGTTTCGGAGGCTAGTTTTTGTTTACTTAGCGCTTGTTTAAGTTGCGCTTGTAGTTCGGTATCGTTTATTTTTACGAGTAGTTGTCCTTTGCTTACACTAGTACCTTCTGTAAAGTAAATACCCTTTACCAAGCCAGATATTTCGGGTCTAATTTCTACTTCCTCATCGGCCTCTACAGCTCCGCTTAAGGTAATGTTGCTATCAAAAGCTTGGCTACTAATAATTAAGCCATTTATTTTTGCAGGAGGCATAGCACCCGCATTTTTACCACCTTTAGGTCCTCCAGAACCACCTTTTCCACCGGCCCCTTGTTGTGCATTTTTAGTAACACGATACAGGATGGCAGCACCTAAACAAAGGGCTAGTAAAATATAGAGAATGCGTTTAGTTTTCATTTAAAATATCTGTGATTTGTGGGTAAAAGTAAGATATTCGGGGCACATGTACCCAAAATGTATCCAATAAATTACAGCTGCAAGTTTATCAAAATTTCTTACTTTAAAATTTAAAACTACTTTTGTTATAAACCTATCCGTTTAGAACCAATGAAGAATCTAAAATCATTTTTTTCGTTCCTATTTATGGCCCTTTTAAGTACGCAGGCAATGGCGCAAAGCCATATTTCATTTGAAGTTTCTTTTGTAGAGCCACAAGCACATTATGCAGAAGTAAGTATGTTGTTAAAGGGAAATAATCAGCCCCAAATTGATGTAAAGATGCCCGTTTGGGCGCCCGGTTCGTATTTAGTGAGAGAGTTTGCCAAGAATGTAGAAGGATTTAAAGCAGTAGATGAGAAGGGTCAAGCACTTGCATTTCAAAAAGTGAATAAGAGTACTTGGCGCATCCAAAATCCTAAAAAATCGGATATTCGTATTTCTTATAGAGTATATGCGTTCGAAATATCGGTTCGAACCAGTTTTGTAGATGCTTCGCATGCATTTTTATCGCCAACGGGTATTTTTATGTATCCGGCAGGGCAATTGGCTAAATCCTCTACAGTTACCATTAAACCTTTTGCTAGCTGGTCTAAAGTATCTACGGGCTTAAGTCCTGTAAAAGCAGGTGCATTTACCTATACCGCTCCAAACTTCGATATCTTATTTGATTCGCCAATTGAGGTGGGAAACCAAGATGTATTTGAATTTACTGCTGCCGGTGTTCGCCACGAGGTGGCTATGTATGGTGGTGGTAATTATAATGCAGAAAAATTAAAAGTAGATATGGCTAAAATTGTGGAACAAGCAACCGCAGTTTTTGGTGAGAATCCGAATAAGTATTATGTATTTATTGTGCATAATTATGCATCGGGTGGCGGTGGTTTAGAACACCTAAACTCTACAGTATTGGGTCACCCGAGAGGGCAATATGCTAGCGAAAATGGATATAAAAGCTTCTTAAGTTTGGTTGCTCACGAGTATTTTCACTTGTGGAATGTGAAACGCTTACGCCCAGTAGCGCTAGGTCCGTTTAATTACGATGCCGAAAACTATACCAGCAATTTGTGGATTGCCGAGGGCTTTACAGCCTATTATGATAACTTATTTGTTCGCCGTGCTGGGTTTTATTCTCCAGATCAATATTTAGGAATGCTAGCATCGGGCTTGAGTATGGTGGCTAACCAGCCAGGAAGCTTAGAACAATCGGCTCATGAAGCAAGTTTTGACGCCTGGATAAAACAATACCGCCCGAACGAAAACTCACGCAATAGCAGCATCTCTTATTATGACAAAGGCAGCATTATTGCCATGCTTATGGATTTAGAAATTTTACAAGCCACTTCTGGTCAGAAAAAATTAGATGATGTGATGAACACCATGTACTACCAGTATTATTACAAATTAGCACGTGGCTATACCGATGCAGAGTTTAAAGATATGGCAGGTAAAATTGCTGGAAAATCTATGGAGACTTTTTACAACGATTATGTATACGGTACTAAAAAACCCGATTACAATGCCTTTTTAAAAGCTGTTGGCTACCAATTGGTAGACGATAATGCAAGCAAAAATGAACCGTATTTAGGCATTAGTGCTAGTGCTCGGACTGGAAAATTTTTAATCACTTCGGTAGCCAGAAATAGCCCAGCATGGAGAGATGGCCTAAACGTAAATGATGAGTTGTTAAGCATTAACGATGAAAAAGTAAGCGGTACCATGGCAGAGCTAGATAAAGCTATAGCTGCCAAAGCACTAGGCGACAAACTCAAAATTGGCATTATTCGCGATGGCTTGCCTATGACCATCGATCTTAGTTTAGATCGAAACCCGGCAGTGCGTTATCGTTTTGTTTCGGTAGATAAACCAAGTAAAGAGCAATTGTTGCTTCGAGCGAAATGGCTAGCCCTATAAAAACAACAAAGCCTCTCAATTTTGAGAGGCTTTGTTGTTAAAATGTAAACCGTAGCGATAAACCTAAGCTTTCGCCATTTAAACGGGTGTTGGGTGCAAGCTCAATTGCCGGTTTCCAATCCATGGCAATATTTATAGGTGCATCCGGAAATTTAAAGTCCAATCCCAAAACACCTTCTGCAGCTAACAGTAATTTATTTTCATCGGTAGGTTTATAGGTTCTGGACCCTAAAGTAGCACCAAGTCCATAATACCAGCGCAAGCCACCCACATTGACTAAAGGCGCATGTTTTTCCATTAAGCCCGTAGCTCTAAAATAAGAGTAGTTCGTATTTGATTGAAAATTAACAATTAATTCAAGTGCATTATTGCTGTTTGCAAATGTTTTAAAACTAATACCATTAGCTGTTCCAAAACGTCCGCCAATAGCATGCTTGTATTGTGCAAGGGCGCTGCTGTTACATACAGCCAGTACAAGAAATACACAAAGTAATATTTTATTTTTTTTCATTTTTTTATGAAATAGGAGATTGATGTTTATGTGCAAATATCTCAAATATTCCCGGGTCTTGCCCAAAAAAAATCGGCTTAAATTTTATTTTTTGGCTAATTTTTACTATATTGGTGGTTGTAACGCCAATTAGCCAATCATGTCTGCCTTTACCCGAGTTCACGATCTACTCCCCCGAATCGAAAAACAATTCAACGGAGAAGTGTTCATTGCTGGAAAACAGCATGGGAAGTGGATTACCTATTCTAAATCTCAATTTTTACATCTTGTTGATGAAACCAGCCGTGGCTTATTGACTTCTGGTATACAACGCAACGATCGGGTCGCTATTATGTCCACAAACCGACCAGAGTGGAATATGTGCGATTTGGCCATCGTTCAAATAGGTGCCGTTTTGGTACCCATGTATCCCACATTGTCTGATCAAGACATCCGTTTCATTTTAAAAGATGCTGAGGTAAAGTTTGTATTTGCAGGTAGCAAAGAATTGGTAGCCAAACTAAGTAAAGTTAAAAAAGAAGAAAACTTAGCCTTAGAGATTTATTCTTTTAACGAACACGATGGAGCTCCATTTTGGAAAGAACTGTTCGTAAAAGATAGCTCAGAAATAGATTTACAGCCATTAAGAGCTAGCGTGCAGCCCGAAGATTTAGCTACGCTAATTTATACTTCTGGTACCACTGGTACCCCTAAAGGGGTAATGCTAACCCATAGCAACTTGGTTTCTAACCTGGTTGCTACAGCGGGTATTTACCCACCTAACTTGAAAAAAGCATTGAGTTTCTTGCCACTTTCGCACATTTTTGAGCGCATGGTATCGTACATGAATATGTACATGGGTGTGAGCATATATTATGCCGAAAGTTTAGAAACTGTGATGGCCGATATACAAGAAGTAAAACCAAACGGCTTTACCACCGTACCTCGAATGCTCGAAAAAATTTACGATAAAATTGTAGAAAAAGGATCGGAGCTTAAAGGAATTAAACGCAAACTTTTTTATTGGTCCTTAGATTTAGGATTGAGATACGAATTGTATGGTAAAAATGGTTGGTGGTATCATTTCCAATTAGCCATTGCCAATGTATTGGTGTTTTCTAAATGGCGTGCCGCTTTGGGTGGGGAAGTAAAAACGCTGATGTCTGGAGGTGCAGCCTTGCAGCCTCGTTTAGCAAGAGTATTTTGGGCTGCCAATATTCCGGTATTGGAGGGCTATGGACTTACCGAAACTTCACCGGTAATTTCTGTAAATGGCTTGGGGAAATACCAAGCACAATTTGGTACCGTAGGTAAACTTATTGCCGATGTGGAGGTTAAAATTGCCGAGGATGGGGAGATTTTATGCAAAGGCCCAAACATTATGAAAGGCTATTATAAACGACCCGATTTAACAGCCGAGGTAATGGACGCCGAAGGGTGGTTTCATACCGGCGATATTGGCGAAATGACTCCGGATGGCTTTTTGCGCATAACCGATAGAAAGAAAGAAATATTTAAAACAGCTGGCGGTAAGTATATTGCGCCACAGCTTATCGAAAATAAATTTAAAGAGTCGACCTTGATTGAACAAGTCATGGTGGTGGGAGAAAATCGCAAGTTCCCATCGGCTTTAATTGTTCCAAACTTTGCCACCCTACAATCGTGGTGTGCCATTAAAGGCATTCCGTACACCTCTAAAGAAGAGGCTATAAAACTACCCGAGGTAAATGAAAAGTACCAACGAGAGGTGGCCGCATTAAATGTTGATTTTGGAAGCTGGGAGCAAATTAAAAAGTTTACGCTCTTGCCTAAAGAGTGG
The DNA here is from genome assembly GCA_044239195.1 of Sphingobacteriaceae bacterium. Taxonomy (GTDB): domain Bacteria; phylum Bacteroidota; class Bacteroidia; order Sphingobacteriales; family Sphingobacteriaceae; genus JAIPAN01. The sequence goes on along the minus strand of JBIIBV010000002.1, from coordinate 34,847 downwards.
AGCATAGATGGCGGTGAACTTACGCCTAAACTTTCACTGAAACGAAAAGTGATTTTGGCTAATCATTTGAAAGAAGTAGAAGCCATGTATGCCGATTTAGAAAACGGTAAAATTTAGCATTATTCTTTAGCCTCTTTTTCACCTGGCTCTTCCACTTTTTTAGTCCCCGATTTTTCAGTTTTCTTTACCCAATCCATTAAGTTCTCCAGCCACGATGCTACGTTTTTTGAGGTAAGCCCTCGGGCTACTTGTTGGCTTATAATGGCCACCAAGCCTTTTAGTACCATGCTCGATTTTTTGAAAATAACAGAGTTGAGCAGAATGGGTAAACCTAATTGCGCCAAAGTGCTAACTATATCCGATTGGCCCGATTCGTTTTGGCTAAATAAATTTTTAATGCTTCTAAACCAGCGCAAGGGTGTATTTATCATGCTTTGCAGCTGTTTAAGCTCTGTTTCTAATTTGGCCTCTCGTACAGCTATTTCCCAGCGCAATTTTTTCTTTTCTGCTCTAAGTTCCGCTAAAGTACAAATAGGTTTATGCAGCATGTTTGTTCTCCTCTCCGCTGTCGCCTAGCACCTGATTGATGGTTTTATCTATTAAGGGCCGCTCTATGAGTGGTTTTTTTAGCGCAACTAGTAAGGCAGCTAAAATTAAATAAATCCCCATTACAGCTAAAAATCCGCCTTCTACACTTTCCAATACATCGCCTAAATAAAAAGCCAAAGCCAAACTACCAAATAAAAAGGCTAGTGCGAAACAAAGTAGTACGAGCAGTTTACTTACCAAGCCGGCATAAACATGCGCCAATTTCTCGGTGGCAAGGAGTATAGACAATCGGGTGCGTACCTGTATATAGGCTTTTATTTTTTCAAAAAAGTCTTCTTTTGTGCCGTTTTCCATCAAATTGATTTTTAATTGAGGTGAACATACAACTTACGCTTTTTTATTCATTTCTGCCTTGAGTGTACCTTTTAGTTTATTCAGTTCATCCGCCTCTTCTTCCGAAAAGTCTGTTAATTTTCCACCCCAATCTTTTAGCAATTTTTTGAGCGTACTACGGGTTTCTGCCCCTTTCTCGGGTGCAAGCATTATTCCAATTACTGCACCTATTGCTACTCCAGCAAGTAAGGCCACTCCAATTTTAGATACATTGTTCATGATTGTGTTTTTTCTTACACATTACACGAACTTTCATCGGGTATTATTGCTTCGGTATCTTATTATTTTGATAAATACGGAGTGTTATGATGAAATACGAGAGTAATAAAGGGCCAAATACTAAGCCAAGAATACCAAAGGTAGGTATTCCGATAATGACTCCTATTACAGTAATGATGGGGTGTGTATGAGCAATTTTTTTAGCCAGAGCAAAGCGTATCACATTATCTATATTGGTGATGAGTACCAAGCCCCAAATGAGTAAGCCCCAGCCAGCGGTGGTGTGCCCATAGGCCAGTTGAATACATGCTGCTGGGATAAATACAAAGGGGGCGCCAATAATGGGCAAGAAAGATAAAAAGGTAGAAATTACCCCCCAAAAAAAGGCATCGGGTATATCAAAAATTAAGAAACCAATACTCACCAAACTTCCTTGAACAACGGCAATAAGACCTTGACCCAGCACATTTGAATAGGTGGTATTTCGCAATTCTTTACCAAATTTTAGGGCATCTTCTTTATCAAAAGGTGCATACTTGAGTAGCTCATTTTCGAAGGTGGTGTACCTAGTAAACATGAAATAAAGTAAAAAATACATCACCAAAAGTCCTACAAAAATATTGGCTGCACCACTTAACACTGCCGGGAATAAACTGGCAGCATATTCGTTTAGTTTGGGTACAATTTTTTCTAAAATATGTGGCATATTAAACGTATCGCCAACATAGGCTTCAAATTTCTGAATGATGCCTGCAATGTTTCCTGGTTGTTGTTGAAATGCAGTTATTTTGGAAACCACCATCATGCTGACTGTTAAAAATGGTAGTACGATAATAACTAATGAGCTGAGCATAATGAGGAGTGCACTTAACACGCTATTCCAACGCCAACGTTCGGTTAACACAATGTTTATGGGCCTAAAAATGGTATAAATTACCAAGGTGCTGAGTAAGGCGCCACTGAGTATGCGCAATGAGTACAGTAGAAAAGATCCTAGTACAAGCAGTATGATTAAAATAATTGTATTGCGTTGCTTGGGGGAGTAAAAATTCATGGCTTCAATTTTTTTAAAGGTACGTTGCTTTTATATAAAAAAATCCTGCCTTGTATAAGACAGGATTTTAGCGGTGCTTACACCCTTTTTAAAATACGTTGAATTCTACACGCCGGTTGCGTTGCCTGCCTTCTTCGGTAGTGTTTTCTGCAATAGGCTGAGACTCCCCATACCCTCTTGCCTCAATTCTATTTTTAAGTACTCCTTTTTTAACCAGGTATGTTTTTACCGCATTGGCTCTGTTGGCCGAAAGTATTTGATTGCTTTTTTCAGAACCTACATCATCGGTATGGCCACTAATTTTTAAACTGTAATTTCGTTTAGTAATTAGGAGAGTAGCCAATTTGTTAAGCGATTCAAAAGAGGCGGCTTTTATGGTCCATTTGCCGGTATTAAACTCTAAGTTTTCAAACACATCTTGTAAAATCTTCTGCTCTTCTGCTGTAAGTTGCACCGGAGCTTTTATCGGAGTACCCACTTTTTCTATCACGGGGCAACCATTTGTTTCTTTTGGTCCTTTTTGTAATGGACATTTATCTAAATAATCTGGCGTACCATCTTGGTCTACATCTAATGGGCAGCCACTGCCACTTACCTGTGTACCTGTTGGCGTATCGGGACATTTGTCGAAAATATCAGGCACCCCATCTCCATCATGATCACATTTTAAATACTCAATCTCTTTTTCTGCTTTGCTTACTCGTTTTTTTAATGCTACTAGCTCTGTGGTATCTAATCGGTTGTACAAATCGTCGTAGATAAGGGCGGCCGGATTTACCCAATCTAAATTTGGTTTTTTAGCCGATTTGCCCAGCGATAATTCTATACCACTATAGGCATAAGAAAATCGGTCGGTAGAGGTTTTACTTACCACGGTTCCATCAAAATTATCATTGCCCACAAAATTGATGGTATAGCCCAAGTTAAAATTTAAGCGGTTAGATATTTTAAACTTGGTGCCTACACCCACCGGAATGATTTGTTGATACAAATACGTTTTGTTTCCCTTTGCGCCGTAGGTTCCTTTATAATTGGTTTCCACACCAAACCCGTCTAGTTGTTTATACGAGAAAGCCGTAGCGCCCCAACCGGCTTTTAGTAAAAAGTTAATCCAGTTTTCTTTTCTAAAAAAATCTACCGTGGCCACATTTACCACCCCTTGCAAGCTGGCCGTCCAAAAACTTGTTTCAAAATTAAATAGGCCATTGGCTACACCATTGGGTTGCTTGGCATTGGTTCCCGAAACTTTTCCACCACCCAAATTAAGTTCTAAACCAAAAGAATGTGCTACTTGTTTTCGAACAAATACATCGTAGCCTAGGTTTACATCCCAGTTCGAAAAATCGGGATTGCCACGGGTAAAGGCAACGGGGGCCATGCCGCCTACATTTCCACCTACCGACCAAGTTCGGTACGGTTTATGGCCTTTAAATAGGGTAAAATCGGTTTGTTGTTTATGCGTACTATCGGGGTTTTGGGCCCACATTGTGTTTGCGCTTGCACAAATAAGTAGAAGTATAATGCATACTGATTTTGAAAAGTTCATAGATATTCAATACTTGTTTGAATACCATACGAAATTTAGCGCTGTTTAGTATCTCGGCTTCTATTTAATACTGAAGCTTTTCATTTTATTATACAAGGTTTTACGGTCTATATTTAGTATTTCGGCCGCTTTACTCTTGTTAAAACTTACTTGTTTTAACACTTGCATAATGGTTTCGTATTCTGCTTCCTGTGCTCTATTTTTTAAATCGGGGCTTTCGTTTGAGCGACTAAAAGGTGTAGAAACATCTTTTGATTGTGCCGCAATTTCTAGGGGCAAGGCGCTAGTCAGAATCGTATCAGCATCACTTAAAAGTACCAAACGTCTAATCACGTTTTTTAATTCGCGAATATTTCCTGGCCAAGGGTACGCTTTAAAGCAGTTCAGTATATTTTTTGGGAAGCCTTGAATGTTTTTTCCTAACTCTTGGTTGGCTTGCGCTAAAAAATAATCGGCAAAGAGAATTAAATCATCGCCGCGATCTCTTAAAGCCGGCAATTGAATCATAAACTCGTTAAAACGGTAGTATAGATCTTCTCTAAACCGGCCCTCTTTTATAGCTTGAGGTAAATTTTCGTTTGTGGCTACAATAATGCGTACGTCGAGATCTATTTCTTTGGTGCTACCAATGCGTTTTACCTTGCGTTCTTGTACGGTACGCAGCAAAGCCATTTGGCTTTCGTAAGATAAATTACCTATTTCATCTAAAAACAAGGTTCCGCCATTGGCTTGTTCAAAATGGCCTATTTTGGTGGCTAGGGCTCCGGTAAAAGAGCCTTTTTCGTGCCCAAAAAATTCACTGCCCGCCAACTCTTTGGTTAGCGATCCGCAATCTAGGGCAATAAAAGGTTTATCTTTTCGGCTACTTTTTAAGTGAATACTTTTGGCAACCGCCTCCTTGCCGGTACCGCTTTCTCCATAAATAAGTACACTGAAATTGGTGGGTGCTACCAAATTGATTTGGCGCATAAGTTCTAGGGAAACATCACTTTCACCTACCACATAGCCAAGATCGGTGCTTGTTTCTTTTCCCTTTTTTGGCGTTAGTTTTTCTGGTAGCGGCAAGGTTGGAGCAGGTGTATGAATAGCCTCTCTAGTTTCTAAGGCTTTGTTGATGGTATTTAGTATCTCATTAGGGTACAGTGGCTTGCTGATGTAATCGTAAGCGCCTAGTTTTATGAGTTCTACAGCCAAACGAATATCAGAATAAGCTGTAATAATAATTACGCCGGTACCCGGATAGTTGGCTTTAATTTCTTTGAGAATTTCACGGCCGTCGGTGTCTTTTAATCGGAAATCACAGAGCACCAAATCAAATGCCTGATTACTTAATTTTTCGAATGCGCCAAGTCCCGAAGTAGCTGTTTCAACTTCAAATCCATTTCTGCTTAAAAAATTAAAAAGAAGTTGCCCAATGGCAACCTCATCATCAATAACTAAGATTTGCTTCATAAAATCTGTCTCAAAATGGCCTGGAATTTCTTCTACACGAGCCTTTGTGTTGAGTTAAATATACAGATTTTATCCTACTAGTTAAAAAAGCCTTAGCGACCTTTGAATTGAGCAGGTCTTTTTTCTAGAAATGCCGACACTCCTTCTTTAAAATCTGCGGTATCGAAACAACGAGCAAATTGATTAATTTCTTCCTCAAATCCGTTTATTCCATCGGTTAAACTGGCATTTACGGCATTAATAGCTGCGCCTACTGCAATGGGGGCTCTACTTAAAATTTTGTTCATTTTTTCTTCAGCAGCAGCCAACAGGTTTTCTGGAGCTACTACCTCGTTCACCAAGCCAATTTCTAAGGCTTTGGCAGCGGGTATCATATCGGCAGTTAAAATCATTTCTAAGGCTCGGCCTCTGCCTACCAATTGGGTAAGGCGTTGCGTACCACCATATCCTGGAATTAAACCCAAGGTTACTTCGGGTAGACCTAAACGTGCATTTTCTGATGCAATTCGTATGTGGCAAGCCATGGCCAATTCCAAGCCACCACCTAAAGCAAAGCCGTTTATAGCTGCAATAATGGGTTTTTCGCTGTTATGCATACGATCAAATACTTTATGATGCCCTTCTTGAGCAAAAATGCGCCCTTCATCGGTATTTAAGTCGGCAAATTCACTAATATCTGCTCCGGCTACAAAAGCTTTTGGTCCGGCTCCGGTAAGTATAATGCCGCCAACCTCGGGGTTGGTAAAGGCGTCGCTTAGTGCAGCATGCAACTCGGCCAAGGTTAATTTATTTAGCGCATTTAATTTACTTTCGCGATTGATAGTAATGCGTAAAATGCGGTTATTTAGCGATAATAAAATGTTTTCGTAATTCATAAGTTGCAATTAAAAAGAGCGGTTTTCGGCTACCCAATTCGTAATATAAAGGGCAATTTCTTGCGTGTTTGCACCCGGAGCGAACAATTTACCTACGCCCATATTTTGTAGTTTTTCCGTATCGGCATCTGGAATAATTCCGCCGCCGGTGAGTAATACATCTGTTAGCCCCTTGGCCTTCATCAGTTCTATAATTTTTGGGAAAACAGTAAGGTGTGCCCCCGACAAGATAGAAATACCAATGGCGTCTACATCTTCTTGCAGAGCCGTGTTTACCACCATTTCAGGTGTTTGACGCAAGCCGGTATAAATTACTTCCATGCCTGCATCACGTAAGGATGTAGCAATAATGCGGGCTCCTCTATCGTGGCCGTCTAAACCCACTTTGGCCACTAATACACGAATTGGTCTTTTCACTATTTGTTGTTTTAAAGTGTAAAAATAGCAAGAAAATATCAATGCACTAGCAACAAGATAGATGGTGCAATGCGGGGTAATTTTATTATTTTTGTTGCCCTATCTAAATTAAAACAAAAGATAACTAGTATGAGTGAAGAGCGGTCATTACATTTCTTGGAAGAAATTATTGAGGCAGATTTAAAAAATGGCACCCACGGCGGGCGGGTACTTACCCGTTTTCCCCCAGAGCCGAATGGTTATTTGCACATTGGCCATGCCAAATCTATTTGTTTAAATTTTGGCTTGGCTCTGCAGTATGGTGGCAAAACCAATTTACGTTTCGATGATACCAACCCGGTGACCGAGGAAACCGAATACGTAGAAAGCATTAAAAAAGATGTAAAGTGGTTGGGTTTTGATTGGGCTCAAGAATTATATACCTCCGATTATTTTTCACAACTCTACGATTTTGCTGTAAGGCTGATAAAAAAAGACCTAGCCTATGTAGACGATAGTACTGCTGAAGAAATTGCCGCTGGTAAAGGAACACCTACCGTACCCGGTACCCCTTCGGTTTATCGCAGCAGAAGTATCGAAGAAAATCTTCAACTATTTGAAGAAATGAAAGCCGGAAAATATCAAGACGGCGCTAAAGTATTACGAGCTAAAATAGATTTGGCCGCTCCCAATATGCACCTTCGCGATCCATTGATGTACCGCATTAAACACGCTAGGCATCACCGTACAGGCGATGCTTGGTGCATTTACCCCATGTACGATTTTGCCCATGGCCAAAGCGATGCCATTGAAGAAATTACTCATTCCATTTGCACTTTAGAGTTTATTCCGCACCGTGCATTATACGATTGGTTTATTGAAAAATTAGAAATCTTTCCAGCAAAACAATACGAGTTTGCCCGATTGAATATTGATTATGCAGTAATGAGCAAACGCAAATTGCTCCAATTGGTAAACGAGAAATTTGTAAGTGGTTGGGACGATCCTCGTATGTTAACCATTAGTGGTTTACGCCGTCGTGGGTATACCCCTGCTAGTATTCGTAATTTTTGCGATAAAATTGGGGTAGCCAAGCGTGAAAATTTGATAGAAATGAGTTTGTTGGAGTTTTGCATTCGCGAAGATTTAAACAAAACGGCTTGGCGACGGATGGCGGTGCTCGATCCCATTAAATTGATAATCACCAATTATCCCGAAGGCCAAGAAGAGCTTCTCCATGGCGAAAATAATCCGGAAGTAGATGGTGGTGATGGAGAAAGAAGTATTCCGTTTAGCAAAGAATTGTGGATTGAGCGTGAAGATTTTAAAGAAGAAGCCGAGAAGAAATATTTTCGCTTAGCCCCAGGCTTGAGCGTGCGCTTAAAAAGTGCCTATATTGTAACCTGCACCGGTTTTAAAACCGATGATTTTGGTAACGTAACCGAAGTGCATTGCGAATATATTCCCGAATCTAAATCGGGTAACGATACCAGTGGCTTGCATGTAAAAGGTACCATTCATTGGGTAAGCGTAGCCCATGCTAAAACTGCCGAAGTGCGCTTATACGATCGCTTGTTCCAAGCAGAAGATCCGTCTAACGAAGACGGCGATTTTAAGGACTATATCAATCCAACTAGTTTGCAGGTGCTTTCTAAAGCTTATATAGAACCAGATTTGGCTACCGCCGAATTGGGAAGAGGGTATCAATTTATTCGTAAAGGCTACTTTACCTTAGACATAGACACTACGACTGAAAATTTGGTATTTAACCGAACAGTTACTCTAAAAGATAATTGGGCTAAGAAAGCCTAAGCTAATTATGGAAAACAAACGCTTGGCTTGGTTGCAGGCACATATTGGTAAATCTACCAAGAATAGCCCATCGCCTTTTGCACATTGGCTAGATGGCGTGTTGGAGCAAGCCGAATTGGGTGAAGTTGCTGTACGTTTTGCCGTTCGCCCCGATATGACCAATCCTTTCGGTATGTTGCATGGTGGTGTAATTTCCGGAATGTTAGACGACGTAATAGGCACAGCGGTTGCCAGTTTAAATAAAGAACAAGCTTTTGTATCGCTCAATCTGGTAGTAGATTTTATTAATGCCGCCAAGGTAAGCGATGAGGTGGTGGCAAAAGCCAAAGTAATTCGGAATGGCCGAACAGTCGTATATGTGCAAGCAGAGCTCATCCATCATTCCGATAAAATTTTAGCCAAAGCTACTAGTAATTTAGTGGCGGTACCCAGCAAAATTGGGTAGTTTTACCCATCAAATTTAGCTAATCGAGGTACGTGAAGTTCTTTGCAAATTTTCGAAATTTGCGCTTTAAACCTAGTTTTTTATACCTACCTTTGTATATCAATATCTACGAATAGACTTTCTGTTAGTAGACATCAAAATATTGCATCAGCTATTTTGGTGATTTTTAAACTGCGACTTAATAATAAACGAACAAAAAATGGATTTAATGCATCACAATTGCGTGGGTGTAGTCCGTTGTTCGTGGGTAGTCGCAGTACCTATTTCACTCGGGCTACTTGCCCACGCATTTTTTTTGTTTTTTAGGGCTCTATTCCCATTCTTTTTCTATCGATGTTTTCCAAAAGCAAGGATGAATGAAATAACTGTACTTTACTTTTAGTAGGCTCGGCAAAGATTCAAAATTTTTAATCAATTTCCGGCAATTATCATTTTTACATGCACAGGCCATTGTCCAATAAGGGTCTAATTCTGTTGATGAATAATCTAACAGCAACTCGGTATTTGGTTCTAATGGCTTAGCTGCAACTAATTCTAAATACTGGTTAATAAATACGTTGGGTTTGCAGGAGTGGTTTACGAGTAGCACGGGGCTTCCCTTCAGTGGAATAAGCCATTCGTTGGGGCCAATGCCAATCCAATTGGGGCCTTCTTTTGCAAATTTAGGGGTATAATCATGAAAAACATGATCGCCTTTTAGGCTAAGAATACACTCTTCATAAGCTAGAGTGCGCTTACAAAATAAGCCCATGCCCGATATGGCAGAGGGAGCAGTATATAAAATGTTCATGGGCAATTTGTTTACATGCTTGATGTAAAACGCCACCCATTGGAAGATATTTTATTGGGTAAAAAATTAAGATTTTTCTTCCCACAATACAGCCAAATGCACCAAGGTTTTTACGGCTTTGTGCATATCTTGTACCGATACCCATTCCAATTTGCTATGAAAAGCATGTTCTCCTGCGAAAATATTTGGGCAAGGCAAGCCCATAAACGATAGCCGAGAACCATCGGTACCTCCACGTATACTTTGTAATTTTGGGCTAATTCCTGCTCTGCGGATGGCTTCTAAGCCAAGCTCGGTTAATTTAGGGTGCTGGTCCAATACCTGCTTCATGTTGCGGTATTGCTCTGTTGTTTTTAAGTTATACGTGGCATTCGGGTAGGCTTTTAATACTTCTTCGGTTAGTTTACGGAGATAATTTGCATGCGCTACCAAACCTTCATCTGTAAAATCACGTAAAATAAGTTCAATTATGGTTTCTTCTACACTTCCTTTTATTGCTACCGGATGAATGAAGCCTTGTTTGCCTTCGGTACTTTCTGGGCTACGTTCGTTTTTGGGTAATGTAGCAATTAGTTCTGCGGCCATTTTAAGGGCACTCTCCATTTTGCCTTTTGCAAAGCCTGGGTGCGAAGCTACGCCCGAGATTCGGATGACAGCTCCGTCCGCAGAAAAGGTTTCATTCTCTAAAGATCCCAAGGTTTCGCCATCTACGGTATAGGCCACATCTGCACCTAGCTTTTGTAAATCTACTTTGTTTACACCTCGGCCAATTTCTTCATCGGGGGTAAATAGCAGCTTAATGGTACCGTGCTTAATCTCGGGGTTATTTAGCAGAAAATAAACACAATCCATAATTTCAGCTAAGCCAGCTTTGTTATCGGCACCTAACAAGGTGGTACCACTAGCCGTAATAATATCGTTGCCTAACTGCTCCTTTAAATCAGGGTGCTCGGTTAAGCGGAGAACTTGCTTGGGGTCATCGGGTAGTACTAAATCTTGGCCTTGGTAATTTTTATGAATAATGGGCTTTACGCCCGCACCGCTACAATCCGGTGAAGTGTCCATATGCGAACAATAACAAAGCACCGGCACTTGTTTGCTGGTATTGCTTGGCAAGGTAGCGTATACATAACCATGCTCGTCTACATGTGCATCAACAATACCCATGGCTAGTAATTCCTCAACCAATACCTTCCCCAAATCTTTTTGTTTCTCTGTAGATGGGCAGCTAGAAGAATAGGGGTCTGATTGTGTATCGATAGTTACATAGCGTAAAAATCGAGTATGGGCTGTAAAAGAATAGGAGCTAAGTGCCTGCATGAAATACGTGTATATGGTGTTTAAATATAGCCTCTTTCAACTTATTTTAGTTGAATTCTTAATAAAGAATCTTATTTTTAAGATTCTTTATAGGTTAACTAGCGTATGCGCCATCTTCGATTTTTTTATTATTTAGCTTTTATGGCGCTGCCTTATTGTGCTTTTGCTCAAAATTTCGAGGAGCTAAAGACTATTTCTCAGCAAGAAGCTGCAGGTCATCAGCGGTTGCAACTACAAAGTAGCCAAATGGCTCAATTTACAACAGCTAGTGATGCTTTTGATGTAAAATATTATCGCTGCGAATGGGAGGTTGATCCAGCAGTACGCTATATTTCGGGCAAAGTTACGGTGTATTATGTAGCTAAAACGTCCATTAATAGCATCAACTTAGATTTGATGAATACCATGGCGGTAACCGAAGTAAAGCAACGAAGCAATGTGTTAACAAAACAACACCTCAATAATGTGCTTAGCATTAATTTGCCCGTTAGCTTGGGTGCAGGCACACTAGATTCATTAAGCATAACTTATCAAGGTAGCCCAGGCCCCGATACGGGTTTTGGTGCTTTTAAAAATAATATGCACAACGGTGTAGCCGGTATGTGGACCTTGAGTGAACCCTATGGTAGTCGGGAGTGGTGGCCTTGTAAAAATGGAATTGACGATAAGGCTGACTCAATTGATGTGTTTGTTACCCATCCTTCTATGTACAAAGCATCCTCTAACGGATTGTTAAAAAGTGAAACGGTATTGGCCGGGGGCAAAACACGTACCTATTGGAAACATCGCTACCCCATTGCATCCTATTTGGTATGTTTGGCAGTAACCAATTACAGTGTTTTCTCTATTAATGTGCAATTGGGTAACAAATATTTACCCATTCAAACCTTTGCTTATCCTGAGAGTTTAACCGCCTTTCAACAGGGCACGCAGAATACCCTTTTTGCCATGGCTTTGTTTCACCAAAAATTTGGTGATTATCCTTTTATTAACGAAAAATATGGGCATACCCAATTTGGTTGGGGTGGAGGAATGGAGCACCAAACCAATTCGTTTATGATTAACCTATCTGAAGGGTTGGTAGCCCACGAATTGGCTCATCAATGGTTTGGCGATAAAATTACCTGTGGTACTTGGGAAGATATTTGGTTGAATGAGGGTTTTGCTACTCATTTGGCTAGCTTTTACGACGAGAATAAATACGGCCAAATTAGTTGGGATGGCGTTATTACGAAGCGTAAACAAGTTGTGGACTATATTACATCGCTACCAGATGGTTCGGTGAAAGTGAGCGACACCACCAATGTAAACCGTATTTTTAGTAACCGATTATCGTATCAAAAAGGGTCTTATTTATTATATATGTTGCGTTGGAAGTTAAGCGATGAGGTATTTTTTAAAGCCATTCAGCAGTATCAGAAAGATCCGAAATTAATATATGGTTTTGCACGAACTGCTGATTTGAAACGAAATTTAGAGCAAGTAAGTGGCGTAGATTTAACCGAATTTTTTAAAGATTGGTACGAAGGGCAGGGTTATCCTAGCTATCAAGTGCAATGGACTCCCGTGGGCATTGACCACGTTCGTATTAAACTCAATCAAACTACATCGCATCCTTCGGTTGATTTTTTTGAATTGCCCCTAGCATTAAAATTTTCGAATGCAAACCAAAGCAAAACACTTGTGCTCGATAATCAAATAAATGGTGAAGTATTTATTAAGCAACTGGGTTTTATTCCTACTAGTGTAGTGGTAGACCCGGAATATTGGCTTATAACTAAAAACAATACCACGCAGAAGGTGAGCGATGATCTGAATCCCGAGAATTTTGTAAAAATCTATCCGAATCCTATTGGCGATCAATTTTCGGTGTATTTGCGTAATTTTTCATCGGCCGAAACTACACTATCCATCTACACCATGCAGGGCAAGCTAATCCAAAAAGAGCGCCCTGTTTTAGTCGAAAGAAGTGGCGTTGCAGTAATTAATTCGCAGCAATGGCCGCAGGGCACCTATGTATTAAAAATCAGCTCGGGTGGGGTAAAACAAAGTTTTAAACTGATCAAATAGGGCGAAGCATAAAAGCTTTGGGCAAATTGAATGAACTAAACTTATGAAAAAACTTCTTATCATCTTGTTCATGGCCTACTTACCTAGTTATGGCCAGTTAACACCTTTTGAGCAAAGCCCTACTAAAAATGTAAGTGCCACGCATGCCCAGGCCATTGCCTTTTACCAAGCATTAGATGCGCAATTTGAAGAGCTTAAGCTACTTACTTGCGGTTTAACAGATAGTGGAAAGCCACTTCATTTGGCTGTGCTCTCAAAAAATAAAAATTTCGATCCAGTAGCGCTTCGTAATCAAAATAAACGCATTCTATTAATCAACAACGGTATTCACCCGGGTGAGCCCGAAGGCATTGACGCTTCGATGATGTTGGTAAGAGATATATTGAAAAACCGGTTGCTGCCCGCCGATGTGGTGATTTGTGTGATTCCGCTTTACAATATTGATGGAAGTTTAAACCGCTCATCCACTTCCCGAGCCAACCAAAATGGTCCGGAGGCCTATGGTTTTCGAGGGAATGCTCAAAACCTAGATTTAAACAGAGATTTTATAAAAACAGATTCTAAAAATTCGAGATCATTTCAAGAAATTTTTAACACTTGGCAGCCCGATATCTTTTTTGATAACCATACCAGCAATGGCGCCGATTATCAATATGTAATGACCCTGATTGATACCCAACAAGATAAATTAAGTCCCACGTTGGCCAACTTTATGAGCAAACAACTCACGCCCGAATTGTTTAAACGCATGAAGGCTAGCGGCTTTGAAATGACTCCCTATGTAGATCATGTGGGCGAAACGCCCGATCTCGGCATACAAGCATTTTTAGAGCCTCCCAGATTTAGCACCGGATATGCGGCTTTGCATCAAACCATGGGCTACATGCCTGAAACACATATGCTCAAACCTTTTGCCCAAAGGGTGCAGGCTAGCTATCAATTAATGAAACACTTGCTAGCCTTTACGCAAGAAAATGCTACCGAAATTGGCAAAGTGAGGGCGCAAGCTTTGGCTCAAGCAGCTCAACAAACGCATTTTGCATTAAACTGGAAAGTCGATGGGAAACGGGTAGATAGTTTGCGTTTTAAAGGCTTTGAAGCTGGTTATAAAGCCAGCGAAATTAGTGGACAAAATAGGTTGTATTACGATCGAACAAAACCCTACGAGAAAACCATTCCTTGGTTTAACCATTACGAGGCTACCCTAACGGTGCAGGCTCCAAAAGCGTACATCATTCCGCAGGCTTGGCAAAAGGTAATTAGCTTGTTGCAGTTAAATGGGGTAAAACTAGAGCGCCTAAAAAAGGATAGTGTATTTCGCCTAGAAATGTACACCATTGTTGATTATAAAACTGGGGCTAAGCCTTACGAAGGACATTACGTACACAGCCAAGTAACGGTACAAGCACAAGAACAAGCGGTGCAATTTTATTCCGGCGATTATGTGGTTTGGGTAAATCAACCACAAAACAGATATATTGTAGAAACCCTAGAACCACAAGGTGTGGATTCCTTTTTTGCGTGGAACTTTTTTGATAGTATTTTGGGCCAAAAGGAATATTTTTCGGCTTATGTGTTTGAAGATACTGGAGCAGAAATTCTGCAAAAAAATCCTGAATTACGGAAACAATTGGAAGAAGCAAAAGCACAAAACGAAGCCTTGGCTAAAAGTGGCTCGGCACAGTTAGATTGGGTCTATCGTCATTCCGATTATTTAGAAAAAACGGTTAATCGCTATCCGATAGGAAGAATTTTAAATTAAGTATCATGCAAGAATATTTAAGCCAAACTCCGGTAGCTAGTATAGTTTTATTATTTACGGTTATCACGAGTATTTACGCCTTCTCCAACCACGAGGTTTACGGAAAGTTTATGCTACATCCGTATAGTGTAAGCCGAGGGCAACGGGTGTACTCGGTGTTTACCAGTGGCTTAATTCATAAAGATTGGGGACATTTGCTCGTAAATATGCTCTCCTTTTATTTCTTCGCTTTCCCTTTAGAGCAAACCTTAGCTTCTTTAAGCAGCTTTGGCCACTGGCAATTTGCAGGCTTGTATGTACTTAGTTTAGTATTGAGTGATTTAGGCTCTATTATAAAACATAAAAATGATTTTTGGTATAATAGTTTAGGCGCATCGGGAGCGGTTTGTGCGGTGGTGTTTAGCTACATCTTATTTTATCCGCTTACCAAAATGATGATTTTCCCATTGCCTATTCCCATTCCGGCAGTGTTGTATGGATTTCTGTTTTTAGGCTATTGCTGGTATGCCTCCCGTAATTCAAGTGATCATATAAACCACGATGCACATTTTTACGGGGCCTTGGCAGGTATTAGCATTACGGTTTTGTATCACCCAGATATTGTGCCCTACTTTTTGGGCCAACTGTTAGGCAGATAATTAGTGGAGTGGCTGCTGTTGAAAGGCGCCAGCTTCATCCATTAAAAAACTCATCGGCTTTTCCGGATCTTTAATAATTTCGAGAAGGGTAAAACCCCAAGGTTTCCAGAAATTTTCGAGTACTTGTCCGTAGGTTTTCACATCCCAAACATCAAAAATGGGTTTACTACTCATGCCTTGAAGCGGCATGGCCTCAATAAAAGTAGTTTCATGCGTAGGCAGTACGGCGTATTCTGGTAAGCGGTTAAATAAATAAGCCGAATAAAAGAAACGAGCACAGAGTTCTTCAAACTGAGCAGGACTTAGCGTCTGTTCACTGCAAATTTCCAATATTTCTTGGTGGTAGGCTGTATTTGTGCCGTTATCTTGTAAACAAGCAATAATGCCAAAATCACGTGCACGAAGACTAAAACTCAGCGTATTCAGTTCATCGCGGTAGCTAAAAAAATCAGCCTCTTGTGCCAACTTAAACACCTGAATGCTCCAAGGTTTAGGTTCTTCGAAGTTAATAGGTTGAATGAGCGATTGCAGCATAAGGTGCAAGTTCTCGAACTTATGCGCCATAGCCTGCGATAATGTAAAAGCTTCGCCAAGGGTTTTTTGTTGACGAATGCCTTGTTTAATTTCGTGGTAAATAATACCATATAAAAGTTTGGCTATCCACTGAAAAAGTTTAATCTCCGAAACTTCTTTTAGCCCTTCATAACCTTTCGAAAAAGCCTCTTGAATTTCAGCTTCTAGCGGTGCTATGGCCTCTTCATACACAGCGCTGCTACAAGGAATTTTAAGTTGTTGGTAGCTGGTAATGCTCTCATCGAGTAATTTAAATGGACGATCTGCTAAGCCAAAGGCTTGCAAAAACCAAGGCGCAAAAACGCCTATTTCTTCTTCGGACGATACCAGCGTCTGCCCACTTAAAAAGCAGTGCTTTGCATCAAATTGTAGGGTTTTAAATGGGTGGTATAAACTATTCTGCATGCATTAGTTATTCCCAATAATCACCGGCGCCCCTTTGCTATTCCCCATAATAATGATTTTAGTATTTGGCGATAAAGCAATTTCTTTTTGTGCTTTTATGGCTTCGTACTGCAATTGTTTATCGCTTAAGCCCGTAGATAAAATACGCTGATAATCGGCAATACCTTGTGCCTCTACTCGTTTACGCTCTGCTTCTTGACGTTCTTTTTGCAAAACGAAGGTCATCTTTTGGGCATCCTGTTCGGCATTAATTTTAGACTCAATACTTTTCTTTACCGATTCGGGCAGGGTGATATTGCGGACTAATAATTGCTCTAAAACTAAACCCCGTTTGGCAAAACTCTCGTTAATGGTTTTAAAAATTTTATCCTGAAATTCCTGACGTTTGGTAGAATATAAAGCTACTGCTTCGTAATACACCGCATTATCGCGAATGGCGGTACGGGAAATTGGGCGGACAATTTTATCCAAATAATCGTTACCTATCTCTTTTAAAATACGTGGTGCTTCGGTAGCTCTTACTTTAAATAAAACAGAAAGATCAATGGTTACTTCCAATCCATCAGATGATAAAACCCGAATGGCGTCGTCGCCAGATTTAGTGCCTTCATCATGAATACCCGACATGGTATAATTTTGTGTTTTAGTATCAAAGGTGGTTACTTCTACCAAAGGGTTTATCACATTTAATCCGCTGTATAATACATCGTTTTCTACCTTACCAAATAAGGTTTTCACACCCACTTGGCCGGCATCAATAACTTTAAACATAGACACGGAAGCACCTACTAAAAGTAAGATAACACCTGCAATACGCAGTGGGTTGCTAAATTTTTGAACAGGGTTATCTGCACGAGACAATTGGAACCCTACGATTAAGGCAACAAGGCCTAAAATGAGTAAAAACATAGTATTAGTTGTTTAAGTGAAATTTAATCTTTTTTTGATAGGCTTTTTATGTTTTTCAATAACCTAGCTTTTAAGAAAATAAGCAAGGCCAGTGAAAAAAGTGCTGCCGCCGTAATGCCGTAATGTTGTCCTTTAGCCGCCCAATAGGTGCTAAGTGTGAGTACCATGATACCAATATTTAACAATACGTTGAGTAAAACTTTGAGAATCATACTAGTAAACCGGCATGTTCGGATCAATTTCTTGAGCCCATGCAAGAATGCCTCCTTTTAAATTATACAATTTGGTAAATCCTTGTGCCTCTAATTGCATAACGGCAGCCGCACTGCGTGCGCCACTGCGACAATGTATAATTACGGGTTTATCGGTGGCAATTTTCTCTACTTCTAACAGCAATCCGCCTAATGGAATATTTTCTCCGTTTAGGTTAGATACTTCATATTCAAACTCTTCCCGAACATCTATCAGCTGAAAATCTTCTTGCTTATCTAATTTACGCTTAAGTTCTTTTACGGTAATTTCTTTCATAAGTATGCCTTTCTGAACAAAGGTATCAAATACTCAACAATAAAATTTAAAAAATCAATTACTATGCTTGCATATTAATTTTGAAATCCTATATTTGTTATGCTAGCATAGTAATAAATGAAACCCGAAGAAACTGTTGATTATTTTTTAAAAGTGGTTTGGCAAAATGTAGCCAATACCTATAACCAAATTGCTTCGGGTTTTGGCAGTACACAAGCCTTGGGCTATGCCCTTATTAATATTCACGATGAGGGTACGGCGGTTTCTCAAATTGCCAGTTTGTTGGGCGTAAAATCTACCAGCTTATCACGCATGTTAAATAACATGGAGGGCTTGGGTTTAATTTACCGTAAGGTTTCGCCAGAAGACAAACGTTCGGTAAAAATTTACCTCACCGATTTTGGTAAAGAACAACGCCAAAAAGCCAAAGAAGTAGTGCGTAAGTTTAACGAGTATTTGAATATCCATTTAGAACAAAAAGAGCGCCAGCAATTAATTGCGGCTTTGCAAAAAATAAACCAGCTCACGCTGGCCTATCACCCTACATCTGGACTATGAAAAGAACGATTAAAAAAGTAGCCGTATTGGGCTCGGGAATTATGGGTTCTCGTATTGCCTGCCATTTTGCCAATATTGGCCTAGAAGTATTGCTTTTAGATATCGCTCCCAAAGAGCTTACACCCGAAGAACAAGCCAAAGGCCTTAACTTGGAGCATCCGGCGGTGCGCAATAAAATTGTAAATGCGGCTTTAGAAACAGCAGTAAAATCGAACCCATCGCCCATATTTACCAAGCGGAGCCTTAGCCGAATTAGCACCGGTAATTTTACCGATAACATGAAAGACATTGCCACCTGCGATTGGACGATTGAAGTGGTGGTAGAAAACCTAGATATTAAGAAAAAGGTATACGAGCAGGTAGAACAATTTCGCAAGCCGGGTACCTTAATAACTTCTAATACTTCGGGTATTCCCATTCATTTAATGGCCGAAGGACGTTCCGAAGATTTCCAAAAACATTTCTGTGGAACCCATTTTTTTAATCCGCCAAGATACTTACGCTTATTAGAAATTATTCCAACACCCCATACCGATCCGGAAATTGTAGATTTTCTGATGCACTACGGCGATCAGTTTTTGGGTAAAACTACGGTTTTGTGTAAAGATACGCCAGCATTTATTGCCAATAGAGTAGGTGTGTATTCCATCATGTCTTTATTGCATTTGGTAGAGAAAATGGATTTAAAAGTAGAAGAGGTAGATAAATACACCGGTCCGGTATTGGGTCGCCCTAAATCGGCAACCTTTCGTACTACCGATGTGGTGGGATTAGATACCATGATTAACGTAGCCAACGGCTTATACCAAAACGTACCCAACGATAAAGCACATGCTCTTTTTCAATTACCGGGCTATGTGTTAAAAATGAAAGAAAATAATTGGTTGGGCGATAAAACCAAGCAAGGTTTCTACAAAAAAGTAAAAGGAGAAAATGGCAAGAGCGAAATTTTAGCCCTCGATTTAAAAACTCTTGAATACCGTCCTCAAGAAAAAGTAAAATCTGCTACACTCGATGGCTTAAAATTAATTGATAACCTTCGCGACCGCATGAAGGCATATGCGAAGGGCACAGACCGAGCCGGCGAATTCTTTAGAACCGCCTTCTTTGGCTTATTCGAATACGTATCCGATCGTATTCCCGAAATTTCAGATGAATTGTACCGCATAGACGATGCCATGCGTGCCGGCTTTGGCTGGGAATTAGGTCCATTTGAAGTATGGGATGCCATTGGTCTCAACGAAGCGCTGGCCGGAATGAAAACACTAGGCAACGAAGCAGCTCCTTGGGTACACGAAATGCTTGCTGCCGGGCATACCTCATTTTATAAGGTAGAAGATGGCGTAAAAAAATATTACGACATACCAACCAAAAGCTACAAAGCCATATCGGGTACCGATGCCTTTATTATTTTAGATAACATTCGGGCTAGCAAAACCATTTGGAAAAATAGCGGTACCACCATCACCGATTTGGGCGATGGTATCATCAATCTAGAATTTCACACCAAAATGAATACCATTGGTGGCGATGTGATTCAAGGGATAAATAAAGCCGTTGATTTGGCCGAAAAAGATTTCCGTGGATTGGTTATCGGAAACGATGGGGCCAATTTTTCTGCCGGTGCTAACATCGGGATGATTTTTATGGCGGCCATTGAGCAAGAATGGGACGAAATTAATATGGCCATTCGGGCTTTTCAAAATACCTCCATGCGTTTACGCTATTCAGGCATTCCGGTGGTATTGGCTCCGCATAATTTAACCTTGGGCGGTGGCTGCGAATTTGCTTCACACGCCGACCATGTGCAGATCAATGCCGAAACTTATATGGGTTTGGTAGAATTTGGTGTAGGATTAATTCCCGGCGGTGGCGGTACTAAAGAATTTGCGCTACGGGTTTCCGATGAATTGAAAGATGGCCAAATAGATCAAAATGTATTAAAAGACCGCTTTTTAACCATTGCCATGGCCAAGGTTTCTACCTCGGGTGCCGAGGCGGCCGATTTAGGTTATTTAAAAGCAGGTAAATATAGCATCACCATGAACCGTAGCCGCTTAATAGCCGATGCAAAAGCTAAAGCCTTGGAACTAGCCGATGCTGGCTATACCCAACCGGTGCGTCGTACAGATATTAAAGTATTGGGCAAATCGGGTTTGGGCATTGTATACGCAGGTGCCAATTCTATGTTTGCCGGAAATTACATTTCGGAACACGATAAAAAAATCTCTGAAAAATTAGGCTACGTAATGTGTGGTGGCGATTTATCGGCACCAAGCATGGTAAGCGAACAGTATTTGCTCGATTTAGAGCGGGAAGCTTTTTTATCGCTTTGCGGAGAAAAGAAAACCTTGGAACGTATTCAAAGTATCATTACCAAGGGCAAACCATTAAGAAATTAAAAAACGAGAATCATGCAAGAAGCATATATCATAGCAGGATACCGTACTGCGGTGGGCAAAGCCCCAAAAGGAGTTTTCCGATTTACTAGAGCCGATGAATTGGCTGCCGAAGTAGTTAAAGCTTTAGTAGCATCGGTTCCTAATTTAGATAAAGAACAAATAGACGACGTGATTGTGGGCAATGCCACCCCCGAAGCCGAGCAAGGCTTAAACATTGCTCGTATGGTTTCGCTAATGGGCTTAAATACCGATAAAGTTCCCGGTGTAACCATGAACCGCTATTGTGCTTCCGGTTTAGAAACTATTGCCACTGCTGTAGCGAAAATTCGTTCGGGTATGGCCAATTGCATTGTGGCAGGTGGGGTAGAAGTGATGTCGGGCATGCCTTTTGGCGGTTGGAAATTGGTGCCAAACCCCGAGGTTGCCAAAGCCCACCCCGAATGGTATTGGGGCATGGGTCTAACTGCCGAGGCTGTAGCCAACGACTATAAAGTAAGCAGAGAAGCGCAAGATGAATTTGCATTCAATTCTCACCAAAAAGCAATTAAAGGTTTAGAAAGCGGACGTTTAAAAGCTGGGGTGTTGCCCATCAGCGTTACCGAAAATTATGTGGATGCCAATTTGAAAAAGAAAACTCGAGACTATGTGGTAGATACCGACGAAGGTCCGAGAGCGGATACGAGCATTGAAAAATTAGCTAAATTGAAACCTGTATTTGCGGCTAATGGAAGCATTACTGCTGGTAACTCGTCGCAAACATCTGATGGTGCTGCCTTTGTATTGGTAGTATCAGAAAGTATGCTAAAACAATTAGGCGTGCAGCCAATTGCCCGTTTGGTTAGTTATGGTGTGGCCGGCGTTCCTCCTCGAATTATGGGTATTGGTCCGATTGAAGCCATTCCTTTGGCTTTGAAAAAAGCAGGTATGAAGCAAGATCAATTGGATTTAATTGAATTGAATGAGGCCTTCGCCTCCCAATCTTTAGCCATTATAAACACCTTAGGTTTAAATACCGATATCGTGAATGTAAATGGCGGAGCCATTGCCCTGGGGCACCCCCTGGGTTGTACAGGCGCCAAATTAACCGTACAAATACTCAACGAATTAAAAGCAAGAAATAAAAAATATGGTATGGTAACTATGTGTGTAGGTACTGGCCAAGGAGCAGCAGGCATTTTTGAACTGCTATAAATCAATATATCATGGAAAAAACGCATACAAAAGGTGGTGAATTCATCATCAAAGACACTGAAGCGGCAGACATTTTCATTCCCGAAGAGTTTGACGAAGAACAGTTAATGATTAAAAAAACCTGCGAAGATTTTTTGCAGACAGAGGTTAACCCGAATTTAGACCGCATTGATAAACTAGAAGAAGGTCTGATGCCAAGTTTACTCGATAAAGCGGGCGAATTGGGCCTATTGGCCGTTTCCATTCCCGAAGAATACGGCGGCTTTGGAAAAAATTTCAATACCTCTATGTTGGTGGCCGATATTGTAGGTGCTGGGCACTCCTTTGCTGTAGCCATTTCGGCACATACGGGTATTGGTACCTTGCCTATTTTATATTATGGCAACGAAGCCCAAAAAACAAAATACATTCCCAAATTAGCTAGCGGAGAGTGGAAAGCCTCTTATTGCTTAACCGAACCAAACTCGGGGTCCGATGCCAATTCGGGACGTACTAAAGCGGTATTGAATAAAGAGGGCACTCATTATTTAATTACTGGCCAAAAAATGTGGATTACCAACGGTGGTTTTGCCGATGTATTTATTGTGTTTGCCAAAATTGAAGACGATGAAAATCTTACCGCATTTATTGTAGAGAAAGATTTTGGAGGCATAACCATGAATCCCGAAGAGCATAAAATGGGAATCAAAGGTTCCTCAACCCGTCAGGTATTTTTTAACGATTGCCCGGTGCCGGTAGAAAATATGCTTTCCGACCGCCAAAATGGATTTAAGATTGCCGTAAATATTTTAAATATTGGCCGTATTAAATTGGGTGCAGCAGCTATTGGTTCTTCTCGTGCGGTAATTGATAAGTCTATTAATTACGCCAACGAGCGGGTGCAATTCAAACTTCAAATCTCCAAATTCGGGGCTATACGTTATAAATTGGCCGAAATGGCTACCCGTAATTTTGCCATAGAAAGTGCGTGCTACCGAGCCGGCCAAAACATCGACGATGCTTACGATGCACTCGTTGCTGGAGGCATGGAAACTGGAAAAGCCAAGCTAAAATCTACCGAAGAATTTGCCGTTGAGTGCGCCATTTTAAAAGTATGGGGATCGGAAATGTTGGATTATGTGGTTGATGAAGGTGTGCAAGTATACGGAGGCATGGGTTATTCTGCCGAAGCGCCTATGGATAGAGCCTACCGCGATAGCCGTATCAACCGCATTTTCGAAGGAACGAATGAAATTAATCGTTTGTTGATTGTAGACATGCTCTTGAAACGTGCCTTAAAAGGCGAATTAGATTTAATGACACCGGCGAAGGCGGTTGCTTCCGAACTGATGTCGATCCCAGAGTTTGGCGAAGAAGACGACAGTTTATTTGCGGCTGAGAAAAAAACACTTAAAAATCTAAAAAAAGCAGGCCTCATGATTGCCGGTTCTGCCGTACAAAAACTGATGATGAGCTTAGCCAAAGAACAAGAAATTTTGATGAACATCGCCGATATTATTGGTGCGGTATACGTAGCTGAATCGACTATTTTACGGGTTGAAAAATTGGTAACAGCTAGAGGTGAAGCAGCCGTGCAAGGCCAATTAGATATGATGCGCATTTACTTGCAAGAAGCTGTAGATTCGGTTTATTTGGCTGGTAAAGAGGCTTTAAATTCTTTTGCCGAAGGCGATGAATTAAACATGATGTTGGTAGGCTTACGTCGCTTTACCAAAGTGGCGCCATATAATATAAAAGATGCCCGCCAACGTGTCGCTAAACAGCTTATTGAGGCCAATAAATATTGTTATTAGGTTTATAAAATCAGAGCCGTCCCGACATTCGTCGGGACGGCTTTTTTTGTTAAATAATGTTAAGCTGTCGTTTTTTCCGTTTAAAAGGATAAATTTGTGGCTCAGAAAATCCGATGATTAGAAATTTTTCCGCATTCTTTTGTGCTTGTATCTTGGCTTTAGCCGGGTTAAGTACCTGTACCAAAACCTATCCAAGTATTGTCGAAGTAGATGCGCAAGCAGTAACCAACTATATTCAAAGCAATAACCTATCGGTTCAGCAATATGGCCAAACGGGTATTTACTATCAGGTAACCAAAGTTGGTACCGGTCCAAATATTGATTATTCTATTCAAATACCTCTAATTTACACCATCAAAACAATAGATGGCACGTATGCATCCATAGATACTTTTAATAATCGTTACGGAGGCTATTTTGGTTATTTTCAGCCAGATTCTTTACGTGAAGTAATTAAAAATCATTTGGTAAAACAAGGCGGAAGTATTCGCGTAATTTTACCTTCGAGATTTGCATTTGGTAAAGCTGGTAGTGGTAGTATACCCGGAAATACTTCGGTAGATTTTACGGTTACGGCACTTACAGCAACTAAATTGGCCGAGTACGACGATTTTACCATGCTGCAATACATGCTAGCAAATAATTTAACTGGATTTACTAAAGCAGCCGAAGGCTATTATTACAAGATAAGTGATCCGGGATCTGGCACTGAAACCATTTCAGAAACAAGTGCTATTTCTGTAGAATACACTGGAAAAACCCTAGATGGGATTATTTTTGATAAAACAACGGCCGGCTCACCAGCTACGTTTACCTTAGGTAGTACTGTAGAAGGGTGGCGATTAGCACTTCCCCTGTTAAAAAAAGATGGTTCCATGCAAATTATCCTTCCATCCGCTCTAGGTTATGGCCTTTCTGGGAGTCAAAGCATTGCTCCATTCTCTTGTATGTTTTTTGATATTAAAGTAACCGACGTAGCCAACTAAGGGCTATTTTTCCAAGGCTTTCTTATAAACTTTCAAAACCCGCTCACGAGCAAAGGCGTGATCGACTAGGGGTTTGCTATACGTAAATGGATCGCTAAATTCGGGCACCCATTTTTTCACATATACCAGTTGGGCATCAAATTTTTGAGTTTGTAGGGTGGGGTTAAAAACTCGGAAATAGGGTGCGGCATCGTTGCCACAGCCCGCAGCCCATTGCCAACCGCCTACATTACTGGATTGTTCGTAGTCTAACAATTTTTGCGCAAAATAAGCTTCGCCCCAACGCCAATCTATTAAGAGGTGTTTGCATAAAAAACTAGCTACAATCATGCGTACACGGTTGTGCATAAAGCCAGTTGTATTTAGCTCACGCATGCCGGCATCTACAATGGGGTAGCCCGTTTTCCCTTCACACCATGCGGCAAATTCTGCTTCGTTTTTTCTCCACTCAATACGATCGTATGCAGGCTTAAACGCTTGTGTGGTAGTATGCGGAAAATGCCATAAAATCATGAAATAAAACTCTCTCCAAATGAGTTCCATTAACCACGTTTTATCGGCAACGCTTTGTGCTTCTTGTACGAGTTCTCTGATACTGAGGGTGCCAAAACGTAAATGAATACCTATCCTAGAAGTAGCGGGTAGGGCTGGAAAATCTCTGTTTTTGCCATAATTTTCTAATACTTGGATATAGCTTTTACTCGGAATACGTATGCTGCTTGGCTCAAAGCCCATGGATTCTAAGCTTGGTATTTCCCTATTTTTTAACTGTTCGCAGCGGGCTAGGAGGGTTTCACTCGGATAAGTTTTTATACCCGTTTCACTCAATCGTTGTAACCATTTACGGCTATAAGGGGTAAACACGGTATAGGGTTTTCCATCGTCTTTTACTACCTCGTCTTTCTCAAAAATTACGTGGTCTTTAAACGTATGAAAGGCAATTCCTTTTTGTGAAAAGATAGTCGCCAATTGTTCATCTCGAGTACGAGCGTAAGGTTCGTAATCGTGGTTAGTAAAAACGTTTTTTACCTCATATTCAGTCAATACTTCTTCCCAAGCCTGTTTCGGGCTGGCATGCTTTATCAACATAGACGACCCTACGGCTTTTAATTCTTCATTAAGGGCACTTATTTCTTGTTGAATAAAACCCACACGAGCATCTGTATGATCGTTGAGTTTATCGAGAATATCCCGATCGAAAATGAAGAGCGGCACTACCGGTAAGCCGGCATTTAGCGCTTCAAAAAGTCCACGGTTATCACGTAGACGTAAATCCCTACGAAACCAAAAAATAGTAACAGCTGCTTTAGGCATACAAATTTTTTAAGGCTGATGAAATTGTTGTGAAATTGAATTTAAATCCGGCATCTTGAATTTTAGAAACAGCTACTCGGGTGCTTCCCAAAATAGCCACACTGCGTTCGCCTAATACTGCTTTTAGTAACATTGATGGGACTCCTGGCAACCAGAGCGGTCTTTTAAATTGTTTAGCCAAGGCTTGCGTAAATGTGCTATTGGTAATGGGTTCTGGGGCGGCCATGTTGTAGGCGCCTTGTAAATTGGTTTGTTCCACTGCAAATACGTACATATTTACCACGTCTTCCCAGTGAATCCAAGAAATCCATTGTTTACCCGAGCCTAAGTTTGAGCCAATACCGAATTTTACAGGCAATGCCATAGGAGGTAAAGCACCGCCCTCCACATCGAGAACTATGCCGGTACGAAATTTTACGATGCGCAATCCTAAGGCTTTTCCTTCGTCAATGGCTTGCTCCCAGGCAATGCACGATTCGGCTAAAAATCCTTCACCTGCCGGACTGCTTTCGCTTAGTATTTCATCTCCTCTATCGCTATAAAAACCTATGGCAGCGGCAGAAATCACAGTTTTAACGGATGTGTTATGGCTCTTTTTTAAGGCGGTGTAGATTAATCGAATAGAGGCGGTTCGACTTTCAATAATGGCTTTTTTTCTAGCGGGAGTCCATGCTTTATCTACTATAGCTTCACCTGCCAAATGGATGATGGCATCTGCCCCTTCAAAGCAACGTTCATCTACTACGTTTTTAGAAACATCCCAGGCAAAGGAACGCATGCGTTTATCCATGCTTGGATTCGGTTGTCTACTTAAAATACGCACCTCGTAGCCCTTATCAAGCAAGGTTTTGCATAATCGTTGGCCAATTAGGCCAGTACCACCACTTACTACTATTGTTTTGTTTGCCATGTTAGCCCCAAAAATTGCTATTTTTAAGCAATTAATTGCAAAATGCTTACAATTTAACACCTAAAAGACATAGAAGTTATATATTTAGAAAAACTATTATTTAAAATATGAAAAAGACACCCTTATTAGAATATCTTATTTTAGCAGCAATCATTGTTACCATATTTATTTCTGAATACCACTATTTAATATTGAAAGATTATGAGAGGGCTATATTTATTGGTTTATGGCCACCAACAATGATAGGACTGCTCATTTACCTTAATTTAAAAAAATGATATGGAAAATTTAGATATTTTTATTCTGACAGCTATTGTCTCAGCTTTATATTTAGGATATGCTTTTACAGTTTTGGGCGCCTCAAAACGTAAATAACAAATCCTTAATTTACTAACTATTGGGGTTGCAGTACATCCGCTGAAAATATTTTAATCAGACTTATAAATGCAAAAAGCCATAAAACCCCATATGATTTATCAAAAACACCTTTTTATATGCACCAATCAACGGGCTGCCGATGCTCGTATATGCTGTGGCGAATCTAATGGCTTGGCTTTAGTTGCTGCTTTTAAGAAAGCTATTAAGGATAAAGGGCTAAATGCCGAAATAAGAGCGCAACGAACCGGCTGTTTTGATCTTTGCGAACGTGGACCCATTTTGGTGGTTTATCCCGAAGGTGTTTTTTACGGCAAAGTGCAGTTGAGCGATGTGGAAGAAATTGTTTCAGAACATATAGAAAATAATCGGATTGTGGAACGTTTGGTGATAGATTCTAACCAAGACGCTTAGTGGCTAAAGTAATTGTAATTGGCGCCGGAATTGCCGGCATTGCATCAGCCATTCGGCAAGCCGTAAAAGGGCATGAAGTAGCTGTTTACGAAGCCAATGCCTATCCCGGCGGTAAATTATCAGCGTTTAGATCTGGCGATTTTAGGTTTGATGCCGGCCCGAGTTTGTTTACCATGCCTCAGTATGTAGATGAGCTGTTTAGTTTGGCCGGTAAAAATCCAAAAGATGAGTTTACTTACGAAAAATTAGAAACGGTTTGCCGTTATTTTTATGAAGATGGTACCCGTATTAATGCTTGGGCCAACCGAGATAAATTGGCGGAAGAAATAGCTTCAAAAACCAAAGATCCGGCTTCTTCAGTTCATCAATTTCTGGATTATAGTGCTCAGATTTATGCTATTACCCATTCCATTTTTCTGGAAAAGAGCCTGCACGGGCTTCGATCTTTTCTGAACTGGGAAACCTTAAAAGCGCTATTCCGATTTCAAAAAATCGACCCTTTTCGGAGTATGAATACCGCTAATATCGATTTTTTTAAGGACGATAAAACCATCCGATTTTTTAACCGCTATGCTACGTATAACGGATCTAACCCCTATAAAGCGCCTGCAACGTTAAATGTAATTCCTCATTTAGAGCAACATTTTGGCGCTTATTTTCCGAAAGGGGGCATGGTAGCCATTACCCAAAGTCTGGTTAAACTGGCCGAAAATTTAGGTGTAAAATTTAATTACCATGCCCGTGTAGATGAAATTTTGGTGGAGGATAAAAAAGTTAAAGGCATCCGTTTAAACGGAGAAAATCTACCGGCCGATCGGGTGATTTCTAATATGGACATTTGGTTTACTTATCGTCAATTGTTAAAAAATGAAATCGCTCCAAAACGTATTTTAAATCAGGAGAGAAGCAGCTCGGCGCTCATTTTTTATTGGGGCATGAAGGCTGAGTTCCCGGAATTGGATTTGCACAATATTTTTTTCAGCGAAGATTATAAAAAAGAGTTTGCGGCTATTTGGGAGCAACAAGCTATTGATGTTGACCCTACCATTTACGTTAACATAAGTGCTAAATATCAAACCGATGATGCGCCAAAAGGTGCTGAAAACTGGTTTGTAATGATAAATGTACCAGCCAATACCGGCCAGAATTGGGATCAACTTATCGCAGCAGCACGAAAAAACATCATCGATAAATTATCCCGCATGTTGAATCGAGATATCGCTTCGCTCATAGTTTCCGAAGAACTATTAGACCCCCGAAGTATTGAACAAAAAACCGCTTCGTACCAAGGGTCTTTGTACGGAACCAGTTCTAATAATCAGTTTGCAGCTTTTTTGCGCCATGCCAACTTCTCGTCTAAAATTAAGGGGTTGTACTTTGTTGGTGGCAGCGTGCATCCAGGTGGTGGCATTCCGTTGGCTTTACTCTCGGCAAAAATTGTAGATGACTTATCTGCCTGAAAGCGAAACGCTTTGTAAAATTTCCTATATTTAAACCATGTATCCACCACGTCAAAATGCTTTTATTTACGCCTTCTTTTCCTGGTATATTAACCGGATTATTAGCCGCAATTTCAAGCATTTCGACTATAATTCCATCGATATTGACCCAAAACGTGCCGTTTTATTGCTGGCCAATCATTTTTCGTGGTGGGATGGCTTCTTCCTATTTCAGCTGAACCGTTTATTTCTGCATAAGAAATTCCATATTTTGGTGACCGAAGAGAATTACCATGCACACGGATTTTTAAAATATTTGGGCGCCTTTTCGGTCAAAAAGCAATCGCGAAGCATGATTGAAACTTTAGAATATGCCGGTAAATTATTAAACGACCCGGCCAATTTGGTAGTCATTTTTCCGCAAGGTAAATTGTTCTCTAGCCACTGCGATGAGGTGTTATTTGAGAAAGGCTTGATGAATATTATTAATTCCTCCGACCGTAAATTTCAATACCTATTTGTAGCTCTTTTGGTAGATTATTTTCAGTTTAAAAAACCTACAGCCAAAGCTTATTTGCAAACCTGGGAGGGTGCTGAGTTTACCAGTTTGCAGCTTATTAAAAGCGAATACAATAAGCATTATAGCCAAGCAAAACGCAGTCAAAACCAAGAGATTGTTTAAGTATGATAGTCGTATATGTGGTTTTCTTTTTTTTAGTCATTCGCTTTTCTGTAACCCTCTTTAATTTTATTTCTCGTCCATTTTTGTTTAAAAGTACGCAACATCACCAGGAATTGGTTTCTGTACTTATCCCGGCCCGAAATGAAGAGCGAAACATGGCTAAGCTGCTCACATCGCTAGCGCAAGAAGATTACCCTAACCTAGAAATTTTAGTTTTAGACGATGGTTCTACCGACGCTACAGCCGCTATTTGCACAACTTTTGCGGCAAAAGATAACCGATTTAAATTGCTTACGGGACAACCCTTAGCCGAAGGTTGGCTGGGTAAAAATTATGCCTGTCATCAATTGGCTAAAGAAGCCAAGGGAACCTATTTGGTATTTTTAGATGCCGATACCTGGGTGAACCCCGGGTTTATTGCTGCCCTGATTCATCGCATGAAAACTCGTCGCCTCGATTTATTGAGTATTTTTCCTACGCAAGAGATGCGCACTTTTGGAGAAGAACTCCTTGTGCCACTCATTAATTTTGTATTGCTCAATTTGTTGCCGCTTCGTTTGGTGCAACTTTCTAAGAATCCACTTTTTTCAGCGGCCAATGGCCAATGCATGGCCTTTGATGCAGCAAGCTACCGCCAAAATAACTGGCACGAACAGGTGAAAGCGAATGTGGTGGAAGATATTGAAATTATGAGGGCTGTAAAACTTTGGGGCGGCGATGGAGAGGTTCTGCTAGACCGTGGATTTATTTCAAGCAGAATGTACAGCGGACTTTCGGAGGCTTTGGAGGGTTTTAGTAAAAACGTATTGGTTGGCTTTGGCAATAGCATTTTTGTGATGAGTGTGTATTTATTTTTGCTAGTGGTGGCTCCCTTGCTTTTAATTTTCTTTGTTGATATCCGTTTATGCTTGTTTGCCTTAAGTTTAATTTTACTAAGCAGAGTGATGATTGCGCTGCTTTCCCGTCAATCATTATGGAAAAGCATTATATTACATCCACTACAGTTGCTTAGTTTTGTAGTGCTTGTTGTTGTTGCTGTACAAAAAAAACTAACACGTAGCAGTACATGGAAAGGGCGAAAAGTGGCATGAAAAAGAAAGAATTTATCTTAAGTTTTTTTGTAATTCTATTTCATTTGGTAGGTTTTTTAGGTTTTTTTTTCGGCTATAAAGAACTATTCACGAACCTTATTCCTTTTCATCTACTACTCATGCTAGTTTTACTGGCCTGGAGTTATGATTCTTTTAATAGCCGCTTTGCCCTACTCATTTATTGTTTAGGCTTCGGAATAGAATACTTAGGGGTGCATACCGGACTCATATTTGGCAGCTATCAGTATGGCGATGCCTTGGGTTTTAAACTTGCCAGCATTCCCTTGCTTATTGGCGTAAATTGGGTCTTATTAATTTTCGCTGCCGGAAGTGCTATTCAATATGTACCCATGAAATCTGCTGTTATAAAGGCGGTGCTGGCTGCAGCTTTATTGGTCCTACTCGATGTATTCATAGAACCCGTAGCTATTCACTTCGATTATTGGCATTGGGCCTCTGCAACTATTCCTTTACAAAATTATGTTGCTTGGTTTATATTCTCATTCGGCTGTTTTTGGCTCTTTTTTAATCAAAAACAGAAAGAAAAAAATCCGGTAGCCGTGGTACTTTTGCTAGCGCAATTTCTTTTTTTTATCGCCCTAAATTATTGGCTTAAACCCTACTAAATTTGTACTTTTGAATTGTTATGAGTTATAATCTACAAGTGACTATCGATGGTGATTCGGGCTTTTGCTTTGGCGTGGTATATGCCATTGATATGGCCGAAGAAATTTTAGCCGAGCAAGGCTACTTGTATTGTTTGGGCGATATTGTGCACAATGATGAAGAAGTAGAACGCTTAAAAGCAAAAGGTTTGCGCATAATTTCTCATGATGCTTTACCCAGTTTAGAAAACGAAAAAGTCCTTATTCGGGCACATGGCGAAGCACCCGAAACGTATAAAATAGCTTTAGAAAAAAATATAACGCTAATTGATGCTTCTTGTCCGGTAGTATTGAAACTACAGAACCGCATTAAAAATTCCTTCGACGATAAAGAGCAAATTCTCATTTTTGGAAAACACGGCCATGCCGAGGTGATTGGCCTACAAGGACAAACCAATAACAATGCCCTAGTATTTCAAGATTTAGCAGAACTAGATCAGGCGGACTTGCCAAATGCATTTACACTGTACAGCCAAACCACAAAGAGTACGGAGAAATTTTACCAAATTAAAGAGGAACTCATCAACAGAGGCTATGAAATAAAAGCCCATGATACCATTTGCAGACAAGTATCTAACCGAGATAAAGAATTGCCTGAGTTTGTAAAGAATTTCGATAAGGTAGTTTTTGTATCGGGTAAAAAGTCATCTAACGGCAAAGTATTGTACGAAGTATGTAGAAAGTACAACAGCAATACCTATTTCGTTTCCAACGTTGGCGAATTAAATTCTTCCATGTTTGCACCTGGCGAAAAAGTAGGAATATGCGGTGCTACCTCTACCCCTATGTGGTTAATGGAAGAAATAAAGGCCGCTCTTGTACAATTATAGTATGAAAAGATTAGCTTTTTTGCTACTCAGTTTGTGCCTGATATCTACAGGCACCGTTTTTGCCCAAAAAAAATCTACAGAAATAAACCTAGCTACCTCTAAAGGGTCTATATCGGGTACACTTTTACCAGCCGGCCGTAACCAAACCGTAGCCCTTATTATTGCTGGTTCTGGGCCTACAGATAGAGACGGCAACAATCCCTTAGGCGTAAACGCAAACTCCTATAAATTAGTAGCCGAAGGCTTAGCCAAGCAAGGTATTGCCAGCTTACGATATGATAAGAGAGGCGTGAGAAAAAGTAGTAGCTCCGGTATGAAAGAAGCCGACCTTCGCTTCGAAGATTATATTAACGATGTTAAAAGTTGGATTTATTACCTGATTGATTCAGTAAAATATAAAAGAATAGTGCTTATTGGCCACAGCGAAGGAGCTTTGTTGGCAAGTATTGCCGGCCAAAATGATCGAGTTACTGGGGTAGTATTGGTTTCGGGTATGGGCCGTAGTTTTGATGAGGTAATTGCCGAGCAAATTTCTAAAAATGCCCCTTTGGCTATACAGCAAGAATCGCAAGCCATAATGGATTCATTAAAAGCAGGAAAATTGGTTTCTGATGTACCTAGCTATTTCAATACGCTTTACAGACCCTCGGTGCAGCCTTATTTAATCTCTTTGCTCAACTATGCTCCCTTAGCGCAAGCTTCAATGCTTCAAAAACCGGTACTTATTTTACAAGGCGATGCAGATAGCCAGATACAAGTAAAAGATGCAGAGGCCCTGGCCGGAGCAGTAAAGCAAGCCAAATTGCTTATAATTCCTAAAATGGATCACGTGCTTAAAGAGGTTGTAGACCCGCAAAAACCGTTGGCAAATTATACCAATGCCGATGGCCTACTAGCCCGCGGCTTTTTAAAAGCTTTAACAGATTTTATAAAGAATCTTAAATAGGGCTTAGCCCATGTTGTGGTACACAGCCTGTACGTCGTCGTCTTCCTCTAATTTGTCAATTAGTTTCAGTACATCGGCGGCTTGTTCTTCATTTACCTCAGTGGTAGATTGAGCTACCCGTTCTAATTTAGCACTAATTACTTCAATGCCTTTTTGCTCTAAGGCTTTTTGCATTTTGCCAAAATCTTCAAATGCGGTATGAATTACGGCTACATCTTTTCCTTCTTCGCCTTCTTCTACGTAAATCTCTTCTAGGCCGGCATCAATTAAATCAAATTCTAGTTCTTCTAAATCCAATTCCCCAGGCTCAAAACGAAACACCGATTGACGGGTGAAAATGAAATCTAGAGAGCCTGTTTTACCCAAAGTTCCATCGCATTTATTAAAATAACTGCGCACGTTGGCTACGGTTCGGTTGGTATTATCGGTAGCAGTTTCTACTAAAATAGCTACCCCGTGTGCAGCATATCCTTCGTAAACTAACTCCTCGTAATTACTTTCGTCTTTATTACTTGCACGTTTAATAGCTGCTTCCACACGGTCTTTAGGCATGTTTACCGCTTTGGCATTTTGCATGGCTGTGCGCAAACGTGAGTTGGCATCG
Organism: Sphingobacteriaceae bacterium; assembly: GCA_044239195.1. Classification (GTDB taxonomy): domain Bacteria; phylum Bacteroidota; class Bacteroidia; order Sphingobacteriales; family Sphingobacteriaceae; genus JAIPAN01. The sequence continues at coordinate 911 of JBIIBV010000002.1, read as the reverse complement.
GGGTTGGCTCCGCCGGCTTTCACCGCCATTACAATCTCTTTACCCAAACGGGTAAATTGAACGGCCATTTTTGCCCAACGTTTAAATTTTCGTTCTTTTCTAAATTCGAATGCTCTTCCCATGGAATATTAGTTACTTAAATTTTTAATCATGTCTTTGCTGATGGCTGCCAAATCGAAGGAGAGTTCCCACCCCCAATCTTCTTTAGCAAAGCTATCGTTTATTGATTTTGGCCAACTATTTGCAATAGCTTGCCGTGGATCGTTCTCGGTGTACGAGAGTGTAAAATTAGGAACTTGTTTGCGTATTTCTGCAGCCAATTGTTCGGGCGTAAAACTAATTCCTCCTAAATTATAACTCGAACGAATACGTAATTTTTCTGCTGGAGCATCCATCAATTGAATGGTGGCCCGAATGGCATCCTCCATATATAGCATAGGGAGTGCCGTGGTTGCAGCCAAAAAGCATTCGTAATGCCCATTTTTTAAAGCTTCGTGAAAAATATGTACTGCATAATCGGTAGTGCCACCGCCTGGAGCTGCTTTCCAACCAATTAATCCCGGATAACGAATACTTCGAACGTCTAAACCGTATTTGGTAAAATAATATTCGCACCAGCGTTCTCCAGCTAGTTTGCTAAATCCGTACACGGTGTTCGGATCCATTACACAATACTGGGGGGTATGTTCTTGCGGCGAATGTGGCCCAAAAACGGCAATGGAACTCGGCCAAAATACTTTATTCACTTTAAATTCAACCGATAAATCGAGCACATGGAGTAAGCCATCCATGTTTAACTCCCATGCTTTTTTAGGCATTTGTTCGCCAACTGCAGAAAGCATGGCTGCTAACAGATAAACTTGGGTGGGTTGGTATTTCTCGAAAAGGCTGCGTAGGTTTTCTTGGTCTAA